>DATJXI010000093.1:0-10621 GCA_035500275.1 Roseiarcus sp. | reverse complement strand
ATCGGTCCTGGGCTGTTTTCGACATCGTCGAGAAACCGGACTTCCCCGCTGCGGCCGCCTTCTGCGATCGCCACGGCGTGCTTCTTCTTGGCGACGTCAAAAGCCACAAAAACTTCGCCATGCCTTCCCATGGTCCGCCCTGCGTGCATGAGGCTAAGGCTCGGCGTGCCCGAGCAACCCTCGTTCTTACCTGCACGAAAGGGCGGGCCACCGTGCCGGGGCCCGCGAACATGAGGTCTAGCGTCATGCGTCCACGGTCGCGCCGTCCGCCTTCTCCTCGAGCAGCCGGCGCGCGATCACCTGCGCTTGAATTTCGGCAGCGCCTTCGAAAATGTTGAGGATACGCGCGTCGCACAGGACGCGCGAGATCGGATATTCGAGCGCAAAGCCGTTGCCGCCGTGGATCTGCAGAGCGTTATCCGCCGCGGCCCACGCCACCCGCGCCGCCAAGAGCTTCGCCATCCCGGCTTCGAGATCGCAGCGCCGGCCTGCGTCCTTGGCGCGGCCGGCGAAATAAGTGATCTGCCGGGCGATGTGAATTTCCGTCGCCATCAGCGCGAGTTTGTCCGCCACGCGAGGGAAATCGATGAGCGGCTTGCCAAACTGGACGCGCTCCTTCGCGTAGCGCAGCCCGAGCTCAAACGCGGATTGCGCGACGCCGACGGCGCGCGCGGCGGTTTGGATGCGCGCCGATTCGAAAGTCGCCATCAATTGCTTGAAACCTTGTCCCTCGACGCCGCCGAGCAGCGCCTCTTCGGGAACGCGCAGCCCGTCAAATGCGATCTCATATTCCTTCATGCCGCGGTAGCCGAGGACCTCAATTTCTCCGCCCGACATTCCGGGGGCCGGGAAGGGGTCGGCGTCCGTCCCGCGCGGCTTTTCGATGAGGAACATCGAGAGACCTTTGTAGCCGGGCTCATTCGGGTCGGTGCGGGCAAGCAGCGTCATGAGGTCTGCGCGGACGGGATGGGTGATCCAGGTCTTGTTTCCGCTGATGACGTAAGCGTCGCCGTCGCGTAAGGCCCGCGTCCGTAGTGACCCGAGGTCGGAGCCGAAATTGGGCTCGGTGAAGACCGCAGTCGGCAGGATCTCGCCGCTCGCGATCTTCGGCAAATACCTCGTCCTTTGCTCCTCAGCCCCGCCGAGGCCGATCAGCTCGGCGGCGATCTCGGAGCGGGTTCCGAGCGAACCCACGCCGATATAGCCGCGCGACAGTTCCTCCGAGACCACGCACATGGCCACCTTGCCGAGTCCCATGCCGCCGTAGGCTTCCGGGATCGTGAGCCCGAACACGCCCATCTCGGAAAGGCGCACAATGACTTCCAGCGGGATATAGGCGTTAGCGCGGTGCCAACCCTGAGCATGAGGGACGACTTCCGCGTCTGCGAAGCGCCGCATTTCGGCGCGGATGGCGTCGAATGTCTCATCCAGGCCCGGATCGCCGATAACGCCGCCATGCTCATCGCGAATGAGCGCAGCGAGCGCGGCGCGGTTATCGGCTGTGTTTCCCGACTTGAGAAATGCTTCGACGGCGGGCGCCTCACGGAACGGTTTTACTTCCGAATCCATGAGGCCGAAGTCGGAAAGGCGGACGATTTCGCCCTGGTTCATCGGGATCCCGCCAAGGATCTGCGCGAGATATTCGCCAATGCCGATGCGGGTCAGCAGCTCTTCCGCAGCGCCAAAACGTCTCTCTTCGCCCATGCGGCTCGCGTATGCCGTCATTTGGCGGATCGCCTCGACATAGGTCGCAAGCCAGGCGATCCCATGCGCCGCGTGTTGCTCGGCCTCCAGCTTCGCCGCGTCCAGCCTGCCCGTAAGGAAGATCCTGTCGCGCATGGCCGCGAGGGCGCGGTCGAGCACCCTCTGGGCGGCGGACTCGGCCTGTCGGGCGAGAACGTCAAACGTCACGGGGAGCCAATCTCCTAACTGTTGCGGCGCAGCATGCTTCGCCGCGGCTTTTGTTGCAATGCGTCTTTTTGACGGCCCAATCCACCAGGGCAGTGGCGCAGCGGCTCGTGGGCCGCCAAATTGCGTTGAAGAAGGATCCGGCAGGCTGACGAGGCGCATGTGTCGAAGTTTGGTTCGATCCTATGGAGCGCGGGCGAGAAGTTTCTCGCTGACGACGGCTGGGCGATCGCAAGCTACATCGGTCTCTCGCTGCTAACGTCGCTGTTCCCGTTCCTCATTTTCGTGGCGGCGCTGGCCGGGTTTTTCGGTTCCGCCGATCTCGCCAAGGAGGCGGCTCATCTCATCTTCGCCGAATGGCCGGAGGTTGTGGCTCGGCCGATCGCGCAGGAAGTCCAGAGCGTCCTGACCGCCCCGCGCGGGGGACTCCTGACCCTCGGCGCAGTGCTTTCCTCCTATTTCGCCTCGAGCGCGATCGAGGCGCTGCGCGTTGGGCTCAATCGCGCCTATGGCCTCGTCGAGGTCCGCCCCTGGTGGCTCCTACGGCTCCAGTCCCTAGGGCTCGTACTGATCGGGTCCCTGGCGCTGCTCGCGATGGCCTTCCTGGTCGTGCTGGGCCCGCTCATCGTCTCCACGATAGAGGTCATCGCGCCTGGCCTGACCCGTTCCCACGAACTCCTCACTGTGATTCGTCTCGGGGTCGCGGCGTTCATGCTCGCGGCCTCGCTCTTTCTCGCGCATTTCCTCTTGCCGGCGCACCGGCCGAGGATGGTCGATCTTCTTCCAGGGGTCGGGCTGACCTTCGTCGCCAGCATCGCCTTTGGCGAGGCGTTCGGCGCTTACCTGAGCGAATTCGTGCGCAATTATATCTCGATGTACGCCGGCCTCGCCTCGGCAATGATTGCGCTGGTGTATCTCTACTGGGTTTCCCTGTTGTTCGTCTTCGGGGGCGAACTCAATGCGGCGATCCTGAGGGCGCGCCGGAAGGCCAAGGACAGCGCTGCGCCGTAGCCAGACAGTCCGCGCAAAGAATCCGGAAATTGATCCTTTCCGAGGTCGGCGGGCCGCCGAGACCGACGAAAGCTTCGCCTCGTAATTTGCTCTACCGGGGTCGCCATGGCCGTGTGAGCGCGAAGGCCTTCGGCTGCGGCGCCACACCCCCACAGAATTTAGGGCAGAGTCCGACAAACCTCCTCATGAAGAATTCATCTTAAACCTTCCCTTAACTCGATTGTCTCAGATTGTCGGTGTTTTCAGTCGCGTGTCCGTGGGTTCCCAGCACATGAGTGATCGCGTTGCGTATTTCGAAGGACGCGCCTTCCCGCGTCTTGCGCTGACCGGCTTGGCTCTTCTCTGGCTGGCGGGATGTTCCTCGGACGTGACCCGCTTCGACGTCAGCAACAACCCCTTCTCCAACCCCTTCAGCTCTCAGACGGCGGACGCGTCTGCCGCGGCCGCGGCGCCGGCGGGAAAGGTGACTTCCACGCCCCTCGCGCCGGCCGCCAGGGTGGCTTCCGCCTCGCCCGCCACAACGAGTTCCACCGCCTCCGCCGCGCCTGTCGGAGGGTCCGCGTCCGGCTGGACCGCAGTCGGAGGATCGCCCGTCGTGGTCGCCCAAGGCGAGACCCTGGAGAGCCTGTCGCGCAAGTATGGCGTGCCGTCGCAGGCGCTCCTCAGCGCCAACGGACTGTCGAGCGCCTCCGGGGTCAAGAGCGGGATGCGCATCGTCGTCCCGGTCTACAACGCGGGCGGGCGCGTGGTCGCCAACTTCTCCGACAAGGCCGACGCCGAGAGCAAGTCGACCAAGGTCGCCGCGAACGAGCCCGAGGCCAAGCCGAAGAAGACGAAGGACAAAGAGAAGGACAAGGACAAAGAGAAGGCGCAGAAGGATCGCGAGAAGGCCGCCGACAAGTCCAAGCCTCAGGAAAAGCGCACGGAAACGGCTTCGAAGAGCGAAGCGCAAGTCGTGGCCAAAGCCGAACCCGTCAAGCCTTCGACGGTGAAGAAGCAGGCGATCGACGCCGCGCCGACCGGCGCGGTCGATCCCAAGGCGGCGCAGGCGAGGGCGCCTCAGACGGCGGAGCAGGCTGACGCCTCGGGAACGACGCCGGAGTTCCGATGGCCCGCCCGCGGCCGAATCATCGAGGGCTTCAAGGCGGGCGGCAACGACGGCATCAACATCTCGGTTCCCGCGGGAACCTCGGTCAGGGCCGCCGAGAGCGGGGTCGTGGTCTATTCCGGCGACGGCCTCAAGGGCTACGGCAACCTCGTGCTCATCAAGCACCCGAACGGCTTCGTCTCCGCCTACGCCAACAACGGCGAACTCGAGGTCAAGCGCGGCGAGACGGTCAAGCGGGGCCAGATCATCGCCAAGTCCGGGGACACCGGCAACGTCAACGCGCCGCAGCTCCACTTCGAGCTGCGCAAAGGCTCGACGCCGGTCGATCCGACGCAATATCTCGCCGGGCTCTAAGAGCGCAGCGGGCACGAGGTCCAGACGCTGCGCTGGACGTCAGAGGCGCCGCGTCGGAGGTTTTTCGCGAGACAGCCATTCTGGATGCGGCGAAGCGAGGGGCGGCAGGTCCAAAGAAAGGCCCGCCGCCCTTGATTTTTCGCTTCCGAACGGAACACGGGAGAGGACGACCCGCCCGTTGGACGCTTTCGCCGCTGCGCTCACGTTTCTCCTCTGCGTCGTCTGGGGCTTCAACCAGGTCATCGCCAAGATCGCGCTTGCCGACGTCGGTCCTATTGCTCAGACCGGCGTCCGCTCGGCGATCGGCGTCGTCTGCGTCGTCGCCTACGCGCTGGCGGCGAAGCGGCGCGTCTTTAAGATCGACGGCTCGGAGGCGGCGGGGGCGCTGGCCGGCGTCCTGTTTACGGCTGAATTCGTCGTCCTCTACGAATCGCTGCGCTTCACGACCGCTGCGCGGGCGACCGTATTCATCTACGCCGCGCCCTTCTTTGTCGCGCTAGGCGCGGCGTTGGCGCTTAGAAGCGAACGGTTGAAGCCGCTGCAGTGGCTTGGCCTCGCGCTCGCCTTTGTTGGCGTGGCCTTGGCTATGATGGGCCGGCCGGCCGGCGGCGGCGCGTTCGGCGACGGACTCGCGCTCCTCGCCGCGGCGCTCTGGGCGGCGACGACCATCCTCATCCGCGCCACCTCGCTGAGGCGCGCCGATCCGGTCAAGGTGCTGCTCTACCAGATCGTGGCGGCGGCGCTCATCGCGCCGCTCGCGGCCTACGGGCTCGGCGAGCCCGCGCCGACGCATATCTCGCCGACTACGGCCGCGGTCCTCTTATGGCAGGGGGTCGCGGTGGTCGCGGTGAGCTACGTGATGTGGTTCTGGCTCTTGACCAACTACGCCGCGGCGCAGCTCTCCGCCTTCACCTTTGTGACGCCGCTCGTCGGCGTCTTCGCCGGCTGGCTGGTCTTCGGAGAGCAGGTGACGCTGGGCTTCGCGGCGGCGATCGCCCTCGTCCTGGCGGGGCTCGCGCTGGTCAACTGGCCGCGCAAGGGGCTGGGTTGAGGCCAAGCCTTGGCTTTCGAATAGGGGACGCCGGCGCCGACGCCATGGAGGAACAGGATGCTCATGGACCTGCCGCGGGCGAAGCGTGAGGGCGCCGGCGCCAAAAGCCGCCTGTTTTCGCATTTTGTCGCCTTTTTAGACTCGGAAAAAATGCGAAAAAGGCGGAAAACTTGCGCCGGAATCGCACCTTTTCAAAGGGTTACGCCCGAATCCGGGAAAAAAAAATTGAACCGGCCAAAATCGGGCTCGTCCTTTGGCCAAGCGCGCTCTCTGCCTTCCGATCTGCTCCTCGTTCATGGGCGGCCGGCCATGCGGGGTCAACGGGTCGAGCGACATCCGCCCGATTTTTGTCGTCATGGACCTTTTCGATCCGAGTCAGTCGTTCTGAAAAACAAGATGATACTGCCGAGTTTCGGAGGAGGTAAGTAATCGTCGCCTCTTCTGTCCCGAGCGAGCTCCGCTCGCCGGCGTGTTCGCCGGCTGACTCTTCTTTGGGGAGCAGGCCAGGCTTTGCGGCGGCCGTCGCCCTCGTGCCGGCGGGGCTCGCGCTGGTTAACTGGCCGCGCAAGGGCCTCGGGCCTCGTTCCGTTCGACCGGATCTTCGGCGCCTTCCACGACGGCGCCGAGGAAGCGACGAGGGCGATGAACCCGCGCGCGGCCGCTGTAGCCGCGCTTGGGTCGAGCGCGGCTGGCGCGGTCAGCGACCGCGCCCTACAGTAGATCCGCCTGCGAAAGCGACTTCCCCAGCCGCCCCCCGAGGTCCTGGATGAACTGCCAGGCCGTGCGGCCCGAGCGCGAGCCGCGCGTCGTCGCCCATTCAAGCGCCTCAGCCTCGAGCTTGTCCTCCGGCGCATCGAGCGCGAAATGCTTGGCGTAGCCAAAAACCATCGCGAGATAATCGTCCTGACTGCAATGGTGGAAGCCAAGCCAGAGCCCGAAGCGGTCGGAGAGCGACACTTTTTCCTCAACCGCCTCGCCGGGATTGATGGCGCTTCCCCGCTCGTTCTCCATCATGTCGCGCGGCAGGAGGTGCCGGCGGTTGGAGGTCGCGTAGAAGAGGACGTTGGCCGGACGGCCCTCGACGCCGCCCTCCAGCGCCGCCTTGAGCGACTTGTAGGAGGTGTCGCCGGCGTCGAAGGAGAGATCGTCGCAGAAGACGATGAAACGAAACGACGCCTCGCGCAAGAGCGCCATCAGCGCCGGTAGGCCTTCGATGTCCTCGCGGTGGATCTCGACGAGTTTCAGGCTCCCTTCGACGCCTTTCTCGCGGTTGATCGCGGCGTGCGCCGCCTTGACGAGCGAGGACTTGCCCATGCCGCGCGCGCCCCAGAGAAGCGCGTTGTTGGCCGGCAGGCCGCGGGCGAAGCGCTCCGTGTTTTCAACCAAAAGATCGCGAACCCGGTCGATCCCCTTGAGAAGTTTCAGATCGACCCGATTGACCCGCTTGACAGGCGCGAGCGTCCCCTTTTCGGCGCGCCAGATGAAAGCCTCGGCCGCGTCAAAGTCGGGAGCGGCAGGCGTGGCGGGCGCGAGCCGCTCGAGCGCGTCGGCGATGCGGCGGAGCAGGGCGTCGGATGGGTCGAAAGGCGGCGCGGACATCGAAAGCTCGGCGGGACGGGCCCGCGCGCTTTGCCACAAGCTTGGGCGAAGCTCCAGCCGTGACTCCCTCAGGCCTCGACCACCGTTTTGACCCGTCCCTCTCTAACCGCCTTCACGAACGCGCGGTAGTCGTGAAGGTTCTGGTCCGCGTACTCGACCGCGAATTCGCAGATCGCGTCGTCGAGCGTCGGATTCGAGCCGATGTAGCCGGCGATCATCGCCGGGTCGCCAGATCGGGCGTGGGCGCGCGCCAGCGCCCATGCGCAGAGCTTGACGTATTCGCGTAGCATCGTGAGGTCAAAGTCCTCGATGATGGCGGAGATTTTCGCATCGCGCAGCTGCCTAATGTAGAACTCGCGCCCGCTCGGGCCGCGCGCCCAGCCCAAAAAGATGTCGGAGGCGGACTGCATCAGGCGCTGGCCGGCGACGACGCGCTGGCCATTGCTCTCGTGGACCGACTTCGCCGCGTAGGGCTCCAGCACCGAGCGACCCGCCTCCTTGACCTGCAAGAAGATCGGATCGTCGTCCGCCGCCATGAAAAGCGCAATCGCGCAGAACGTGCCGACGCTGCCGACGCCGACGACCTTTATGGCGAGGTCGAACAGGCGGTAGCGGTCGAACAGGACGCGCACATGCTCGGGCAGCGACTCGCGGTAGGCCGCGATCGCCTCGCTATAGCCGGTCTTGAGGCCCGGAGCCTGCTCCTCGGTCGGATGGAAGATGAGCGGCGGCTCGTCCTTGATCTTCGGCGCGGCGCCGACATGCTCGGCGAGTTTCGGGAACAGCGCCTCGGGCAGGCTCTTCTTGCGCGCCTGCTCGACCCTCTGCCGGACCCGCTGAACCTCAGCCTCCGAGGGCAACACCTTCAGGACTCGGTCGAGGTCGATCCGGTCGTACCATACGTCGAGCGCGTGCATGGAAGCATAATCCGCCATCCGCTCCCGGTACGAGCATACGGCGTCGGTCGCCGCCCTGGCCGCGTCGCTGTCGGGCAGGCCAATATGCCGCGCGGCGACGACCACGCTGGCCGCGAGGCGCTTCAGGTCCCATTCCCACGGCGCCGGAAGAGTCTCGTCGAAATCGTTGATGTCGAAGAAGATGTTGCGCTCAGGCGTAGCGAAGCCCCCGAAGTTCATCAGATGCGCGTCGCCGCAGGCCTGGACGGTAAGGCCGGCTGACGGCGTGGTCGCGAGGTCGGCCGCTATGACGGCCGCAGCGCCCCGGAAGAAGGCGAAGGGCGACTGCGCCATGCGACCGAAGCGAATGGGGACGAGTTCGGGCAGACGGCCTTCGTTCGACTTGATCACGAGATCGACCGGATCGGCCCGGCCACGCCCAGGCTTCCAGCCGCCGTGCGCGCCGCGTGAAACCTTGTCCCGCAGGGCTTTCCCCGCCGCGCGCCGTTCGTCCGCCGAAAGGTAGTCCTGAGGAAGCGAAACCGCGGACGCGCCCGCTGTATTCGCCCTTGGCGCTCTCCTCACAATCGCCTCCTCTTACGCCCGAAGTCTTCGCGTCAAACTATGGCGGAAGCCCACGCAGTTTGAAGCAGGACAGATCGCCGCAGCGGCGGTTCCTCAGCGAGGAAAGCTACGACCAGCTGTAGGCGAAAGCGCCGACGGCGAGGAGGACGATGATTGCGGTGATGACGTAGTGCTTCGCCGTCCAGCGATGCATGGTCGGAGCTGAGTTGACGTCGTCCTTGTGGCGCCGGTGGGCCATGGTTTCGCCTAGCATGAAAGCGCACGACCGCAAACGCTTCGCTGCGACGCGCCCCATGCGCCCTGTCAAAAAGTCCGCCCCGATGCTATATGTCCGGGACGACGCCGGGCCTTTGACCCCGGTCGACGGAGATTGATGATGGCGTCCCGACTCCTGCGGCGGCAGGTGATGACATTGACCGACGCGGCGGCGGCCCGCCTACGCGACCTGACCGAGGCCGCCGGCAAGCCGATTGCGGGCTTGCGCGTCGGCGTCAAAAACGGCGGCTGCGCCGGCATGTCCTACACGATGGAATTGGCGGACGAGGTTTCGCCCCTCGACGAGGTGGTCGAGGACAAGGGCGTGCGCCTGCTCATCGACCCGAAGGCGGTCCTGTTCCTGCTCGGCGCCGAGATGGACTTCAAGGTGGACCAGCTCTCGTCGAGCTTCTCGTTCCGCAACCCCAACGAGACCTCGGCCTGCGGCTGCGGCGAGAGCGTCGCGATCACGCCCGCCACGCCCCAGGCGCTGAACGCGCCTGCGTGAACGCAGACGACCTCAAGGAATTGTTCGCGCCCCTTGGCGCGGTTGCAGTCAAACGGATGTTCGGCGGCCACGGCGTCTACGCCGACGGCCTCTGCTTCGCCATCGAGATCGGCGGTGAGGCGTTCCTCAAGACCGACGAGGAGACCAGGGCGACGTTCCAGGCCGCCGGCTCCTCGCCCTTCCTCTATAACGCACGGGGCAAGTTGATGACCACCTCGTTCTGGCGCCTGCCGCTTTCGGCCTACGACGAACCGGACGAACTCAGGCGCTGGGCTGCGCTGGGACTTGAGGCGGCCCGCCGTGCGGCTGCCGCCAAAGCGAAGCCGAAGGGCAGGGGGAAAGCGGCGTCGAAGGGCAAGTCCTAGTGGATCAAATCTGACATTTGCATCCCGAGACGGATTCCCGGCGGACTCGTGGCGTGCGAGTCTGCGGCGTGAGAACCGGCATTTCCTTTTCGGTCGCGCCCCGACTACGCTGTTTGCGGCGATGAACGTGCTCGATGGAAGCGTGATCGGCCGCCATATGCAGCGCTGCCGGCATCCGGATTTCATCCACTTCCGCAACGCCATCGAGCGCGAAATCCCCGCCGGCAAGACGGTGCGCGCGATCCTCGACAACGACGCCGCCCATAAGCATCCCGCCGTGCGGCGATGGCTCGCGCGCCATCCGCGCTGGACATTCCCCTTCACGCCGACCTCGGCGTCGTGGCTCAACGCCGTCGCGGGCTTTTTCGCCACCCGGACCAAGCGGCGTCTCAAGCGCGGCGTCTTCCGATCCGTCGCTGACCTCCCGGCCGCCATCAATCGTTTCCTTAATGACCACAACGCCCAGTCGAAGCCCTTCCAATGGGTCGCCGATCCCGACAAAATCATCGCCGCCGTTAGACGCGGGCGCCAAGCGTTAGATTCGATCTAGTAGCAGCTTGTCTGCTTGGTGCCGGGTGATGGGATTTGAAGCGAGGGGGCGAGAAGATTTCTGGCCATTCTTGCGAGGTTGTCTGGTTGCGAGGGCGGCGGGAGCCGGAATCCGCCCCTGAGCGAGCTTCAAGACGTAGTGGGCGAGGCAAACAAGTCCCATTCGGCGGCGACCTTCTCGACGCCGCGCATCAGCAACTGGCGCAATCGCCCGCGAGATGGCCGCCTTCCTGTGGGCCATCGGTCGGGAGGTCGCTCCCGCGTAGACGAAGACGCCTTCTTCTTCCGGCTGCCCCATCGCTCGTCGGCATGAGCTCGATCACGCCCTCGGCGGAATGCGCCGCCACCCGCGGCGTCTTGTCGAACAGCTCCCAGCGGCGGAAGTCTTCCTCGATATACGCGGCAAGCTCGACGAGCATGCGCTCGACCCCG
>DATJXI010000092.1:0-4502 GCA_035500275.1 Roseiarcus sp. | reverse complement strand
TTGCGCGCCTCGGCGATGGCGCGCGTCTTGAGGCTTGCCTTTTCCGCGCCGGCGAGCGCCTCAGCCTGGATGGTCATGGCGCGCCCGCCGGACGCTTGGGCATGAAACCCGGCCTCCGCAGGAACAAGGACTTGGGTCGCAAGCCGGACATGGTCATTCGACAGCTCCTTCGATCAGGCCGACCGCATCTTGCCACGCCGGGGAGGCCTCCGCCAAGGCGACGCTGAAGGCGGGCCGAATAGAGCGTATCCTCAAATCGCTTGCCTGGCGGTGAGAGGCCGATGGGGCGGGCCGAAGGCGCTCGCCGCAGCGGCTGAAGCTTGCATGCGAGCGGCAGCGGCACTAGCGCTCGATGCCGTCGACAAGAAATTGGAGAAGGCCCATGCGAATCCTGGCCCTCATCGGCGCGCTCGCGATCGTCGTCGCGATCGGCGCGGCGATCTTCTTCTTCGGCGGCTTCTACAGCGTGGCCGAAAACCAGGACGATCCAGCCGCCGTCGCCTGGGCGTTGGCTCACATTCGCGCGGCGTCGGTCGCGCGGCACGCAGCCGAGACGCCGCCGTCCTCCCTCGACGATCCTGCGACGGTGAAGGCCGGCGCGCGCGCCTACGCGACCATCGGCTGCGTCAATTGTCACGGGGGACCGCCGAACAAGGACTGGGCCAAATTCTCCGAAGGGCTGAAGCCGGTCCCCGCGGATCTCAAGGAAATGGCGAAGTCGCGGAGCGCGTCGGAGCTCTTCTGGGCCATCAAGAATGGCATCAAGATGACCGGCATGCCGAGCTTCCGCCTTGCCGGGGCGTCCGACGATCAGATCTGGACGATCGTCGCGTTCATCAAGGCTTTGCCGAAAATGTCGGACGAGGACTACAAGACTTGGACGGCGTCCCCCTGAGCGGGTCCTCACCCCAGCAAATCCATCAGATACGGGATGATCGGCGCGTCGGCCGGCGGCATCGGATAGGCGCGCAGGTCTTTTGCGCGCACCCATTTGAGCGCCTGCCCGTCGAGCGGCTGAACGAAACCCTCCCACTTGCGGCAAATATAGAGCGGCATGAGGAGGTGGAAGTCCGCGTAAGTGTGGCTCGCAAAGGTGAGCGGCGCGAGGCAGGGCTCCTTCACCTCAATGCCGAGCTCCTCTTTCAGCTCGCGGATGAGCGCGTCCTCCGGCCGCTCATTGAGGTCGATCTTGCCGCCGGGAAACTCCCACAGGCCTTCGAGCGGCTTGCCCTTGGGGCGCAGCGCCAGCAGCACGCAGTTGTCCGCGTCGACGAGGGCCGCCGCAACGACGACGACGAGCTTCACGAGCGATAGTCGCCGTTGATCGCGACGTAATCTCTCGTGAGATCGCAGGTCCAGACGGTCGCCCGGCCGCGTCCGATTCCGAGATCGGCGGTGATCTTGATCTCGGGCCGCTTCATGTAGGCCGAGGTCGCCTGCTCGTCGTAGTCGGGCTCGCGCAGGCCTTTGTGGGCGACGCGGATCTTGCCGAAATAGATGTCGAGCTTGTCGCGCTCGGCCTTCTCGCCCGCCTTGCCGACCGCCATGACGACTCGGCCCCAGTTGGCGTCCTCGCCGGCGATCGCCGTCTTGACGAGGGGCGAATTGGCGATCGACATCGCGATGCGCTTGGCCGCCTTGCGGGTCGCGGCGCCCTCGACATTGACCTCGACGAATTTGTGCGCGCCCTCGCCGTCCCGCACGACTTGGTGGGCGAGATTGCGCAAAAGCTTGTCGAGCGCGCGACGGAAAGGCGCGAGCCGCTCGTCGCCCGCGTCCTCGATGCGCGGCGCGGCTTTCATGGCGCCGGTCGCGAAGAGCATCAGCGTGTCGGATGTCGAGGTGTCGCTGTCCACGGTGATCGCGTTGAACGAGCGTTCGACCGACTTCGACAGCATCGCTTGCAGCACAGCCGAGCCGATCGGCGCGTCGGTGAATACGAAGGAGAGCAAAGTCGCCATGTCGGGCGCGATCATGCCCGCGCCCTTGGCGATGCCGTTCAGGGTTACGATCGCGTCGCCGAGCGGGGCGAACGCGGTCGCGACCTTGGGGTAGGTGTCGGTGGTCATGATCGCTTTGGCGGCGTCCATGATCCGGTTCGGCGCGGCTTCCTTGGCAAGGTGGCCAATGGCCCGGGCGATGCGCGTTCCATCAAGCGGCTCACCGATGACGCCGGTCGAGGCCATGAAGATCTCGCCGGGGGCGCAGCCGACGATTTTCGCCGCCGCCTCCGCGACCATTTCGACCGCCTCGACGCCCTTGTGCCCGGTGAAGGCGTTGGCGTTGCCGGAATTGACGATGAGCGCCCGCGCGCTGCCGTCCTTGAGGCGCGCGCGGCACCAGTCCACCGGGGCCGAGGGGCACTTGGATTTCGTGAACACGCCCGCCACCGTCGCCGGCGCGTCGAAGAGCGCCATCATGACGTCCGTCCGGTCTGGATAGCGCACGCCCGCCGCCACCGTCGCGAAGCGCACGCCCGCGATCGACGGGAGGGCGGGGTACGTCTTCGGCGCGAGCGGCGAGAGGGGGGCGGAAGCGGCCATGGGGTGTCCAAGAGAACGGGCGGGCTGAAAGGCCGCTCGTTCTGTGTTTCGCTTCAGGGCTTCTTGTCGCCCTGCGCCTTGTCCGTCTCAGCCGGGGCGTCCTTGCTCGCGGCCGCCGCCGGCGCGTCCTTGTCAGCCGCCTCGCCGTCCTTGCCGGACTCCGGGGCCGCCGCCTGCGGCGAAATCGGCTTGCCGTCGGCGTCGAATATCTCGATCTTCGCGGCCTGGTGGAGCGCGTGGACTGCCTCGCTCTGCGCCCTCTGCGCGACAAAGCGCGCGGCCTGCTCCTTGAGCTGCTCGAAGGGCGGGAAGGTCTTGTTGCGCTCGCCCTCGACCTTGATGATGTGCCAGCCGAACTGGGTCTTCACCGGCTCGGAAATCTCGCCCGGCTTCAGCTTGAAGGCGGCGTTGGAGAAGTCGGGCACCATGCGGTCCTTGGTGAACCAGCCGAGGTCGCCGCCGTCGCCGCCGGCGTCCTTGGAGATTTCATTGGCGACCTTGGCGAAATCCTCGCCCGCCTTGATGCGCGCGAGCGCCTTCTTGGCGTCCTCCTCGGTCGGCAGCAGGATGTGGCGGGCGTGGATCTCCTCCTGCGGCGGCTCGGCCTTGGCGGCCTCGTCATAAGCCTTCCGCTCCGCTTCCTCGGTGGTGGCCGCCTTGGCGATGGAGCCGAGCAGCTGCTCCATGGCGAGCTTCTCGCGGTAATAGGCGAGCTTGCGCTCGAATTCCGGCGACTGGTCGAGCTTGTCGGCCTCAGCCTTCTTGGCCGCGAGCCTGAGGTCGATGAGGTATTCGAGCACGTATTTCTGGCGCTGGGCCTGATCGAGCTTCTGCGGCAGCCCGGCGCCGATGTCGGCCATAGCGACGGCGACGTCCTCGTCGGTGATCGGCGCGCCGTCGACCTTGGCGAGGACCTTCGGTGCGGCGAAGGCCGCGCCGGCGAACCCGACAGATGCGGCGAGAGCGAGCGCGGCGGCGGCCGTGCGCCAACGCGCGGGGAACGATGATGTCATGGGGGGTCCTTGTGCGGGAATCCTGTTAAGCAGACAACGCGCCGGTCGTCGGGCGGTCTCGGGCAGGCGCTATAAAGCCATTCCGGCGATTTTGCGAGGGGAAAGAAGCCGTCACGCAGCTAAAGAGACGAGGGCCTAAAGCAAACGCCTTTAGCGCCCGGGCCGCGTCCAGGCGCCGAGCGCCAAGGCCGGCTGCCGCCCTCACGAAAGGTTCATCAAACAGGCTTTTGGACCGTCGGTCCCGGGTGTATGGGCTATGGCGAAGACCAGGAGGCGCTCATGTTTGCTCCGAAGGTCGCCAAGCCGCAGACGACGCTTGCTTCGTTCCTGAAGACGATTCGCCGGCGAGCTTCCATGCCCCCTGAACTGTCGGAGCGGCCAATCGCTCCGCTACTATTGAGTTCCGCGTTTTCATTTCCGCATCGGGCCCGCGGTTCTGCTGGATGACGTGCGTCAACTCGCGATCCATTTGTCTCTGGCCCGAGGGCGTTTTTGGCGCGTACTCACCGGCGCCGAACACAATGTGATCTCCGACGGTAAAAGCTCGTCCATTGATTTCTCGAGCGGCCTCAGCCGCCCCAGCACCGGTGTGAATTCGAACGCCGTCGAAATCGTACCGATTCTCGGTCAGCGGCGTCGCCGCCCGTGAGCCACGCCCGAAACGCGGTTCGAAGAAAGCGCGCGTCGCCGCGTCGAGCGGCTGCCCTTGCGAGCGCAGCGCCGCGTGAACGCTCGACGGGGCTTCGCCGATCGCGGTCTCGGCTGTCCCGGCGGCCTTTCTCTGCAACTTCCCTCCTTTTTCCTCTTCCTCGCACTCGGCGCACTCGCGGCTCACCTGCGCGGGGGCGGCGGAGACCGATAGGACGGAGTGGGACATACTCATCACTTGGTCGGCGACGCGATCGGCCTCCCGCTCGAACTGATCGTCGACGGGACCAACGAAGAG
>DATJXI010000091.1:0-5097 GCA_035500275.1 Roseiarcus sp. | reverse complement strand
CCTCCCCCTCGAAATAGCGCCTCGCGGCGGCGATCGCCGCCTCTATCTCCGCCGGCGGCGCGGCAGGTCTCGCGCCGGGGGCTCGGCGGCGCAGAACGCGTTCGGCGGATTCTTCGCTCTTCACGGGCAATTGGAAGCGGGTCACTCCAGAATCACTCCAGGCGATGGCGCAGAAGCCCCGCGCCGTCTCGAAGATGCAGTAGCTCGTCGTGTCGCTCATCGCGGGTCTTCATCTCTATGAGCTGACTTGGAAAATCGCGCGGTCTGTGTTGAAATTCAACCCGAATTCTGCGGCCTGCCGAACATTTTAAGTTCGTCCCGGGGGGTGAGCGCCATGAGCGTTCTGGATGAACTGGCGTTCGGGCCCGGGCGCGATCTGAAAGCTTGGGCCAGGAGCCTTTTGTTGGCTCTCGCTTTGCTGTCGGTCGCGGCCGCCGTTCTCTACTTCACCGTCTCCGGCGATTTCGCCTTCCTGCGCGCGTCGGTCTACACGGGATCGCCGAACGGCGCCTATCATGCGATCGGGGACAAGCTTGCCGCGCTGGCGCTCAAGCGGCGCGGCCACTTGCAAGTCGTCGCGACCGCCGGTTCGGTTGAAAACATCGCGCGCCTCGTCGGTGAAAACGGCAAATGCGCGCCTGCCTTCGCTTTCGTGCAGGATGGCGTGCCGGTTCCCGCCGACGCCGGCCTGGCGACATTGGGGCGATTGCCGCAGCCGGAGTCGCTCCTGCTGTTGGCGCGACGAGGGCGCGCCATCAGTTCGTTCGACGACCTGAAAGGCGCGTCGGTCGGCGTCGGCCCAGACGGCTCAGGCACGGCCTTTCTGATGAAGCACTTGCTCGAGAATTCCGACCTCGCGGGACTTGATCTGAGACCGTCCAACCAGGGGCTCGAAGCCCAGGCAGAGCTGGTTCGCGACGGCAAGCTCGATCTCGCCGCTTTCGTCATGAACGAGAATGCGCCGCTCATTCGCACGCTGACGAACAAATACGACCTCGAGATCGTTTCTCCAGCCGACATCGAGGGTCTGGTCGCACGCGACAAATGGCTTCGCTTAGGGCGAATTCCCGCCGGGCTCTACGACATCGCGAAACCGATCCCCTCGACCGACAAAGTCGTCGCGCAAGTCGACACGCTCGTCATGACGAATGCCTGCGTGGGCCGCGCGCAGCGGCTCGCGTTCCTGATGCTGCTCAGCGAGGAGTTCCCCAGTTTCGTTCGAAGCAACCCGCCGCCCGCTTCGATGTCGCAGGACAGCGCGCCGTTGAGCGACGAGGCGCGCCAGTTCTTCGCGAGCGGCGAGCCGGACTTCGCCGACAAGTACTTCCCTCGGCTCGTGAACCTTATGTCGCCCGCCTACTGGATCTATCTGGCGATGGCGGCCACGGTCCTTTTCAACGCGACCGAAATCTATAGCCGCTTCCGCCTTTGGCGCATCGACGCCAACCGTGAGAAGCTGGAGTCTCAGCTCAAAGCGATCGTAGGCCCTGGCGCGTCCGTCGAACAAGTCAAAGCGCTCCCTTCGGGGGCTTTCCTCAAGGCGCCGGACGACCGAATGGCGGCTGAGCGCCTTTTCAGGGACTTCGGGGTGCTCCACCTTCGTTGTCGTAAACTTCTGAACTCCATCTTCACGCCCATGGGAAGCGAGATGTTCTATCGATATCAGCAGTCGCTGATCGAGAGCGATTTGGCCATGCTCAAGGCTCTCCTCGGAACGTAGCCGCTCCTACCTCAGCGCCAGCCTCTCGGCGAAGAGCGCGACCGTCCTGGCGAAGACCGGCGCCGAGTTCCATTCGAGGATGGCGGAAAAATTCGGCTCGCCCTCGCTCCAACCGGCGCCGGTTAGCCAGCCGTGCCCCTTCAAGAAATTGGCGGTCGATGCAAGCGCGTCGGCGGAATTGTGGATGACGTCCGGCGCCCCGTTCCCGTCCGGCGTGGTCGCGAAGGTGAGCACGGCGGAGGGCATGAGCTGCGTCTGCCCGATCTCGCCCGCCCATGCGCCGCGCAATTCATGCGGGTTCTGCACGATTCCGCGGTCGATGAGCATCAGCGCGTCGATAAGCTCGGCCCGGAACCGCTCGGGGCGGCGGCAATCCCACGCGAGCGTCGCGAGCGCCCGATAGGTCGGATAGGAGCCGTTGTCGGCGCCGTAATCGGTCTCGAGGCCCCAGATGGCCACAATGACCGGCGCAGGCACCCCGAAGCGCTCCTCGATCGTCCTCAAGGGCCCGGCGTAGCGCTTGAGCATCGCCCGGCCGCGCGCGACGCGACCGGCCGTTATGTGGCTTGCGGCGAAGGCCGCGAAATTATGCCCGAAGGCGGCGACGCCGTGATCGTGCGCCTTGACGGAAGCGTCGTAGGAGAGGCCGGAGAGCGCGGCGTCGATGGCCCCGGGCGAGACGCCGTCGAGCCGCGCCACCTCCCGGAACGAACTCAGCCAGGCCCCGAAGCCTTCGGCGCTTTTGCCGCATTCGAGCGCGCGCGCCGGCGTGGCGCAAAGCAAGGCCGCGGCGGCGGCAATCGCGAAGGCGAGGGCGTAGGAAAATATCTCCGGCATCGATGCTCCGGCCTGGTTTCAGTTAGCGTGGTCAGCGGACTTCGCCCAACCGCACATATTCCTTCGCCGCGCCGATCGCCAAATGGATCGTGTTCGCGACCCAATCGGCCCCTGTCTTCTTCCAGGTCTCGAATCCTTCCGGCAGGCGCTTCTGCACGAACATCGACTCGAGGTCCTCGACCGACGCCGTCGGCTCGCCGTCGACCTCGCGCGCGCCCGCCTTGTTCGCGACGAGCGCGAAGAGCAGTCCGAACTCGCCGGCCGATCCCAAGAGATTGTCCTCCCCCGCGAGCTTGGTGAATTTGTTCTCGAAGTCCTTGACGGCGGCGCGGTCGCCCTCGACCGCGCCGACGAGCTTCTCGATCACCGCCGGCACGACGGCCGCGCCGAGCCCGATGAAATCGGCGCCGAGCAACCTCGTGGAGTTCGCGTCGAAGACCTTGGCGTTGGGATCCTTGCGCAAGTTCTCGGCGATGAAGAGCGCGACGTTGGAGCGCGTGACGAGGCCCTCCTTCGCCCGAGCCGCGAGCCGGGCGAAGTCCGCGAGGCTGAGCCGCCCTGAGCCGAGTGTCGCCGGATCGCCCATGAGGATGCCGCTATGGCCCGGATGGGCGCCTTGCGAGCCTGGGAATTCGAGCGAGAAGAAGCCGCTCGGGGCGGGTTTGTCGACCCTGCCGCTCGCGCCGCGCATGAAGCCATGGTTGCCGGTGGCGAACAGCGCGAGCACGTGCCCGAGGTCGCCGCCGCCGCTGTCGCCGAGCGCGCGCACGTCCTCGATAGCCGCGAGCGGATCGGCTGCGCTGTTTCTGACCGCGAGCCTGCCCCCGGCGACCGCGCTGCCGACGAACGGGCACGTGACCCTCGTCTCGACGAGACGATCCTTCTCGGCGCTCGACAAGGCGACGACCGTGCTGGGATCAGCGACCAAGCGTGAACCTCCCGACTCCGTTGGGCTGTTGTCGGTGAACGTTAGCGCACCGAGCGAAAACCGGCCATGGCGAAGTGATTCCAAAAAGAACAGCGCGGGCATGAACATTGCCGGGATCAACGTTCGCGCCCGGCAAACACTTGGCTCCCGCTTCTCAAGCTGCTTCCAGCGTGAGATGGTGGCGGAATAAGCAGACAGGGAGGACCCGCATGCGCCTGCATTTCAGGGACGCGACCATCATCGACGGCGGCGGCGAGGCGCCGTTCCGCGGGACGGTCGTTGTCGAGGGCGATCGCATCGCGGCGGTCGCGCGCTCGCCTTCGGAGCCGCCCATCGCGCCGGACGACGAGGCGGTCGAGTGCACTGGGCTGACTCTGACGCCCGGGTTGACCGAGGCGCACTGTCACATCTCGTTCAACAACCTTGCCTCGATGCAGCAGGCGGTGGACATCCAGCCGGAGGACCATTCGCTCGTTGCGCTCGCCAACGCCCAGATGCTCCTCGAGCGCGGCTTCACGAGCCTTTTCTCCGCGGCCTCCGCGAAGCCCAGGGTCGACGTCGCGGTGCGCGACGCGATCAACCGCGGCCTCTTCATGGGGCCGCGCATGCGCGCAGCCGGGCAGGAGATGTCGCCGTCGGGCAACCTCGGCGACCTCGACAACAACTACATCACGCATCCCCGCAGCATGCGCTTCACCGTCACCTGCGATGGGCCGGACGAGTTTTTGAAGGCGGCGCGGCTTGCGGCGCGCGACGGCGTCGATACGCTCAAGGTCAACGTGTCCGGAGACCGAGATTGGGGCCATATGCACGCCGACGACACCGTGACCGTGATCGCCGAGCGGGAACTCGCCGCGGTCATGGAGGTCGCCAACGCCCGGCGGCTGATGGCGGCGACGCATTGCACGAGTTCGGAGGGCGTGAAGATGTGCGTGCGGCAGGGCGTCCATGTGATCTACCACGCGCCGCACGCCGACGCTGAAGCGCGCGACATGTTGGAAGCCGCCAAGGGCCGCGTATTTGTCGCGCCGGCGGCGGGACTGCCGATCAGCATGCTGCGTCGGCATGAAGAGTTCGGATTGAACTGGGGGCCGGAAAAGATCGCGTCGCTGGAAAGCGAAGTCGAGACGGTCACGCGCTGCATGCGAGATCTGCACAAGCGCGGCGTGCGCGTCCTGCCCGGGGGCGACTACGGCGCCTTCATCACCAATCCGATCGGCGAGAACGCCAAGGACCTCGAGCATTTCGTGGATCTGTTCGGCTTCACGCCCATGGAGGCCATCGCCGCGGCCACGCGAACCGGGGCCGAACTCATGCGCATGGAGAATGAGATCGGGCAGATCAAGCCGGGCTTCTACGCCGACCTGATTCTGCTCGACGGCGACCCGCTCGCGGACATCCGCATTTTCCAGGACCCGGACCGAATTGTCAGCGTCATGAAAGGAGGACGGTTCGCCAAACGCAGGGCGTCGCCGGGCGGGGCGGCCGAGCCGAGGCGCAAGGCGGCGTAGACCCGCGCCCTTGTCAAAAGCAGGACGTCAATTCATGGAGGCGGGCTGCCCATGTTCGGCGCCGATCTCACGGGACCCCGTTACTCATGACTTATGCGAAC
>DATJXI010000090.1:0-10117 GCA_035500275.1 Roseiarcus sp. | reverse complement strand
GCCGGCGCGAGCTTGCCCGAGCGCGCCTTCTCGGAGAGCGCGCCAAGCTCGCGCGCGAGATCGATCACGCCCTTCTGGTCGACGTCTTTCACCACCGCGACAACAAGACCTTCGGGCGTGTCGACGGCGACGCCGATGTGCCAGTACTTGCGCAAGACCAGCGAGTCGGCGGCGGGGCTCAGCGCCGCGTTGAAGGTCGGGAAGGCTTTCAGGGTCGCGACCGCCGCACGCATGAGGAGCGGCAGCAGCGACACCCGATAGGGCTTCGACTTGTCGTTCTTGGCCGTCTCGTCGAGCTTCTTGCGGAAGGCTTCGAGGTCGGTGACGTCCGCTTCGTCGGTGTGGGTGACGTGCGGGATGTTCACCCACGACGCATGCAGCCGCGGGCCGGAAATCTTCTTGATGCGCGACAGCGGGACCGTCTCGATCGGCCCGAACTTGGCGAAGTCCACCGCGGGGATAGGCGGCAGCGCGAAACCGCCTCCGCCCGCAGGCGCGCCGGCGGCCTTCGCCACCGCCGCTTTCACGTCCTCGCGGCTGATGCGGCCGTGCTCGCCCGTGCCCTGGATTTGGTTGAGGTCGATTTCGAGCTCGCGCGCCAGGCGGCGGACGGCCGGGCCGGCGAACACGCCGGAAAAGTCGGGTTTCGCCGGGCCTGGCGCGGCCGCCGGCGCCGGAGCGGGGGCAGCCGAGGCCGCCGCCGGCGCCGCTTGAAGCGGAGGCGGCGGGGCCGCGGGCGCGGAAGGGGGAGCAGGCGGCGGCGCCTTGGCTTCGGCGGCAGGCTTCGCCTGCGCCGGCTCGCTCCCGCCGGCGTCGACGCGAGCGATGAGCACGCCCATCGACACTTTGTCGCCGACCTTGGCGAGAACGTCGGTCACGGTTCCGGCCACAGGCGAGGGCACGTCCATGGTCGCCTTGTCGGATTCGAGCGTCACAAGTGGCTGGTCCAACTTGACCACATCGCCGGGCTTCACGAGCACCTCGATCACCGGGACGTCCTTGAAATCCCCGATGTCCGGGATGTTCACGTCGATCTTGGGCAAAGGCGTTCCCTCCTCACGCGCCAACGAGAATGGCGTCGCGGCTTTCTCAGTTGTGCATCGGATTCGGCCCGTTCGGGTCGATGCCGTATTTCGCGATCGCCTCTGCGACCTTGCGGGTCGGCAAGAGCTGGTCGTCGGCGAGCGCCTTCAGGCTCGCAACCACGACATGGTAGCGGTCGACCTCGAAGAACGAGCGCAGCCGGCGCCGGTAGTCGGAGCGGCCGAAGCCGTCCGTCCCCAGCGCTTTGTAGCGGGCGGGAACATAGGGGCGAATGCCGTCCGCGAACGCCTTCATGTAGTCGGTCGAGGCGATGACCGGCCCCTTGCCCTTTGCGAGCGCCTGGGTGATGTACGGGACGCGAGGCTCCGCCTCCGGATGCAGCATCGACCAGCGCTCGGCGTCGAGGCCGTCGCGCCGGAGTTCATTGAAGCTCGTGACGCTCCACACCTCGCTGCTGACGCCATGCTCCTCGGCCAGCATCTCGGCGGCCGCCTCGACCTCGCGCAGGATGGCGCCCGAGCCGAGCAGCCGCACGTGCAGGTTGGATTTCCCGGCCGGCACGTCCTTCAGCTTGTAGGCGCCGCGGAGAATTCCCTCCTCCGCGCCGTCGGGAAGCGCGGGGTGCGGATAATTCTCGTTCAGCGTCGTGATGTAGTAGTAGACGTCGTCGTTCTTGACCAGCATGCGCTCGAGGCCGGCATGGATGATGACGGCGACCTCGTAGGCGTAGGTCGGGTCGTAGGAGACGCAGTTTGGGATCGTGGACGCGAGGATGTGGCTGTGCCCGTCCTCGTGCTGCAAGCCCTCGCCGTTGAGCGTCGTGCGGCCTGAGGTGCCGCCGATGAGGAAGCCGCGCGTGCGCATGTCGCCCGCCGCCCAGGCGAGGTCGCCGGTTCGCTGGAAGCCGAACATCGAATAGTAGATGTAGAAGGGGATCATCGGGCAGTTGGACGTCGAGTAGGACGTCCCGGCCGCGATGAACGAGGCCATCGCGCCCGGTTCGTTGATGCCTTCCTGGAGGATCTGCCCCTTCGGGTCCTCGCGATAGTACATCAGCTGATCGGCGTCCTGCGGCCGGTAGAGCTGGCCGACCTGGCTGAAAATGCCGACCTGGCGGAACAGGCCCTCCATGCCGAAGGTGCGGCTCTCGTCGGGAACGATCGGCACGACGCGCGGTCCAAGCTCCCTGTCGCGCAGAAGCGCGGTCAGGATGCGCACGAACGCCATCGTCGTCGAGATTTCGCGCCCCTCCGCCGTCGCTTTCAAAACGGCGTCGAACGTCGAGAGCGGCGGAACCGCGAGCGGCTGGCTCGCCCGCCGCCGCGCGGGCAGATAGCCGCCGAGCGCCTCGCGCCGCTGGCGCAAGTATTTCATCTCGAGGCTGTCCTCGGGGAAGCGCAAAAGCGGCACTTTGTCGAGGTCCTCGTCGGAGACGGGGATGTGGAAGCGGTCGCGGAACGCCCGCAGCGCGTCATGGCCGAGCTTCTTGGCCTGGTGGGCGATCATCTGCCCCTCGCCGGCCGAGCCCATGCCGTAGCCCTTGACGGTCTTGGCGAGGATGACGATGGGTTGCCCCTTGTGATCGACGGCGGCCTTGTAGGCGGCGTAGACCTTCAACGGATCGTGGCCGCCGCGGGTGAGCGCCCAGATTTCGGCGTCAGTCCAGTCCTCGACCATCGCCGCCGTCTCGGGGTAGCGCCCGAAGAAGTTCTTGCGGATGTAGGCGCCGTCCTTCGACTTGAAGTCCTGGTACTCGCCGTCGACGCACTCCTCCATGAGCTGCCTGAGCTTGCCGCTCGTGTCCCGAGCGAGGAGCGGGTCCCAGTTCGAGCCCCACAGGCACTTGATGACGTTCCACCCGGCGCCGCGGAAGTCGGCCTCCAGTTCCTGCACGATCTTGCCGTTGCCGCGCACCGGCCCGTCGAGGCGCTGCAGGTTGCAGTTGACCACGAAGATGAGGTTGTCGAGCTTCTCCCGCCCGGCGAGCGAGACCGCGCCAAGCGACTCCGGCTCGTCCATCTCGCCGTCGCCGCAGAAGACCCAGACCTTGCGGCCCTCGGTGTTGGCGAGGCCGCGCCCCTGCAGATAGCGGAGGAAGCGGGCCTGGTAGATCGCCATGAGCGGCCCGAGCCCCATCGACACGGTGGGGAACTGCCAGAACTCCGGCATGAGCCAGGGATGCGGGTAGGACGACAGCCCCTTGCCGCCGACCTCCTGGCGGAAGTTTATGAGCTGCTCCTCGGTGAGCCGCCCTTCGACGAAGGCGCGGGCGTAGATGCCCGGCGAGCTGTGGCCCTGGACATAAACCAGGTCGCCGCCGTGAGCTTCGGTGGCGCCATGCCAGAAGTGCATGAAGCCGGTGTCGTAGAGGGTCGCCGCCGACTGGAAGCTCGCAATATGGCCGCCGAGCTCCGACGATTCTTTATTCGCCTTGACGACGATCGCGGCGGCGTTCCAGCGGACGAACCTGCGGATCTGCTGCTCGATCTGGCGGTCGCCGGGATGCGGCGCCTGCGCCTCGGGCGCAATCGTGTTGACATATGCGGTGTTCGCGGCGAACGGCAGACGGGCGCCCTTGCGGCGCGCCGACGTCACCACCGAATCGAGAATCTCGTCGACCTTGTCGATACCCTCGAAAGCCTCCACCGAGTCGAGCGCGTCGAGCCACTCGTCGGTCTCGTCCGGGTCAGATGTGACTCTGTCGTCCATTGGCCGGCCTCCCTGTCGCTTGCGTGCGCGAAATTGTCGCAGTTTCATCTCACGCGTAAGATGAATTGGCAATCGACCGGCGAGTCTTCTCAGTCATGCGATTTTCGCATGGCTAGACCGGCAATGGCGTTGCGTCGATCAAAGGCGTAATGTTGATGGGCCTGGCGGCTCTGCGACGGCCCCATGGCTTTCCGACGGAGCGCGCTTTGGCGGGACTGACAGCGCATGTCCTTGATGTCACGCGGGGCGGCCCCGCGCGCGAAATGCGCGTCGAGCTCTACGAATTCAGCACCGACGGCGGGCGCAGCCTTGTCGCCGACGTCGCGACCAACGCCGACGGACGCACCGACAAGCCGCTGATCGCGGCAAGTGACGCGCGCGTTGGCCGCTTCGAGCTCGTCTTCCACGTCGGCGACTACTTCCGGTCGGAGGGCGCGAAGCTGGCCGATCCGCCGTTTCTCGACCTCGTGCCGATCCGCTTCGCGATCGCTGACCCGGGCGCGCACTACCACGTGCCCCTCATCGTCTCGCCCTGGAGCTATTCGACTTACCGGGGCAGCTGATCACTGCCAGGCGCCGACGGAACGCATCCCCGCGCTGACGCACGGGGAAGCCCCTTGCGCTCGTGAGCTTCATATATTATAAGCCAGCATATCATATCTCGGCTTACTAAATTCGATGTTCAGTCCGTCACGGGAGCTGGCGTTCGCGCTCGCCGACTCCGCCCGCCTGTTGCGCACCTATTCCGACCAGCGCGCCCGCGAGCTCAACACGACGCGCGCGCAATGGTCCGTGCTCGTCCGTCTCCAGCGCTGCCAGGGCGTCAAGCAGGCCGAGCTCGCGGAATCGCTCGACCTCGCGCCGATCACGCTTGGGCGCCTTGTCGACAAGCTGACCTCGGCGGGCCTCGTCGAGCGCCGCGACGATGCGTCCGACCGGCGCGCCAATCGCCTCTATCTCACCGAGAAAGCGGCGCCGACGCTGCGCGAGCTCGGCCTGCTCGCCGAGGACGTAATGAAGCGGGCGCTCGCTGGTCTCGACGAGAGCGCGATCCGCGCCCTCACCGACGGGCTCAGGACCATCAAGGCCAATCTCAAGCACGAACTGAACTCCGGAGCCGCACAAGGTGAAGCCGTCCCAGTCCGGCGCCGCGCGCCAGCTTAAGCCCACCGCCGTGGCGCCTCAGCCGCAGGCCTCGCAAACGGTGCAGCTCGCGCCGGCGCGAGGACCTGCCGCCGCGTCGCCGGCGACCGCAATGGTCGTCAAGCGCTCGCGGATCAGCTCGTCGCGATTTCTTCTGCTCGTCGTCGTGCCCTTCATCGCGGCGGCGGTCGGCTTCGTCTGGTGGCTGCACAGCGGCCGATACGTGACGACTGATAACGCCTATATCGGCGCGGATAAGGTGCTCATCACGCCGCAGGTGACGGGGCCGATCGTCGCCGTCCATGTGGTCGAGGGGCAGAAGGTCAAAGCGGGCGATCCGCTGTTCGACATCGACCCCGAGCCCTACAGAATTGCGCTCGCCCTGGCGAAGGGCCGGCTCGACTCCGCCGAGGTCGCTTTCGCGAATCTGAAGTCCTCTTATGTGAGCAATCAGGACCAGATCAAAATGGGCGAGGACTCGGTCAGAGTCCGCCAGGCCGACTTCGACCGCAAGAACGAACTGGCCTCGCGCGGGTCCGGCACGAGCGTGGATCGCGACACGTCGATGGCTGCGCTGATTCAGGCCAGGCAGCTCCTGGAATTCGTGCGCCACCAGCAGGCGGCCACCATGGTGAAGCTGGGCGGCAGCCTCAACGCGTCGATCGACGTCTTCCCCGAATACATCCAGGCCAAGGCCGGCGTCGACGAAGCCGAGCGCAACCTCAAGAACACGAAGGTGCTGGCGCCGATCGACGGCGTCGCCACGCAGGTGTCGCAGATTGAGCGCGGCCGGGTCGCCCCGGCCGGCCAGCCGGTTTTTGCGGTCGTCGCCGACACGGGCCTGTGGGTCGACGCCAATCCGAAGGAATCGGACATGACCTATGTCCGCCAGGGTCAGCCCGCGACGGTGACGGTCGACGCCTTCCCCGACAAGGTTTGGAACGGGACGATCTGCTCCATCGCGCCCGGCACCGGCGCGCAGTTCGCGATCCTGCCGCCGCAGAATGCGAGCGGCAACTGGGTCAAGGTCGTCCAGCGCGTGCCATTGCGCTTCTGCTTTCGCCCGAACGAGGACATGAGCAATTTGCGCGCGGGCATGAGCGCCTATGTCTCGGTCGACACCGGCCGCGTGCGCACTCTTAGCGGCGTCCTCTCCGACCTCGCACAATGGGCGGACGGCGTCGGCGCCAGACTCAGCGCCGCGAAAGCCGCCCTTTGAAATGAGCCCTCCGATCTACGAAACCATCGCGCCTTCGGTGCGGTGGATGCTCACCGTCTGCATCATGATGGCGACCATCATGCAGGCGCTGGACACGACGATCGCTAACGTCGCTCTGCCCTACATGCAGGGCTCGCTGTCGACGACCCAGGACCAGATCAACTGGGTGCTGACCTCCTATATCGTCGCCGCCGCCATCATGACTTCGCCGCTCGGCTGGATGGCGACGCGCTTCGGCCGCAAGAAACTGTTCATCGTCTGCACCGTGGGCTTCACCGTCGCTTCGATGCTGTGCGGCGTCGCCCTGTCGATCGAGCAGATGGTCGCCTATCGCCTGCTTCAAGGCGTCTTCGGCGCGGCGCTGGTGCCGCTCTCTCAGGCGGTGATGCTCGACATCTTCCCGCCGGCGAGGCGCGGCTCGGCGATGGCGATCTGGGGCATGGGCGTCATGCTCGGGCCGATCATGGGGCCGACGCTCGGCGGCTGGCTCACCGACTCCTATTCGTGGCGCTGGGTGTTCTTCGTCAACCTGCCGTTCGGCGTCCTGACCACCGCCGGGCTCTCCATCTTCATGAGCGAGACGCCGGTCAAGCGCGACGTGCCTTTCTCCTGGTTCGGCTTCTTGAGCCTGTCGCTCGGCATCGGCTCGTTGCAGATGATGCTCGATCGTGGCGAGCAGCTCGGCTGGTTCGATTCGACCGAAATCTGGGTCGAGATGATCCTGTCGATCGTTGGTTTCTATTTCTTCTTCGCCGACTCCTTCACCGCCAAGCGCCCGTTCATCACGATGCGCATCTTCAAGGACTGGAACTTCTCGATTGCGCTCGTCTTCATGTTTTTAATCGGCGTCATCCTGCTTGCGACCCTGGCGCTGGTGACGCCCTTCATCCAGAACATGCTCGGCTATCCGGTGCTGTCGAGCGGCTATCTTTTGGGCGCGCGCGGGGTCGGGACCTTCGTCGCCATGTTCCTGGTCGGGCGCATGAGCGGCAAGGTCGATCCGCGCCTCCTCATCTTCATCGGCCTCGTGCTGGCGACGACATCGCTCTGGCAGATGGTCGGGTGGTCGCTCGACGTGTCGGCCGAGACCATCGCGATCAATTCGGTCTTGCAGGGGTTCGGGCTCGGCTTCGTCTTCGTGCCGCTCAACACCATCGCCTTCGCGAGCCTGCCCGGCGAACTCAGGACCGAGGGCGCGGCTTTATGGACGCTCATCCGCAACCTCGGATCGTCGGTCGGCATCTCGGTCGTCATCGCGCAGCTGACGAGCATGATCAGCACGTATCACAGCCAGCTCGTCGAGCATCTCACGCCCTTCAGCGACGCGCTGCATATGCCGAACGCGGGCGTTCTTTCGGGCGCCGGGCTGCCCAAGCTTGAGATGCTCGAGCAGCTCGTGACCCAGCAGGCGGCGGCGATGGCCTATTCCAATGACTTCCTCCTGATGGCGCTCGTCTCGCTCTTCGCTTTCCCGCTGCTCGCGCTGATCCGTTCGGCCAAGTCCGCCGCCCCGCCGTCGCGCGAAGCCGCGGCGCATGCGGTGATGGACTGACCCCCGCGGCCGGCGGTTCCGGTCGCGCCGAGAAGCGATTTCAAAGCTTGGGCGCTGAAGTCTGTCACAACGTCACAATGTAACTCCCAAGGCGGGTCCGCCGCGGACAACGCAGCCGCCTCGCGGCGGGCGCCAATTTTGGGTCGCGAATCGAGGTTTTTCAATGGGTTGCGGCGCCTTTTGGTTCCGACCAGCTCCTCAGAACTCCCATCGAGGCCAAGCGGCGCCGTCAGTCGCCCTCGCAACCTTTTCAACGACTGGGGCGGGCCCAAAAACTGCAACTTTCACGACGACATTCCAACCGAGACCTTTTTGCGCGCAGGTTGGGGTCAGCCTTCGCGTGCGGACCTCGGTTCTGAAATTCAGTATACATGCGCTTTCCTGCTTTGGCAAGAAATT
Source organism: Roseiarcus sp. (assembly GCA_035500275.1). GTDB lineage: Bacteria > Pseudomonadota > Alphaproteobacteria > Rhizobiales > Beijerinckiaceae > Roseiarcus. The sequence continues at coordinate 2,051 of DATJXI010000090.1, read as the reverse complement.
GTCGCGCGAGGGCCGGAACCAGCAACCTGCGCCGGAAACCCTAACCGGCGGCTGTTTCAACGAGCCCGCTCAACTCAACCCGCCTTCGCAGCGCCTTCCGGCAGACCAGCGAGGCGCAGGCCCTCGAAGAGCAACTTGCGTCCGGCGAGATAGACCGGATTGTCGCTCAACGGGACGGCCTCGTGCCGGGCGATCGTGTATTGCGGATGAATCGCGAGCCCGGCCGCCGCCGCGGCGCGCGCCTCCTGAAAGCGGCCGACATGCGCCAGGGCGGCGGCAAGATGGAATTGGGCCACGGAATTGTTCGGGTTCGCCTCGATGGAGCGCCGCAGCCAGGCGACCGCTTCCTCATGCCGGCCAAGGAGGATCTTTGCGGCGCCCACATAAAGCAGCCAAGTGTGCGCTTCCACATCGCGGGGACTGAGCCGGAGAGCCTCTCGGACGTGCGCCTCGGTCTCCACGGCGCGTCCAACCAACGCTTTGCAGAAGCCGATGAGTGCGTGTGCGTAGGCGAAGTTCGGGTTGAGCGCCAGCGCCCGCCCGCAGTGGGCGATCGCCTGCTCGGCGCGTTTCGTCTGCGCGAAGACGAAGGCGAGAGACAAGCGAGCGAGGGGATTGTCCGGCGCCAGCGACAGCGCTTTGGCCGCGGCGGTTTCCGCGGAAGCGAGGCGCGCGACGGCGTCGTCGGAATGGAAGCTCCGTGCGGTGGCAAGATCCGCGATTGAGGTCCAGGCAAGCGCAGCGACGTTGTCGGGATCGAGCCTGATCGCCCGCTCGAAGAAAGCGCGCGCCCGCGCCACGTTCTCAAGCGTCAGCCCCTTGAACGACCAAGCCATGCCCTGAAACACGAGGTCACGCGCATCGGGATTCTGATTTCGTTCCGATCTCGTGGCTTCGACGCGAACGAGCTCCACACCTATTTGGTTTACAAGGCGGGTGACAATTTCGTCCTGCATGTCGAAGAAGTCGGCAAGCGGCTTGTCGAACCGTTCGGCCCCGAGATGGCTGCCGCTTTGCGCATCCAGAAGTTGGACGTTCACCCGGAGGCGGTCGCCGCGTCGCTCGACGCTGCCTTCCAAGGCATAGCGCACGCCCAGTTCGCGGCCGATCGCCCTTACGTCCATCGGCTTGCCCTTGAACGTGAAGGCAGTGCTGCGAGCGATCACGAAAGCTCCTTTGATCCGAGACAGGTCAGTCGTCAGGCTGTCGGTCACGCCGTCGACGAAATAGTCCTGCCCGGGGTCGCCGCCGAGATTGGCGAAGGGCAGAACGACCAAGGAGAGACGCGGTGGCTCCCGGCGCATGGAGACAGGCGGAGAGGATGAAGACCCGGCCGCAAGCTCGGGCTGCTCGACTCTTGCTGCCGCGACCGCCGCGGGCGACAACGCGTAGGCGCGAACGCGCCTCGCGATGTTCTTGAGACTTTGCTCGCCGAGATTGGCGAATTCCGCGCAAACCCGCCCCTCGATGTGCTCATAGATCGAGCCCGAAATGCACAAGCCGCCGGGCTCGCAGATCCCTTCGAGCCGCGCGGCGACGTTCACGCCGTCGCCAAAAATGTCGTCGCCGTCGATCAGCACGTCGCCAAGATGGACGCCGATGCGGTAGAGGATGCGCTTCGCCTCCGGTAGTTCGGCGTTGCTTTCCGCCATCATCTTCTGAATGAGGATCGCGCATTCGACCGCGGCGACGACGGAGGGAAATTCGAGCAGGACGCCGTCGCCGGTCGTCTTAACAAGCCGGCCGCCGAAGGCCCGCATGATCGGCATCGCCGCTTCGCGCCGCTCCCGCACCGCCTTCGCCGTCCTCGCCTCATCCTCGCCCATGAGGCGCGAATAGCCGGCGATATCGGCGGCCAGGATGGCTGCGAGCTTCCGGGCCTCGCTCATTGCGCTCTTCTCCGAACTCAATTCTAGCAGCGCGAGAGCGCCAAATCACTTGAGATCAGGCTAGTGCGCGGTTGATCCCGGAGGGTTTTGGAGGAGCCGAATCTTCACTTGCTCGGCGAGCACGGACCATAGCGCGAACTCGAAACGTGATCGCCGAACGAT
>DATJXI010000089.1:0-4323 GCA_035500275.1 Roseiarcus sp. | reverse complement strand
CTGCAGCATTGTCTGATGCGCCTTTGGGACCGGGCCTGCGCCACGAATCGAGAAGGCCCGCGCCGCCTCACGCGGCAAACCTATGACGACATCGGACGGATGTCCGACGCCCTGTCGCGCCACGCCGACGAAGTGATGGCGGAATGCCCCGGCAAGGAACTGGTCGTCGAGCAGGCTTTCCGGGCGCTGTCCGAAGTCGACCGCGAGGGCCGGGCCATTCGCCGCGCGCTGAGGTTCGACCAGCTCCTGGCTGAGACCGGTGTCGCCGACGGTGACTTGCGCGCCGTGCTCGACAAATTCCGAGCGCCGAGTTGCTCCTTCCTCGTGCCCCCGCCATCGGCGGCCCGGGTCCTCGCCCCGGAAGAGCGCATCGACCTCGGCCACGAAACCTTGCTGCGCCGCTGGAGGAAATTGGCCGGTGAGAGTGAGAAAGTCGAGGCTAAGACGGGTCGGCCACCGGAAGGTTGGCTTGCCAAAGAGCAGACGGACGGTCAGCGCTATCGCACGCTCGCGTCTTTGCTCGAGGGCGGCGCAAGCGGCGAAATGGCGACCTTGAACGATCCCGAGCGCGTGAAGCTCTGGTGGGACAGCCTGCCCCGCACCTCCGCCTGGGCGGATCGCTATGGCGGCAAATTCGAAGGCGTCAAGAAGCTTATCGACAACAATATTACGGCCAAACGGCAAGAACGGCGCCGCCAACTCTACTTCCGGGCGGCGGTGGTCATTCTGCCCCTCCTCGTTTTCGGCGCGGGTGCGCTCACGTGGTGGCACTTCAAAGTGCTCGAGGAAAAGGCCGATCAGCAGCATCTGGAGCGCCTCGCGGCCGTTAAGCTGGACGAGGAAACGGCCAGACTGCGACAGCAAGCGAAAGCCGCATCTCAGTTCCTGCACGATTTTCTTGACGCCTACCACAAAGGGGAGATCACCGAACGCGGAGCCTTGAGCCTGATGCCGCTCGTCGACCATTTCTCCGCCCAAGTCGGAAGCGTTTTCAGCCCGCCGGAGGCGGGCAAGCTGTGGATCGAGACGCTCAATGTCAACGCCGAATTGATGATGAGCGCCGACGATCCTGACGCCGCCCCCAGAATGGCCAGGACGGCTGACGAGACTGCGAGACGTTTCGCGGAGCTTTACCCAGACAATTCGGACGTTCTGCAGTTGCGGTTCGACAGTCTCATCCGGACCGGCGACGCATTCATGAGTCAGCCGGACCCGGACGGGAATCTAGGGCTGTCGTTCGATGAATATCGCCACGCTCTTCTAACGGCCGAGAGCCTGAAGACCTTCGGCTCGAATGAGCAGGCGATGAGGGACATCGCCAAAGCTCGTTTGCGGATCGGCGACGCGTACCGAAAGAGAAGTCCGCCCGCGTCAGAAGATGCGCTGCGTGAATACGTCGATGCCCTGGCGATCAGTGAGGCGACGAACGGAGACTACTCAGGCAACGATCGCCGCGATCAAGCAGCCGCCAAATACCGGATTGGTCTCGCGTTGGCTGACCTCGGGTCAGGGGATGAGGCCGAGGCCTGGCTGAATGAGGCGAAGCAGCTTCAAATTGAACTAAAAAAGAATTCGCCCGACGATAAGAGCTTGAAGTGGGTTCTGGCCGACACGTACATGAAGCTGGGAAACCTGAAGGCCAAGAACAACGCGCCGAGCGAAGCATACGACCAATACAAGTTAGGGATCGCGCTGAGAGAGGAGGTCGTTCAGGATCCGGGGTCGCTCCGCCATTCCAGGCAGCTCGCTCGGGACTACGATGAGGTTGTGGCCGCCATCGAGGCGATGAACCTCACGAAGGACGACGACGTCCGAAAATTCCTTCATAACCAATTCGACAATCTCAAAGAACTTGCCAAGAGAGACAGCGTCCATGACGAATGGCTAACCCAGCTCGGCCAATCGGCCAAGCGGCGAGGTGATCTCGCTGAACTGCCGAGATACAAACTCAAGATGTATCGGGAGACGATCGAGGCTTGGCGCGAATTGGCTGCAAGGCCAAAAGGGGCTGAGCTCTTGCGTGACTCTTATGGCGACCACATGCAGATCGCTGACGCCTTCGCCAAAGCGCAGGATTGGCCCAATGCGGCGGCCGCGTACGCCTCCGCTGCGAACATCGCTCGCCTCCAGGTCAAAAATGTTTCGGACGCGGGTTGGCGCGCCAAAGCCGAGCAAGCAGAAGCGAGCGTGGGGGCGGTCGTGGCGCGGGCGCTCCAGTCGCCGTCGACGCCAAAGCCGCATTGATCGTCAGAGGAACGATACAAATTGCGGCCTCCACCCGCATCCGCCTACCCCTCCGGCAGCCCGGCGGCGCGCAGCGCGTCGAGATCGGCCGCAAGCCGCGCCTTGTCGCGCCGGAACTGCGTCTGCGCCCATGCGGCGATCGTGAAGGTCTTGCGGGCCGCAAGCAGCGCCCTCACCGCCTCTTTCGCTTCCTCCGGCCTTCCGTTCTGCTGACAGACGATAACGAGGTCTACGAGGCCGAAGCCGCGGCTGCGCGCGTGATATTCCTTGAAGGCGGCGATCGCCTCCTCGACGCGTCCGGAATGATGATAGGCGTGGCCGAGGACGCCGAGATACATGGGAGGATAGTGGGGGCTCAGCGCGATCGCTTTCTCGCTGAGGCCGGCCGCCTCCTCGGGATTGCCGCACGACGTCAGTACGAGACTGGCGAGATCCGCCATGTCCGCCGATCCGGGCGCCAGCTCAACCGCCCGCCGGGCTTCCCGCGCCGCGTCGTCGAAGCGTTCGGATATGGCGTGGATGTAGCTCAGACAAATATGCGCGTCGGCGTTGTCCCGGTCCAGTTCAAGCGCCCTGTCGATGCGCGCTTGCGCTTTTCGGATCGCCTCCCCACGGCTGTCCCACCAGCCGAAGCGGGCGTCGAGGACGTGCGCAAAGGCGACGAGCGCGGTGAGCGACGCCGAATCGGGGTCGAGCGCGAGCGCCTTCTCGAAATGGGCCCTGGCGGCGCCGACGCTCTCCTTGTCCACCCGCTCGCGCATGTAGGCGCGGCCGCGGGCGTATTCGGTCCACGCCGCGACATTGCTCGTCGTCGTGTAGCGGAGCCGCGCCTGCTCGCCCTCGGTGAGCTTGACCTGCAGCTCGGTCGCCAGCACGAGCGTGATCTCGTCCTGGATCGCAAAAATGTCGTCGACCGAGCGGTCGTAGCGCTCGGCCCAGAGATGGGCGCCGTCCTTGGCGTCGATGAGCTGCACTGTGATGCGCACGCGATTTCCCGCCCGCCGAACGCTGCCCTCGAGCACGTAACGCGCGCCGAGCTGGCTTGCCGCTTCGCGCACGTCGACGTGCTTGCCTTTGTAGACGAAGGTCGAGTTGCGCGCGATGACGCGCATGCCTGCGAGCTTGGAGAGCGTGGTGATGATGTCCTCGACGAGGCCGTCGCAGAAGAAGTCCTCCGCCGGGTCGCCGCCCATGTTTTGGAACGGCAGCACCGCGATCGAGGGCGTCTCGGGCGCCGCGGGCGATCTCTCCGGAGCGGGCGGCGCGCGCGGCGCCGCCTTGGCCGCGCGCCCGACCGCGAGCGAATAGACCCTGAGCGGCTCGGCGATGTTCTTGAGCCGCCTTTCGCCGAGATCGCTGACCCGAAGATCGAGCCGCGCCTTCACTTGGCGGTAGGCGTCCTCGGAAAGACATATCGCGCCGGGCTCGGCGACGCCTTCGAGGCGGGCGGCGATATTGACGCCATCGCCCATGAGGTCGCCGTCGCTTTCCTCGACGACGTCGCCCAAGTGAATGCCGATGCGGAACTCGATGCGCCGGTCGGGCTCGACGCCGGCGTTGCGCTCGACCATCGCGTCCTGGATTTCGACGGCGCAGCGCACCGCGTCGACCACGCTGCGAAATTCGACGAGCGCGCCATCGCCCGTGCGCTTGACCACGCGCCCACGATGCACCGCGATGGTCGGGTCGACGAGGTCGCTCCAGAGCGCCCTCAGCCTCGCAAGCGTGCGCTCTTCGTCGGCGCCGGCGAGTCGCGAGAAGCCGACGACGTCGGCCGCCAGAATGGCCGCGAGCTTGCGCGCTTCGGCCATCACATGCGCGGGCCGGTCATCGTGCCGTGGATGGGAGTGGGCTGATGGAAGGTGTGGCGGACGTGGTTGCGGTGGCGCGCTTGACGATGATGCTTGCCCCCAAGCGTCAGCGTGCTCGGGTGCATCGGGACTTTGTGGCTCGCGGCGCTGTTCGGCTTCGCCGGCGCGGTCCGCGCTTCCGCCAGCGGTGAGATCAAAAGCGCCGCGCCGAGCACGGCGACCTCGGCAAAAATGACGAGCCTGAGCATTTTGCCCCTCCGGATCAAAG
>DATJXI010000088.1:0-2250 GCA_035500275.1 Roseiarcus sp. | reverse complement strand
GGCGACGATTTCACCGTCGAGCAGCACACAGAAGACGTCGCGGCCTTCATCGCCGCGCTCGACGCGGGACCCGTCTCGCTGCTCGGCCACTCCCGCGGCGGCTATATCGCGTTCCGCGTTGCGCAGAGCCGACCGGATCTCGTTCGCAAGCTGGTGCTTGTTGAGCCGGGCGGCGCGTTGGACGCGAGCCTCGAGCCGCCCAAGTCGCCGAAGAGTCCGCCGCTCGCGCTCGGGCCTCTCTACGCCGCGGCCGCCGAGCGTATCCGCCGCGGCGAGATCGACGAGGGCCTTGCGCCGACGGTCGACGCGATCTTCGGCCCCGGCGGCTGGGCGAAGCTGTCGGAAGAGGCGAGACAGCGGAAGCGCGATAACGCCCGCACGCTTATCGGGCAAATCAAGGAGAAACGGGCGCCGTTCACGCGCGCGGACGCGAAAGCGGTCCGGGCGCCGACGCTGCTTGTCGCAGGCGAGCGTTCGCCGGAGACTTTCCACCGCATCCTCGACGGGCTGCAAAGCGCGCTGAAGGATGTGCGGCGCGTCGTCATCCCCGGCGCGTCGCACGGGTCGAATATCGACAATCCGAAGGCCTTCGCGCGCGAGGCGCTGGCGTTCCTCGAGGATCGCTGACGGACCCTCGCCTGGTCAGCTCCATCATCGTGGCGCGGCCGTCCTTGCCGGCGAGACGTGGGGCGACGATCCGCGATTGCGGGCTTCCCGCCAGGGGCGTAGGAGCGGCGTCATGAGCCGACAGGAAGGCCGGTCATGGCTCGACCGGCTGGCGATCCGGCAAAGGATGCGTGGAGAGGCGGTCGGCTCGACCTCTGGCCCGCGCGCGGCGCTTCCTCGCGGCGTCTGGACGCTCGGCTTCGTCAGCATGTTCATGGACATCTCGTCCGAGATGATTCACGGGCTCCTGCCGACGTTCCTCGTTGTCGTTCTGGGCGCGAGCGCGGAAATGGTGGGGCTGATCGAAGGCGTCGGCGAAGCGACGGCCTCAATGACCAAGCTCTTTTCGGGCTTTGTCAGCGACCGGTTTGGCAAGCGCAAGGCGCTTGCCCTTATTGGTTACGGCCTCGCCGCCTTGTCGAAACCGCTGTTCGCGCTCGCGCCGACCGCCGCTTGGGTGCTCGGCGCGCGGTTTATCGACCGCATCGGCAAGGGCGTTCGCGACGCGCCGCGCGATGCGCTTGTTGGCGATCTGACGCCATCCGGACTGCGCGGCGCGGCCTACGGGCTGAGGCAGTCGCTGGATACGATCGGCGCTTTTTCCGGCCCCCTTCTCGCCATCGCGCTGATGGCGATGTTCAACAATGATTTCCGACTCGTCTTCTGGCTCGCCACGATCCCGGGGCTCGCCGCCGTCGGGGTCCTCGCCGTCGGAGTGCGGGAGCCTGTGCGACCGCCGGTGGAGATGAAAGCGGCCCTCGGATGGGTCGATCTTCGCCGCTTCGGCGCTTCGTTCTGGGGCGTCGTCGCCATCGGCTCCGTCCTCACGCTGGCGCGGTTCAGCGAGGCGTTTCTCATCCTGCGCGCCGGCGGCGCCGGATTGCCGGCCGCGCTGTCGCCGCTCGTGCTCGTCGTGATGAATGTCGTCTACGCGGCGTCGGCCTACCCGATCGGCGCGCTCTCGGATCGCAGCGATCGCAGGTTGATGCTCGCCGTCGGATTTGCCGTGTTGATCGTCGCTGACCTGGTGCTGACCGCGGCGCCGACATTGTGGGCGGTCTTGATCGGCGTCGGCCTTTGGGGCCTGCACATGGGCATGACGCAAGGGTTGCTGGCCGCGCTCGTCGCTGACTCCGCGCCTTCCGAGCTTCGCGCGAGCGCGTTCGGGCTGTTCAACTTCGCAAGCGGCGTCGAGCTCCTGTTTGCGAGCCTCGTGGCGGGATTTCTATGGCAGCGAGTCGGCCCCGAAGCCACGTTCCTGGCCGGCGCCGGCTTCACGGCCATCGGCTTGCTCGGCTCGGCGAGACTTCTGAAGCCAGCCGGGCAGAGCTCTTGACGGTCGCCAATTACCCGTCCGCGACGCTGAACCGGTCGAGGAGGAACTCCCGCCCCGCGAGCCGCTCATTCAGATCGGCGAGCCGGGCGGTGAAAGCGCCGCGGCCATCCTGCGCGGCGCCCGCGAGAGCAGGACTCCGCCGACTTGCGCTAAAGCGCAACGCCCCCCTTGGGATTTTTCCGCGCTGGGTAACGCTTTTGCGCTTGCCGCCCTCAATCCAGATGTAATGCGCCTGCCGGGTTGCGGAC
>DATJXI010000087.1:0-2026 GCA_035500275.1 Roseiarcus sp. | reverse complement strand
GACGCCGCCGAGGGCGTGCTCAACCTGTTCGAGAACCATCTCCGCAACGAGGTCTACGCCCGGGTGTTCGGCAAAGGCTATTCGCCCGAAGACTACACCCTATTCTCCTACGGCGGCGGCGGCCCGATGCATGTCGCGGGTTACACGAAAGGACTGAATTTCGCCGATGTGCTGATCCCGGCATGGGCGGCGGGATTCTCGGCCTTCGGCTGCGCCTGCGCGGATTTCGAGTATCGACTCGACCGCACGCTCAACGTTCCGACAGCCCATCCGGAGCTCGCGCCCGCCGCATTCAAAGCCGGCTTGACGACGCTCTCGGGGGCCGTCAACGCAGGCTGGGAGTCGTTGCGCGCACGGATCGCCGCGGAATTCGCGAAGTCACGCGTACCGGAGGAGAGCATCGAGTACCGGCATTGCCTGCGCGTTCAATATGTGGGGCAACTGAATGACGTCGAAATCGATCTGCCGTTCAGCGCGATCGCCACCGCCGATGACGTTTGGACAATCATCGAGAAGTTCGAGGAAGGCTATTCCAAGCAGTTCTCGCGGGCGGCGCGCTCTCCGGAACTAGGCTACCTTGTGACGACAGCTGTCATCCGCGGCGTCCATAAGGTTATGAAGCCAGTCCTGCCGTCCGAACCGATGGCCGGACCGAAGCCCGCGGCCGACGCGTTCAAGGCCAGCCGCAAGGTCTATCGATACGGCGAATGGCATGACGCCCAGATCCTCGAGATGGAAAAGCTCGCGGCGGGCAACGTCATTGCCGGGCCCGCCGTGGTCGAATCGTCGGCGACCACTCTCGTTGTGCCCCCGCACGCCGAGGTGACGCTCGACAGCCATCGCATCTTCCATCTTCGCCATCTGTGAACATTAGAATTCGAAAGGGAAACGTCCATGCTCGACAAGGCGACAAAGACGGACTCGCGCGTGAAGCGTATCGGCTGGGGCGAGCAGACCCTCAAGGAGATGCTTCTGACCTCGGAGCGCTTGTTCGCGGAAACGGGGCATTACTACGGCCAGAAGACTCTGCCGATCCGAACCGAGAAACCGATTCTCTACGAGAAGGTGTTCTCGCATCTGCGTGGTGGCCTGGTGAACGCCCGGTCGACCGCGCTCAACATCTCGGCTTCGCCGATCGTCAAGGAAATCGGAGAACTATCCTTCGCCCTCTACACGCCCGAGGGCGAGTCGATCGCCTTGTCCACCGGCATCATCGTCCACGTGCATACGATGGCCGACGCCATCAAGCACATGATCCGCAACAATTACGAGGACAATCCCGGCATCGCGGAGGGCTTCGTTTACTGCAACAACAATTCGATGATCGGCGACGTTCACACCGCCGACGTGCACACGCTCATCCCCATCTTTTGGAATGGCGAAATCATCGGTTGGGCAGGGGGCGTCACCCACGAAATTGACGTCGGCGGCATTTCGCCGGGATCGATGTGCTACGGCCATGCCGACCGCTACGGTGACGGGTTGCTCGTGTCGGCCGAGCTCGTCGGCTCCAACGACGTGTTTCACGAGGACTATCTGCAGCGCTGCCGCGACAACGTGCGCGCCGAAATGTACTGGGTTCTCGACGAGAAGACCCGACTTACGGGCTGCCAGCTGGTCCGGGATCAAGTCTACCGGACCATCGAGGAAGTCGGCATCGACACCTATAAGGGCTTCATTCGCGAAGCGGTTGAAGAGGGCCGCCGGACGCTGATCGGCCGCGTCAAGCAGCTCGCATTCCCGGGAGAATATGAGGCTCCCACGTTCATCGACCTGCCTTGGGCGAATGACGAGACCGTCCATCCGCTCGCCAAGAAAGACACGATGATGCATGCGCCCCTGCGCATGAAAATCACTGGCGACGGCCGCCTCAGCCTGTCGTTCGACGGCGCCAACCAGTGGGACTACCATTCTTTCAACTGTGCACCGTCGCCGATGCAGGGCGCGATGTGGGTTCAGCTGACCCAGACGCTCTGGAACTCCGACAAGATCAACGACGGCGCCTATTTCGCGACCGAAATCGAAC
>DATJXI010000086.1:0-25693 GCA_035500275.1 Roseiarcus sp. | reverse complement strand
GCAGCACATGCGCTTCCTCATGCGGATCAACGACCCCTTGAAGCAATGGAAGCTGAGCCCGATGGACCTCGAATCGCGCCGCCGATGGGAGGCCTACACCAAGGCCAAGGAAACCATGCTCGAGCGCACGCACATCCCCGGAGCGCCATGGTGGGTTGTCGAGGCCGTGGACAAAAAACGCGCGCGGCTCAACTGCATCGCCCATCTCCTGACCCAGATTCCATATGAGGAAATTGCGCACGATAGGCCGGCCCTTCCTGAGCGGGTCCACAACCCCGAGTATCACCGCCTGCCGACCCCGTCCGAGATTATCGTCCCGGATCGCTACGCCTTTCTCGGGCCGGCTCGCTGACGCGATCCCAGCGGGCGAGCGGGAGGCTCGGCCGATCCGGCCGGCTGCGCCATTTTCCGCGCACGGACGGGGACATTTCAACGACTTGCGGCGCCTTTTCCATCCGACCCGCCTGCACGCGATGTCGATCGACTCGACTTCCTCGCGATTGCGTCCCTAAGCGTTCCTCCCAGACACGGTCCTTTCGGGGAGCCACGCAACGCCACCGCGAGAAAACTCCTAGTCGCAAATACGCTTATCGACGTCATTCAAGGCTGAGCCGCTCTACCGCAACGTTGATCGTGGCGCGGTCGAAGCTTATCGACAGATCAAATGACTGTTTTGTCTGGAATAACCTGACTGTGGAATCAGAGCCCCGGCGTCGGCGGCTGCGTGCGACCCACTCGCGCCGCCAGAAATAAGACCATTAAGTCGCTGCGGGAATGCCGGCGAGGCCGCGCGCGATGCTGGCCCGCAAATCCGACCCTGTTACTCGCACGCCGCACGCGCCGCACGATCACTAAGCTATTGAATTTTTGGCGTCCCGGAAGGGAATCGAACCCCTGACCCCAGGTTTAGGAAACCTGTGCTCTATCCTGCTGAGCTACCGGGACCCGACGAGCGTCGGCGTCCATCCTATAGACGAAGGCCAGCCGAGAGGGCAAAGCCTTTCGCATGAGAAGACGCCTCACCCGCCGCGGCGAGCCGGCCGCCGCGGCCTGCGCGCGCTCGGCGCTTGCTCTGGCCCGCCTCGCCCTCGGCGCAGCCGCGGTCAACGGCGCTTTGGCCTGCGGCGCGCCTGCCGGGATCGTTCACATCGCCGCCCTCGACGAGCGGCTCGACATTGCGCTTGCCGACGGCAGGGTCGTGCGGCTCGCCGGCCTGGATGGATCGATCTACCGCGATCCCAAGACCAAAGTGTCCGCAGAGGCGGTCCTGGCCGCCCGGTTCGTCGGCAAAGACGTAGAGCTCGACGTCCTCGGCGGCGGGGCGGACAGGTGGGGACGAATCCCAGGCGACTTCGCGCTCCAGAGAAACGCAGGGGAGCCGTCCGATTCGGCCGCCGAGGCGCTTCTTGCCGCTGGTTTCGCCCGCGTCCGTCCCGAATTCGAGGCGCGCTCATGCTCGCCCGGCCGGCTTGCGCTCGAGAACGAAGCGAGAAGCCGAAGCCTCGGCATTTGGGCCGACCGGAACCACGCAATCATCCCCTCGTCCGATCTCACGGCCTTGAGGAGGCTTAGCGGTCATTTCGCCGTCATCGAGGGCAAGGTCCGTAGGGTTGGTTTCGGGCGTTCGCGCATCTATCTCGACCTCGCCCCCCGCGGCGGACCGACGATCGTGGTCCCTCGCAAGCTCGCGCCGGCGCTCGCCCGCGCCGGCGTCTCCGTTGGCGGCCTTAAGGGGCGCGACGTTCGAGCCCGGGGTGTGATAGACGGCCGCTTCGGCTTGAGACTCGAGGTCAGCGATCCGGCGATGATTGAAGTTGCGCTTCGGCGAGATACGGCAGCAGAGGCGGAAGCGCCTCAATGAAGTTGCGCCTTCCGGGAAGCCTGAGCCGAGGGGCGCCGCGCCGTGCGCGGAGCATGCCGCTCGCGCTCGCCGTCGCGTTCACCCTCGCGCTCGCGGGCTGCGCCTCGATCGACCCTCCCCCGGCGCCAGCCAATGTCGCGCCGCCCGTGGCGTCCAAGCCGGCCGCCAGTCCTTTCGCCGCCGAGCGCAAGCGGCTCATCGACGCATTCGGCGGCGAGTACCACGCGCCCGGGACGGAAGCCTTCCTCAACGGCGTCCTCGCCAAACTCGCGCCCGCGCCGGACGCCTCGGCGCAGCCCTATCGGGTGACTCTCCTCAATTCTCCGGTGGTCAACGCCTTTGCGCTCCCGTCCGGCGACATCTTCATGACGCGCGGACTGCTCGCGCTCGCCGACGACACGTCGGAGATCGCAGCCGTCATGGCGCACGAGATCGCCCATGTGACGGCCCGCCACGCGGCCCAGCGGGCGGAATTCGAGAAGACGGCGGCGCTCTTCACCCGGGTCAACGCGCAGGTGCTCGACCGGGCGCAGCCTTTAGAAGAGGCCGAGGCGCGCTCGAAACTGTCGATCGCCCGCTTCTCGCGCCAGCAGGAGTTGGAGGCCGATCAGCTCGGCATCAAGGACGTTGCGAGGGCCGGCTACGACCCATATGGCGCCGCGCGCTTCCTCACGGCGCTTGGCGAGTGGAGCGCGCTGAGCGCTGCGACCTCGGGCGCGGGCAGCGCCGACCGGCCGGACATGATGGCGACCCACCCCTCGACGCCCGAGCGCATCGCCCAGGCGGCGGCGGAGGCGCGCAAGTTCGGCCCGCCGGGCGCCGCGCCGGCCGGGCGGGACGCCTATCTCGCCGCGATCGACGGCATCGCCTTCGGCGACGACCCATCGCAGGGCGTCGTGCGCGGGACCACCTTCATCCATCCGAAGCTCGGCTTCGCCTTTGAGGCGCCGGAGGGCTTTACCCTCGAGAACCAGCGGGCCGCCCTGGTCGGCGTCGGCGAGGGCGGAAGCGAAGCGCTGCGGCTCGACAGCATGGCCGTCCCCGATTCCACCCCGGTCGCCGCCGCCATCGCCTCCGGCTGGATCGAAGGCGTCAAGACGACCTCGGTCGAGACGATGCAGATCGGCGGGCTCGAGGCGGCGACGGCGGTCGCCGAGGGCGACCTGTGGAGCTTCCGGCTCGGGGCCATCCGCCTCAACGGCCGCGTCTATCGGCTGATCTTCGCGGCGCATACGCTTTCGCCGACCGTGGACGCCCGCTTCCGCGCCTCGATCGAATCGTTCCACCTCATCAACGCGGCGGATTCGGCGCTCGCCGAGCCGCAGTTCCTGCGCGTCATCTCGGCCTCTGACGTCGACACGCCCGAATCGATGGCGGCGCGCATGAGCTTCTTGCCTCGCCCGCTCGACCAGTTCCTCATCTTGAACGGCCTTGAGCGCGGCGCAACCTTGACGCCGGTCCGACGCTACAAGGTGGTGGCGAAGTGACTGGCTCGCCGCCCCGCCGCTTTCCAAAGCGGATCGTGGCGGCCACCCACAATCCGGGCAAGCTCAGGGAAATCTGCGAGCTCGTCGCGCCATACGGCGTCGAGGCGTCGGGCGCGGCCGAGCTCGGCTTGAGCGAGCCCGAGGAGACAGGGCTCACCTTCCGCAACAACGCCGCGCTCAAGGCGGAAGCCGCGGCGCGGGCCTCGGGCCTGCCGGCGCTGGCCGACGATTCCGGCCTTTGCGTCGAGGCGCTCGGCGGCGCGCCGGGCGTCTATTCCGCCCGCTGGGCGGGCGGCGGGACCGGCGACTTTAAGAGCGCGATGGCGCGGGTCGAGCGGGAGCTCGCGGCCGCGGGCGCGCCCAAGCCCTTGCGGGCGCATTTCGTGAGCGTGCTGGCGCTTGCCTGGCCGGACGGCGAAACCTTGACCTTCGAGGGGCGGGTGGACGGCGACCTCGTCTTTCCCCCGCGCGGAACGAAGGGTTTTGGCTACGACCCCATCTTCCGCCCCGACGGACACGCGCGCACCTTCGGCGAGATGAGCCCTGAGGAGAAGCACGGCGTCCCGGCCGACGGCTCGCTCGCGCTTTCGCATCGGGCGCGAGCGTTTCAGAAGCTGGCGCGGGCCTTTGGCGGTCCTGGCAGCGACGAAGGCTTATCAAGGACTTAGGCCGCCGAAAACTGTCAAAATTGCCGGCGTTCCGGTCCCGGCGGAACCCTGCTTGCTTTTTCGTCCCTTCCGCCAAAGTTTAGCGTTGAGGATGGTGTTTTTCCAATGCCTTACGACCCGCTCTAACGTCGCCCGCGACTTTCGGCCGCCGAACGGCGCCCGCCGCTCGGCCCCGCCGAAAACGCCGCATTCGCGGGGATGACATTAACGGCGAGATCGCTCGCGCGTTCTCCCCTCCGGAGAATCAGAAAAACCACATCCAGGCCGTCTTGGCAAGAAATTGTCGGTCGCGCACCGATGGCTTGCATCCGACGGCCGGTCGAGCGACAGGCGTATTATCTAGGCCGTGCGGACGAGTTTTCGAAAGGTGATGTTTTTGGGATTCCTTAGCGGAATCTGGCATGATTCATAGGACTCCGACCGAATCCGAGGCGCCGCGGGCCTATGCTTGATCAAATTCGTCCACACGGACTAGCGTCATCGACCGCCATCGACCGATGTGCTGGCTTGATTAGAGAGAACGTGGTTTAAGGCGGTTCTTTCGGCAAGGAGTATCCGCCAATGGCGGAGCGTTCCGTCCCGCATTTTCACAACGACCCCGGAGTGCCGACGATCCGGATCCGGGTGAGGGAGTTCATGTGTACCGGAGCGAAGCCGCCCTTCGATCATCCCCACATTTTCATCGACATGGGCTCCGACAACGAGGCGATCTGCTCTTATTGCTCAACCCGGTACGTGTATGATGAAACACTTCCCCGCGTGTGCGTCCCGGCCGAGTGTGAGCTGCGTGACGCTGTGTAGGCGATGGATCGAAGAGCAATCGTAGCTGGCGCCGGGGTCGGCGGTCTCTCTAGCGCCCTGGCGCTCTCGCAAGCGAGTTTCAGGGTCACCATATACGAGCAGACGAAATCCCTTAAGGAGTTTGGCGCTGGGATTCAGCTGACGCCGAACGCGACACGAGTTCTGTCTCGCCTGGGTCTTCTGGAGCGCGTGAGCAGGGTCGCAACGCGGCCACTTGGCGTCCAGGTGCTTCGTGGCCGAGACGACGCCGTTCTCGCGCGAATGCCTCTTGACGATGCGGAGCGTCGCTGGGGAGCCCAGTATCTGACGCTTCATCGCGCCGACCTGCAGGCGTCGCTGGCCGACGCGGTCTCCTGCGACCCTAACATTGACCTCGTTCTGGACGCCGGCGTCACCGGCGTTAGACAGGGTGGGGATCAAGTCTCGATCATCATCAACGGAAACGAATCCGCTTTAGATAGCGCGGATCTCCTCGTCGGGGCCGACGGGTTACGTTCAACTGTTCGCGAGAGCCTAGGATGGGGAGAAGCAGCCGCGGCCGCCTTTACAGGACGGGTCGCATATCGCGCGACGGTCAATTCCTTATTGCTTGAACCCCGCTGGAGTCGGCCGGAGATAACCCTCCGCCTCAGCCCAAATGCTCATCTCGTCCATTATCCCCTTCGTGGCGGATCGATCGTCAATATCGTCGCCGTCGTTCAGTCCGAGACGAGCAGATCCCTTAACGACCCTCTTTGGGACGGCGGGGCGTATCTGCCGGTCCTTGAGCGCGCTTTCGCTCAATGGGCGGCGCCAACCCGTAAGCTGATCGCGGGGATGGGATGGCGCGCCTGGCCGCTGTATGGACGTCCGCCCATCCGAACTTTCCATTACGGTAGAATTGCGCTCGTCGGAGACGCCGCCCATCCGATGGTCCCTTTCCTCGCCCAGGGCGCCGCGCAAGCTATAGAAGACGCCGGCGCGATAGGAGCGTCATTGTCGAACGGCAAGGATATTCCGAGCGGACTTTCGGATTACTCTCGAAGCCGTGTCGGGCGGGCGACGCGAATTCAGATCGAAGCGCAGAGGCAGGGTCGCATCTACCATTTAAGCGGCCCAATGCGGCTTGCCCGGGACGCCGCGCTGAGGCTTCTTGGCGAAACGGGCCTGATCGCCCGCTACGACTGGCTTTATGGAGCCTGACCCGACTGCATCGACGAGGTGAATCCGGCGAGTGCGGTAACGATTCTGGCCGTGAGATGACTGGCCGACAAGCGGCTTTTCAGGCTATAGGGGAGAGGCGGCATGCGCGTCACCAAGACTGCATGAGGTTTCAAGCTCTCAGTGCAAAATCTGGCTGAGAAAGAGCTTCGTGCGTTCGTGTTGAGGATGATCGAAGAAGGGCCCGGGGGCGTTGATCTCGACGATCTCCCCGTTGTCCATGAACACGACCCTATCCGCGACTTGCTTTGCGAAACCCATCTCGTGCGTGACGACCATCATCGTCATGCCTTCCTGGGCAAGTTCGGAAATTGTGTCCAGAACTTCCTTCACCATTTCGGGGTCAAGCGCCGACGTCGGCTCGTCGAACAGCATAATCCGAGGGTTCATGCACAGAGCCCGCGCGATCGCGACTCGCTGCTGCTGCCCTCCCGATAGTCGTGCCGGATACTTGGACGCCTGCTCGGGGATTTTCACTCGCGTTAGAAACTTCATTGCGACGTCTTCGGCCTCGCGCTTGGGCATCTTCCGGACCCAAATTGGAGCCAGCGTACAATTCTCGAGAACGGTGAGATGCGGAAACAAATTGAAGCTTTGAAAGACTATGCCGACGTCCCTACGCACCTCATCAATACGCTTGACGTCCCTGGTTAGCTCCACGCCATCAACGATGATTGAACCCCTTTGATGCTCCTCTAAGCGGTTGACGCAACGAACGAGAGTAGACTTCCCGGAGCCGGAGGGCCCGCAGACGACGATGCGCTCCCCCCGCCTCACCGTAAGATTGATATTGCGCAATACGTGAAACGTTCCATACCATTTGTGCACGCCAATGAAGTCGATGGCTGGCGTATCCTCGTAGGCAACATTTGCCAGCGTCCTCATCGCTTGCGTCCCTTTGCGAGCTTTCGCTCGACCAATGCTGAGTAGCGCGTCATCCCGTAACAAAACACGAAGTAGAACATCCCCGCGAAAACGTAGCCTGTCGGCATGATCGTTGGTCCGCTCCACGCGGGGTCCTTCATCGCGTTGTTCATCGCCTCGAGGAAGTCGGCCAGGCCCACGATCGATACGAGCGTCGTGTCCATGAAGAGGCCGACAAAATTATTGACGATCCCCGGAATGACGAGCGTCAGGGCCTGAGGCAAAATCACGAGCCCCATCATGAGGGGATAGTCAAGCCCAAGCGCCATCGCGCCCTCGTATTGACCACGGCGCAGCGACTGAAGTCCGCCGCGCACCTCTTCCGCCATATACGCCGCCGAAAAAAAGACCATGCCGAAAAGCGGCCGCAGTAAGCGATCCGGCGCCCAGGCCTCGGGGAGGAATAGCGGCAACATGGCGTTCGCCATGAACAAAATCGTTATGAAGGGAACGCCTCGTACGAATTCGATGAACAAGATGCTGGCCAATCTGACGGCGGGCATTTGCGACCGCCGTCCCAAGGCGAGCAGGACTCCGAGCGGCAGCGAGAAGACGATGCTGACCGCCGCTGTGAGTAGGGTGATCAGCATCCCTCCCCATAGCAGAGTGTCAACGAATGTGAGCCCAAGCCAATGGGAGCCGTGCAGCAAGACAAGCGCGAAAATCGGATAGATTGCGAAGAACAACAGCGCCGCCAGGGCTCGTCTGGGCGCTTCCGGCCACAACAGCCAAATAACCAAGATAGCGCCTACCGCTTCAGCGAGATCGACTCGCCAGCGCTCGGAGATGGGATACGAGCCAAAACGCAGGTAATCGAATTTCGCGTAGATAAAGGCCCAGCACGCCCCATCCTGATGTCGCCTGCATGCTTCACCGTCAGTTGCGTTCCAGACGGCGGCAGTAGTCGCCCACGAGAGGAGCGGCGGCAGTAACCATAGGACGAGGGCCACGAACGCAAGCGTCGTAACGCTGGATCCGATCGACTGGAACAGGTTGGCCCGCGCCCAAGCTAACGCGCTGCTCGACAGAGTCGGCGGTGGGTCAAGAGGCTCGGGTTCGGTCCGCACAAAGGCGAGCGCCTGAGTCACGCTGGCCGCCCTTGCAATGCGTGCGTCGCGTTGAAGACATTCAGGGCGGCGGCGACGGCGAGCGAAATCGCCAGATAGACCGCCATTGTGATGGCCATAACCTGCACTGCCGCCTGGGTCTGGTTAAGCACCGTTCCCGCGAAGATTTGCACGAGGTCGGGATAGCCCACGAAAACGGCCAGAGACGAATTCTTGACGATATTGAGATATTGCGACGTCAAGGGCGGGACAATGAGCCGCATCGCCTGAGGTATGACAATCAGCCTTGTGGTCAGGCCGGGACGCAATCCGAGTGCGCTGGCGGCCTCGACTTGGCCATGATGGACGGCCTGAACGCCGGCTCTCACGATCTCGGCTATGAATGCTGCGGTAAACACCACAAGACCGAAAACGAGCGCAGCCATCTCCGGAATAATCTGTAGCCCGCCTTTAAGGTTGAACCCGGACAACTTGGCGAACTCGAGCGAGAACGGCGCGCCGGCCGTCACAATTGCGAGCGCCGGCAGACCGACGAAAATCGCCGCCCCCAGCCAATAGACCGGCGTCTGAGCCCCCGTCCGCTCCTGTCTTCGCCGCGCCCAAAGCGAGGTCGCGGCGAAGGCAACCGCGGCAAGGCCCATTGCGCAGGCAACCGATATTGCGGATGGCCGCGCTAGCGGCGCCGGGAGAAAAACGCCCCGGTTGTTGACAAAGATGACGCCCGCCGCGGTCAAAGACTGACGGGGCCCGGGAAGCGCCTTGAGCACAGCGTTGTACCAGAAGAGCAGCTGCAGCAGCAGCGGCGTGTTGCGAAACACGATCGTGTACAAAAACGCGAACCGCGAGAGCAGCCAGTTCGGCGACAGGCGCGCGATTCCGACCGCGAATCCGAACACCGTCGCCAACGGAATGGAGATGACGGCGACGAGGAGCGTGTTGAGAAGCCCGACCCAAAACGCACGTCCGTAGGTTGAAAGCCCGGAATAGTCGATCAGGTGAAGGTTGATCTCAAAGCCGGCGACTTGATCCCAGAAGCCGAAGCCCAAGGGGATTCCGCGGGCGCGCATGTTCAAATACGCGTTGTGGGCGGCTCCCCAAGACACGATCGCGACGGTGAGAACGAGCAACGCCTGATAGAGGATGCCTCGGACGCGGGGATCGTTCAGACCCGACATGCCCCTTGAAAACGCCATCCGGTCGGTCTCTTCCGCTTGCCAGATGGTCGGCGGTCAACTGCAGACCAGTGATGGCGAGCATCGTTTTTTCGCGGAAGCATCCTGGTTACCACATGTCAAGCGCAACGCGCGCTTCATCCGACATGCGGCTCTGATCCCACGGCGGATCAAAGACCATATTCACTTTGACGCCCGCGACGCCCGGCACGACGCCGACTGCATTTTCCACCCAAAGAGGCATTTCCCCCGCAACCGGACAACCCGGCGCGGTTAGCGTCATGTCGATCGTCACGAAGCGGCTATCGTCAATGTCCACATTGTAGATGAGGCCGAGTTCGTAGATGTCGGCGGGAATCTCCGGATCATAGACCGTCTTCAGCGCCGCCACGATCCCGTCAGTTAGGGCGCGAAGCTCATCCGGCGACATTTCGGATGGCGGCTTCGGCGAACGCTGCTGAACGGAAGCGGTTTCGCCGGACATATCGTTCATGCAGCGGCCTCCCTCAAACGAAGAGCCTCTGGGCTCCAGCCAAAGCGTCCGCGAGCGCATCCACCTCGTCAAAGGTGTTGTACAGGGCGAAGGACGCCCGGCACGTCGACGTGACGCCGAAACGCTGCAGCAGCGGCATTGCGCAATGCGTGCCGGCGCGCACTGCGACGCCTCTCCGGTCGATCAGCGTCGCGACGTCGTGCGCATGCGCGCCTTGCATGGTGAACGAAAGGATGGGGCCCTTCCCCGGCGCCGAACCGATAATTCGAAGCCAATTGATTGCCGAGAGACGTTCGTGGGCGTAGGCGCTCACAGATTCTTCATGCGCCCGTACCCGCGCTCTCCCAATTCCCTCCACGTAGTCCACCGCCGCGCCGAGGCCGATCGCTTGGACAATTGGCGGCGTTCCCGCCTCGAAGCGATGCGGCGGAGGATTGTACGTCACGGTTTCGAGCGTGACTTCCTCGATCATCTCGCCGCCCCCCTGGAACGGGGGCATGCGCTCAAGCAGGTCCCGCTTGGCGTAGAGGACGCCAATCCCGGTCGGACCATAAAGCTTGTGCCCGGTGAACACATAGAAGTCGACGTCAAGATGGCGGACGTCGACCTCAAGGTGGACTGCGCCCTGAGAGCCGTCGACCAGCACGGGCACGCCGCGAGAATGGGCGAGTTTCACGATCTCCTTAATCGGCGGAGCCGTGCCCAGCACGTTCGACATTTGCGTGATAGCGACGATCTTCGTGCGTGGGCTGAGAGCGCTCTCAAACGCCTCTAGCGAGAAGGAACCGTCGTCTTCAACATCGACCCAGCGCAACACTGCGCCCTTGCGCTCGCGATGAAAATGCCAGGGTACGATATTGGAGTGGTGCTCCATCACGCTCAGCACAATTTCATCGCCAGCGCCTATGTGGGTGAGCCCATAGCTCGCCGCGACGAGGTTGATGGCCTCGGTCGCCGATCGCGTGAAAATTATCTCTTCTGCGGCTTCGGCGCGCAGGAAGCGGCGAATCGTCTCGCGCGCCGCCTCGTAAGCCTCCGTCGCCGCATTGACCAAGTAGTGCAGTCCGCGATGGACGTTTGCATACTCGTGCTCGTACGCGTGGACGATTCGATCAATTACCGCCTGTGGCTTCTGCGCCGACGCCGCATTGTCCAGATAAACAAGAGGCGCGCCGTAGGCCTTTTCCGCGAGAATGGGAAAATCATGGCGGACGCTGTCCACGTCGTATGAGGCGGATGCCAGACGCGCCAGATCATTCATTTCAGCGTCCTCATTGAGGTAGCCTTTCCGCGGCCAGTAGCTAGCCAAGCTCCAAGAGCCGCGCGCAAGGGTTCAATCAGGCGTTGGTCATCGATCCGATCGATCGCTTCGCCGCCAAAAGCTTCCAGCAGGATGGATTCCGCTTCAGCCCTCGGAATGCCGCGCGCCTGCAAATAAAAGAGCTGCTCCGGGTCCAACGATCCGATTGTGGCGCCATGACCGCAGGCGACATCGTCGGCGAAGATCTCGAGTTCGGGCTTCGCATTCATCTGCGCCTGCGGCGACAGCAGAATAGCCTGCGATTTCATCGCCCCATCGGTCTTTTGCGCCGCTTTCTCCACGATGACCTTGCCTTGAAAGACGCCGACGCCGTCGTCGTCAACGATTGCGCGATACCATTCGCGACTCGTTCCGCCCGCGGCCTTGTGGTTGACCTGAAGCGTCGTGTCCGCGCGCCGCGCGCCATCAACCAGCGCAAGTCCCCCTAGCGCAATCGTGGCCTGCTCCCCCGCCAATCTCACAAAAAGCTGCCTTCGCGTCAGCGCTCCGCCCGCAACAAGCGCGAAAGCGTTCAGCTCGGCGCGAGCCGCCAGCTCAGCAACCTGGCTTTCGATATGCAGGTCCGCCTTGTCGTCGAGCATGACAACGTGCTTGACCTTTGCCTTCTCCGCGAGCGTCAGAACAGTCGATGCGTTCCTCTGAACTCCTGGCGTTGCGCCAACATAATCCTCAATGAAGTCCGCCTTCGCGCCGACCCCGACAGTAATCGCAAGTCGCGAATAGGTCGCTTGCGCGCGCTCTCCGACGATCAGGTGAATAATCTCGACCGGATCGCTCAGCGCCGCCCCGTCCGAGACCCTCAGCGTGCCGGCGTCCGAACTCATCGCCTCGTTTAGCGCGACCATTGCATCGTCGATATCCGCTGAGGGCGGCGTTTCCCGGATAAAGACGACGCTTTCCGGGAATCGCTGGCAAAGCTCGGTGACGACGGCGCCGTTCACCAGCACCAGCCTGCCAACCCCGATCGGCTTGCGCGCCTGCAGTATCTGGCGCGCAGCCTCAATCGTCTCAACGTCCGGCGCCGGCGCGAGCGGCGCCGCGTCGCGCATAGCGGCGCGCAAGTCCGTATAATGCCAGGACTCATTGCGGCGCGTCGGCAGCCCCTGCTCCAGGAACCGCGAGAAGGCGGCGGCGCGACGGGGCGAGCGGGACAGCCCGCGCGTTGCCTCGAACTCGCGCGCAAGAGCGGATTCGGCGATCGATCTCTCGGCAAAATGGGCCGTCATGATCTCCTCACGCGGTCTCCTCCGCGAATTCGCGGTATCCCTTGCGTTCAAGCGCGACGGCGAGTTCGGGCCCGCCGCTGGCGACGATTCGTCCTCTCGCCATCACGTGTACGACGTCAGGCCGGATGTGTTCGAGAAGCCTTTGATAGTGAGTGATGATGAGAAACCCGCGAGCCGGGTCGCGCAGCCGATTCACGCCTTCCGCGACGATTCTCAGTGCGTCAATGTCGAGGCCGGAATCCGTTTCATCCATCACCGCCAGACGAGGTTGAATCAGCGCCATCTGCAGAATCTCAAGGCGCTTCTTCTCGCCGCCCGAAAATCCGACGTTGAGCGGACGCCGCAACATCTCCTGATCGACCTTCAACAGCTGCGACGCCTCGCGGACCCGCCGCATGAACTCGGGCGTCGTGAGATCGCTCTCCCCTCGCGCGCGACGGCCGGCGTTCAAGGCCGTCTTGAGGAAGGTCATGGTCGTGACGCCGGGAATTTCGATCGGATACTGAAACGCGAGAAACACGCCCCTCAGCGCGCGCTCCGTCGGATCGAGCTTCAGCAAATCTTCGCCTTCCAGACGCACTTGGCCCGAGGTCACCTCGTAGTCAGGCTTTCCAGCGATGATGTAGGAGAGCGTCGACTTTCCCGAGCCGTTCGGACCCATGATCGCCGCGACCTCGCCCGCTTTCACGCTGAGGGAGAGGTCATCCAAAATGAGCTTTCCATGAACGGCGACGCTGAGATGTTCAATTTCGAGCATTTGAGCACAATCCATTTCTTGTGCGACGCGTGGTCGGAGCGTGGGTTAGCCCACGCTTCCTTCGAGGCTGATAGCGATCAGTTTCTGCGCCTCGACCGCAAATTCCATTGGCAGCTGCTGGAGAACGTCGCGGACAAAGCCATTGACGATGAGCGCCGTCGCCTCCTCCGCAGACAGCCCCCGCTGCAAGCAGTAAAAGAGCTGCTCCTCCGACACTTTCGAGGTGGTCGCCTCGTGCTCGATCACCGCCGAAGCGTTCTTAGCTTCAATGTAGGGCGCCGTATGGGCGCCGCATTCGTGCCCGATCAACAGCGAGTCGCAGTTGGTGAAGTTGCGCGCGCCGGTCGCAAGCCGGTGCACCGACACCTGCCCTCGATACGTATTCTGCGACTTCCCCGCAGACACACCCTTCGAAATGATGCGGCTCGTGGTGTTGCGGCCCAGATGGATCATCTTGGTGCCGCTGTCGACCTGCTGATAACCGTTCGAGATGGCGATCGAATAGAACTCGCCGCGCGACGCCTCGCCCCTCAAAATGCAGGACGGATATTTCCAGGTGATGGCTGACCCAGTTTCGACCTGCGTCCAGGAAATCTTCGAGCGCGCGCCGCGGCAATCGCCGCGCTTGGTCACGAAATTGTAGATGCCGCCTCTGCCCTCGGAGTCGCCCGGGTACCAATTCTGCACCGTAGAATACTTGATTTCCGCATCTTCGAGGGCGACAAGCTCCACGACCGCGGCATGAAGCTGATTTTCGTCGCGGCGGGGGGCGGTGCAGCCCTCGAGATAACTGACGTAGGCGCCCTTGTCGGCGATGATGAGGGTGCGCTCGAATTGGCCGGTGTTCCGCTCGTTGATCCGGAAATAGGTCGAGAGCTCCATGGGGCAGCGCACGCCCGGCGGCACATAGACGAACGATCCGTCGGAAAACACGGCCGAGTTCAGCGTGGCATAGAAGTTGTCGGTCGGCGGAACCACCGAGCCGAGCCATTTCCGCACGAGGTCGGGATGGCGCTGAACGGCCTCGGAAAACGAGCAGAAGATCACGCCGGCCTTTGCCAGCTCCGCCTTGAACGTTGTCGCGACGGACACCGAGTCGAAGACTGCGTCGACCGCGACCTTCGACTTCTCGACTCCAGCCAAAATCTCCTGCTCCACAAGCGGGATGCCGAGTTTGGCGTAGGTGCGTAAGAGTTCCGGGTCGACCTCGTCAAGCGACCTGGGGCCCGGCGACGTTTTCGGCGCGGCGTAGTAGTGGATGGCCTGAAAATCGATCGGCGGGTATTCAACGCGCGCCCATTTGGGCTCTTCCATGGTCAGCCAACGGCGATACGCCTCCAGCCGCCAGTCGAGCAGCCAGTCGGGCTCAGCCTTCTTCCGGGAAATGAAGGCGACAATATTCTCGTTGAGGCCCTTGGGAGCGACTTCCGATTCGATTGGGCTGACGAAGCCGTATTTGTAGGCTTCAACGTCAATCGCGCGCACGCGCTCGACGGTCTCTTGGACGGCCGCCATAAGTGACATCTCCTCGCCTTAGCGGTTTCAAGGACCGCCGGTGGGGGTCTCAATAACCTATCGGACGGCGCCGACAGGTATGCTGAATATGGGGCTTTAGCGCCTCCTTTGCAAACAAGCTTTTGATGCGGCGGCCCTCTGCGCATATTGTACTCATATCGTCTGTTATCAATCCGTGCGTATCTGCGGGTCGCCTCCGATCAGTCGCGCAAACTGCCGCATGCGCGACAGCAACCGATCCCCGCTGAGCGGCGCGAGCTCTGCGGGGAGCGTCAGCACGACCTTACCTCTATCGCAAACCATCGGCGTACGCGGCAGGACACCCGGCATTGCGGCGGAAACATTGTAAGCAACCCGCATGGCGGCGCCCAAAATGCGCGCCCGGACCAGCTGACGCGCGTTCACCAGCGCCCGCGACTGCGGCGAAACGAAGTCCTCGTTCGACAAGTGCCGATACGAGGCCGCCAGCGCCAGAAACGCTCGCGACGGGTGATCGACGCCGATGAAAGCCGCGTTGACGACGAGATCGTAGGCTTGCGAGCCCCGGTAATCGGGATGAGCGCGCCATGAAATGTCGGAAAGGAGGCAGGCGGCATGACGCAAGCGTCGGTCTTCTTCGTCCTCGCCGAGGTGGCTGGAGTCAATGAGCCGGCTTGTCCAGTCGAAGAGTTCCTCAGCGTGCGCAGGCGCCCGCGAGCGCAGCTGATTGAACTCCCTTGCTGAGACTATAAGCGGATCCTCGAGCTGGGAATCCGGCGGAAGCTGCGAATAGAGCAGGCCCTCCCTGACCCCCAGCGCCGACATGACGACTTCCTTCGGGGAAGCCTGTCGGATGATCTCCTCGAGAACAGCCGCCCCATAGGCGAGCAACGGGCGGCGGGCCGACGAAACGGCCTCAATCGACAGCAGCGCATCGGCCTCGATGCGTTCGACAAGTCGCGCGAACTCGAGCGCGTCCCGCGTCGGAATCACGTAATTGTGCATCACGCTCATGGGATACTGGCGTTGACGCATGTGCAATCGCGCCAGCGCCCGCCATGTGCCCCCGACAGCGTAGAAGGTGCGCCCAGGCAGGGCTTGCAGGAGCTTCACCTTCGACAGCGTCTCGCGGACAATCTTCGCCGCCCGCTTCGGCGACTTCTCGGAAAGGTCCATGAGAGAGAGGCCGCCGAGCTGCAGCGTCACCGCTTTCCCTGCGTCCCCTCCCTTGATCTCGGTAAGCTCAAGCGAGCCGCCGCCCAGGTCCCCCACAACGCCGTCCGGGTAATGAATCGAGCTTACGACGCCGAGCGCCGAGAAACGCGCCTCCTCTTCCCCGCTCAGGAGTTCAATCTTGCGCCCGATCGCCAGCTCCGCCATGCCAAGGAAAGCTGGCCCGTTCGAGGCGTCACGGACGGCCGCTGTCGCGATCGCACGAATGTCGGCGATCCGCATCGTGTCGCAAAGCACACGAAAACGCTTGAGGGCGCCGATAGCTTTGCCGATGCCTTCGTCCGGCAACAGTCCGGTCGTTGCGACGCTTCTCCCCAGACCGCAGAGCGCCTTTTCGTTGAAGGTTGGAGTCGGCGCCCGGGAATGCGATTCGTAAGCAACGAGACGGACCGAATTCGACCCGATATCGATGATCGCGACGCCTTCGCCGGGCAGTGGTCCCTGCGCATCGTTGAACGGCATAACGAAACTCGGCGGCCTGGTCGGCTAGGCCATTAGCAAGGCGGCCTGCGCAGCGCCATCGGAAAGGAGTTTCGCAGCGCCTGCCCACGGCCCGACAAGCTCGGGTTTGTCAAAAAGTACTTATGCGCGTTGAAGAGCTCCTCCCCCTCCGCCGGCGCAAACCGCTCGCTTGACCCATCCGGCAGGACCCGGAAGCTTTGTTGGTTGTCCATGAGGTTCGCTTCCATGATCTGATCGAGCACGTGCTCGTGCACCGTCGGGTTGAGCAACGGCACCAGAGCTTCGACTCGCCGGTCGAGATTGCGCTGCATGAGATCGGCGGAGGAAATGAACACCTTCGCCTTCGGATGCGGCAATCCATGGCCGGCGCCGAAGCAATAAATGCGGGCGTGTTCGAGGAACCGTCCGACGATCGACTTGACCCGTATGTTGTCCGACAAGCCGGGCACTTCCGGTCTCAAACAGCAGATTCCACGCGCCACGATGTCGATTCGCACCCCCGCCTGGCTCGCCGCGTAGAGCGCGTCGATAATTTCCGGATCGACCAGGGCGTTGCACTTCATCCATATCTGCGCCGGTTTGCCCAGCGCCGCATGATCGATCTCGTCGGCGATGTTGCGCAACAGAGTCTTTTTCAACGAGATCGGCGAAATCGTCATTTGCTCGAGCCCGTCGGGCTCGGCGTAGCCGGTGATGAAATTGAAGATGCGTGCGACGTCGCGGCCGATGGCCGGATCGGCCGTAAAAAGGGAGATGTCGGCATAGATCTTGGCGGTGACGGGATGATAGTTTCCCGTCCCAAGGTGGCAGTAATTGACCAGACCGCCTGCCTCTCGCCGAACCACCATTGACAGCTTGGCGTGGGTCTTGAGCTCGATGAATCCATAGACGACCTGCGCGCCCGCCCTCTCGAGGTCCCGCGCAAGGCGTATGTTCGCCTCCTCGTCAAACCTCGCCTTCAGCTCCACGAGCGCGGTGACTGATTTTCCCGCCTCCGCGGCTTCGACCAGCGCGCGGACAATCGGGCTATCCGCCGAGGTCCGATACAGCGTCTGCTTGATGGCGACGACATTCGGATCGCGCGCCGCCTGGGCGAGGAACTGCACGACCACGTCGAACGACTCATATGGATGATGGACGACGAGATCCTTCTGCCGAATCGCCGCAAAGCAGTCGCCGCCATGTTCTTTCACCCGCTCGGGAAAGCGGGGATTGAGGGGCGGGAACTTCAATTCTGGACGATCGATTGCGACAAGCTGGGACAGTTCGTTCAGCGCCAGCATCCCTTCAATCAGAACGATGCCGGACGGCACGACATCCACGTCTCCGGCCACAAAGGCGCGCAGCGATTCGGGCATGCTCGCCTCGATTTCGAGCCGTATGACCGACCCTCGGCGGCGCCGTTTCAGCGCGGTTTCGTACAGGCGAACGAGGTCCTCGGCCTCCTCCTCGACCTCAATATCGCTGTCGCGGATGACCCGGAACGCGCCCTCGCCCAGCACTTCATAACCTGGGAATAGCAAGCCGATGAACGCGACGATCAGGCGCTCGAGCGTGACGAACCGCGCTGCGGCCGCCCCCTGCGCATCGGGGAGCCGGATGAATCGCTCGACGCTGCCCGGGATTCGCACAAGTGCGCTCATGGTTCGCCCGTCTTGGGGATTGAGAAGTTCTAGGGCGAGCGTGAATCCAAGATTGGGAATGAACGGAAACGGGTGGGCCGGGTCGACGGCCAACGGGGTCAGAATCGGAAATATGTGCTGAAGGAAATAGTCCTGAAGCCAGTCCCGTTCGCGACGGGTCAGCTCGGGGACGTCCAGGATGACGATGCCGTTTGCCGCGAGCTCCGATCGCAACGCCCGCCATCGTTCCTGCTGGGATGACATGAGCGCCGCGACACGCTCGCCGATGCGCTCGAGCTGCTCGCCTGGCGTTCGTCCGTCATCCGAAATTTCCGTCACCCCGGACAACAGTTGGCCGACGAGTCCGGCGACACGGACCATAAAG
Organism: Roseiarcus sp.; assembly: GCA_035500275.1. Lineage (GTDB taxonomy): Bacteria > Pseudomonadota > Alphaproteobacteria > Rhizobiales > Beijerinckiaceae > Roseiarcus. The sequence continues at coordinate 7,520 of DATJXI010000086.1, read as the reverse complement.
AATTCGTCGAGATTGTTCGCCGAGATCGAAAGAAACCGAAGCCGCTCGAGGAGCGGGTGATTGGGATTGGCCGCCTCCTCGAGAACGCGTCGGTTGAACTCGAGCCAAGACAGCTCGCGATTGATGAAGCGCTCCGGCGACGACAAGAGCGGAGATTGGCTGAGCTCCTCCACAACCGACGCCATCGTCACAGGCTGGAACTCCATGTTTGCCATCCGCCTCGCCAAGCCAAGGTCCCCTCTCTCAGACTATTCTTTTTCGGCCAAATCCCTAAACGCGCCAAGCGTCAACAAATTCAGTGTCAACGAATTCAAGCGCCCCCTTCCGTCCGAAGCATTCGCGCAACCGCATCCAGCGCCCGTGGATAGATCCTGTGCTCCTCGACCAGAACCCGCGCGGCAAGCGACGCCGCGTCGTCTTCCGGGAGAACCGGGACCGTCGCCTGCGCGATGATAGGTCCTTCATCGACCTCGGCGGACACATGATGGACGGTGCACCCATGCTGCGACCGCGATTCGGCGAGCGCGCGCTCATGCGTGTTGAGGCCCTTCAAGTCGGGGAGCAGCGAGGGGTGGATGTTGAGAATGCGCCCCCGCCATTTTTCAACGAATTTGGCGCTGAGGATGCGCATGAATCCGGCGAGGCAAATGAGTTCGACGCCGGCGCCGATCAGCCGCCGGTCAAGTTCGGCCTCGAAATCGGCTTTTCCGGCAAAGCTGCGATATTCGAGCCCCTCGGCTCGCACGCCCGACGCCCGCGCGAGATGAAGCCCCGCCGCCCCTTCATTGTCTGAAAGGACAAGAACAAACTCGGCCGAAAATTCCGGTTGCCGCGCCGCCTCGATGAGCGCGCTCATGTTCGATCCTCGCCCTGAAATAAGAATTGCAGTTCGAACCCGCCCAGTCACAGCGACAGGCGACTCCGAGTCGTAACCCTCTGGCCTGAACGAGGCGCAAGCCTACCGATCAGCGTCGGCGTCAACCCCTCGAGAGCCAGTGCTTGTCGGGCGTCCTCCTCTTGCTCGGCGGACACGAAGACCGCCATCCCAAATCCGCAATTGAACGTCCGTAGCATCTCCTGCGCGGACAGGCCGCCCGCGCGGCCAAGCCAAGCGAAAACGGCGGGAGGCGAAAAAGCCTCGAGATCGAGCGCGATCGCGAGATCCTGGCCGACGACGCGCGGCAGGTTCTCGGGAAAACCTCCGCCGGTGATATGGGCAAGCGCGAGGATCCCGTCGGCGCGGGGCAGCGCGTTCAGAAGCGGCCGCACGTAGATGCGGGTCGGGGTCAGCAGAGCTTCCGCCAAGGAGCGCGAGGGCTCGAACGGGGCGGGATCGTCCCAACCGAGCCCGGCCTCAGCCACGATCCGCCGCACGAGCGAAAACCCGTTCGAATGCAGCCCGGACGCCGGCAATCCGAAGACTGCGTCTCCAGCTTTGAGGCCAGGCCGCGGGAGCAAAGCTCCCCTTTCCGCAGCTCCGACCGCGAATCCCGCCAGATCGAAGTCCCTTTCCGCGTAAAGCCCGGGCATTTCGGCGGTCTCGCCCCCGATCAAGGCGCAGCCGGCCTCGACGCAGCCGGCGGAAATGCCTTTGACGACCGCCTCGGCGACGTCCCCGTCGAGCTTTCCGCAAGCGAAATAGTCCAGAAATAGCAGCGGCTCGGCGCCTTGCACGACGATATCGTTGACGCACATGGCGACGAGATCGATCCCGATCGTGTCGTAGATTCCGCTTTCGATCGCGATCTTGAGCTTGGTTCCGACGCCGTCGTTGGCGGCGACGAGAATGGGATCGGCAAAGCCCGCCGCCTTGAGATCGAACAGGCCGCCAAACCCGCCGAGTTCCGCGCCGCTTCCGGGCCGCGAAGTCGCGCGGGCGAGCGGCTTGATGCGGTCGACGAGCCGATTTCCCGCGTCGATATCCACGCCCGCGTCGGCGTAAGTCAGCGATTTGCGGCTGTCCGACATCTGCGGCTCACCAACGGACAAAGAAGCCCGCGTAAGCGCTCGCGACATCCTGCGCAAGAGCGCAAAAGCGGCTGTTTCCCAAGGCGCTGACAATCATGTTAGCGTACCCGAAAGTCATCCAAACAGCAGCCCGGCGTCCTAGCGTCGCCAGCGGGAAGAGGCGATTCGATTTGCCGGCGAGACAGGGTCTGCCGCCGGGAGCGTAAGCACCCTATGAACTTTTCTCAAGTCTTGAACAATATTCCGAACCTGATCACTGTGGCGCGAATGCTGATGACGCCGTTGGCTGTTCTGATGATTGTTTCTCAGCGATTTCTTCCCGCCTTCCTGATCTTCATTCTCGCTGGCGTTTCCGACGCCGTCGACGGCTTCATCGCCAAAAACTTCAATCTCCGCACCGAGCTTGGCGCCTATCTCGATCCGCTCGCGGACAAGGCGCTCCTTATCTCCATTTACGTGGCGCTCGCAATCTACTCGGAGCTGCCGGCGTGGTTGGCGATCACCGTCGTCTCCAGGGACGTGATGATTGTCGTCGCTGTCCTCGTCTCCTGGCTGATGGACAAGCCGGTCGAGATTCGTCCGGTCTGGGTGTCGAAATTCAACACCGCAGCGCAGATCGCGCTTGCCGGCTACGCGCTTGGCGCGCGGGCCTACGGGATCGATCCGCAACCGGTTCAGACCTATCTGGAGTGGCTTGTGGCCGCCACGACCATTGCTTCGGGCGGAGTCTATATCGCCCAGTGGCTCGATCACATGACCAGGTGAGTTGACAATGATTGAGAGCCTGGCCGCCGTCACCGTTCTGGCCCCCACCTATGCCGAGGCTCTCGCCTTTTTCCGGGACGTCCTCGATTTCAACGTGAGCGAAGATCGCGATTTGGGTCTCGGGAAACGCTGGGTTGTCGTGGAGGCGCCTGGCGGCGGCGGAGCAAGGATCGTCCTCGCCGTTCCGGGCGACGACAGGCAGCGCGCCCGCATTGGCGACCAAACCGGCGGGCGGGTCGGCTTTTTCCTTTTCACCAACGATTTTCAGGCCGACTATGAGAAGTTAACCGCGCGCGGGGTCCGCTTTCTCGAAGAGCCGCGGCCGGAGCCCTATGGGAGAGTGGTTGTCTTCGCCGATCCATGGGGAGGACGGTGGGATCTGATGCAGCCTTCCGACATTCGCTAAGGGAAAGACGCGGCCCCCGTGAGCCTGGAACGTCAGATTCTGTTCTGGTGCGCGATCTTCGCGGCGTTCTGCTTCGCCCTCTACCTACTGGGCTCCGCAGTCACCCCCTTCGCGGCGGGACTGGCGCTCGGCTATTTGCTCGACCCAGTGGTCCATAAGCTTGAGAAGCTCGGGCTCAACCGGCTGGGAGCGTCGCTGCTCATTCTGGTCGTCTTCGGCGCCTCCTTCGCCGTGATCCTCATCGTGGTCGCGCCGCTGCTTGGCGCCCAGCTCGTCAATTTCGCGCAGCGTCTGCCGAGCTACGCCATGCGACTGCAGGCTCTTGCGGTGGAAGAAGGCAACCAATTTCTCGTTAAGTATGGCGGGAGCTGGCTGGATGCCTTGGGATTGAAGGAACGTCTCTCGATCGAGCAGATGCAGAATTCAATTGGCAATTTTGTCGCTCAGGGCGCTCAATGGCTCATCAATGCCCTCAAGTCGCTCGTGTCGGGCGGGGCGGCCGTCTTCAGTTTCCTCTCCCTCCTCGTCATTACGCCGATCGTCGCTTTCTACATACTAATTGACTGGAATAGGATGGTGGCCGAACTCGACAAGTGGCTGCCGCTCGACCACAGAGAAAAAATTCGCGCCATCGCACGCGAGATCGATCAAGCATTGGCCGGATTCATCCGCGGTCAGTCGATGGTCTGTCTGTTCCTGGGACTATGGTACGGACTCGGCCTAACCTTGATCGGGCTCGATTTTGGCCTGCTAATCGGCGTGATCGCGGGCGTTTTGAGCTTTATCCCCTATATCGGCTCGCTCACCGCGCTTCTCCTTTCGATCAGCGTGTCGCTGGTCCAAGGCTGGCCCAACATGAAGCTGTTCTTGATGGCCGTCGCCGTCGTGGCGACCGGACAGTTCCTGGAAGGCTACGTGGTGTCTCCGAAGCTGGTCGGAGAATCGATCGGCTTGCATCCGGTGTGGCTCATGTTCGCGCTGCTGGCGTTCGGCCAGCTCTTCGGATTCGTTGGGCTGCTCATCGCCGTCCCGACGGCCGCGGCCATAGGCGTGCTCGCGCGTCATCTTGTCGCGATCTACCTCACAAGCTCGCTCTACAAAGGTCGTTCCGCTGCGGAGGAGCCATGACGCCGTCGCCGCGACAGCTGACGCTGAACCTGCCCCACAGCCCGAGCTTTGCGCGCGACGACTTCCTTGTCGCTCCCTCAAACCGGGAGGCGTTTGCGGCGATTGACGCTTGGCCGCGCTGGCCGGCGCGCATGTTGTTGCTGGTCGGCCCCGAGGGATCGGGGAAGAGCCACCTCGCTGCGCTGTGGGCCGAAAAAGCCGCGGCTTTGACGGTCAGCCCCCCAGAGCCGGCAGGATCTGGCGTTGCCGAAGCCCCCGCCTTTCTGATCGAGGACGCGGATCGTGTCGGCGAGGCGGAAGTCCGTTTGTTCCACCTCCTCAACGCCGCCTTGCAGACAAAGGCCTGGGTCCTATTGACCGCCCGGACGGCGCCGGACGCGTGGGGCCTTAAACTGCCCGACCTCCTCTCCCGTTTGCGGCTTGCGCCGGTGGCCCGGCTCGAGACGCCGGACTTGGAGTTGACCGAGGGCGTTCTCGTCAAATTGTTCAGCGATCGGCAATTGCAGGTTGAGCCGCGAGTGGTGTCCTATATCGCGATGCGTATCGAGCGTTCTCTCGGCGCGGCGCGCCAGCTGGTGGACCTGCTGGATCGCGAGGCGCTTGCTCAAGGTAGGCGCGTTTCACGGACCATAGCGACACAATTTTTGAGGGAGTTTCCGGAATCAATGATGGATACGCCTTAGGTGAGCCACAAACTTGTGGTTAAGGGCGCGTAAATGCGCCCTGCGTCAGACAAGGAGGTTTGACGCTTCAACCCAAAAGAAAAAAGAGTGCGGAGGAGACGATGCGGAGATCGCTCATCCTGGTTCTCACGGCGGTCGGCGGCGGCGCCAGCTACGCGGCTGGAGTTACTCAAGTAGGCACGGACCCGGGCGTCGCGGATCCTTCGACCTGGCGGTGGCATGTCAGCTCTATTCTGGCTGACCAAAAGGCGCCTTCTCCCCAGCCGCTCGCCGCGGTGAGCGCGGACAACCCCGGCAAATTCACTCAGCGCTACACGCGATATTCGCCCCTCGGGCTGCCGGAGCATCGCCGGTCTCCATAAAATCGGAGAATTTTGGCCGGCCGATACATAGGCTGCTTGGCCCGTCTCGGACGCTCCCCCGTCCGGGTCAACGGTCAAGAGCATCGAGGTTGCGGGCGCGCGCCCAGAGGCGTTCGAAGTTCGCCTCGAATGCATCCACCGTAGCTGGGTCCGAGGTGAGGATGAGGTCATTGTCCTGCTGGGCGAGCCCTGAGCGCGAAAAATTGCCCGAGCCAGTCCGGAGCAGCATCCCGTCGATGGCGTAGGCCTTCAGGTGCATCAGAGCGCCTTCGTCCTTGATTTTTGTGCTGACGTTGGGATGGGCCAACAAGGCTTGGAGGGGCGATCCCGTTTGGGGGGCATGCTGCTCGAACTGAGACCTGTCCAAGTATAAGCGAATGACGACGTCGCGCTCGGCGGCTCCCGTGAGCGCCTCGATCACCTTTCCGTCGGATAAGACGTAGGCCGCCATGTCGATCGACAACTGCGCCGCCGCGATTTCTTGCGCGTCGATCGACTCCAGATTCTCGCTCGGCGAATAGTGCGCTTCCGGGCGATGTCCGGGCTCCGCGGCGCGCCCGAACGGCCCCGCGATGGCCAGCGCACAGACCAGAGCGGATTTCCACGCTTTCAGGCGCAACCTCGATGCGAATTATCAGCACGTTATAGTTGTTCTGAGTTGCGCTGTCAACCGACTTGCCGCCCGCGCCGGACTTCGGTCGCCCGGAAAGCAAGAGTTTGGGCTTGCTCGCTATACTTGCCATTTTCGTCAAAGAGCGCGCTCTAAACCGACCTGGCCTTTGGCATTCCTTTAGCCTTTATCTGTCCGGCCTGCCGGTATATACGGGACACTTGAGCCCTTATTCCCCTTTCCGAGCGCACGCCATGAAAAAGCCGCTTGGCCAGCGATCCGACGAGCCCACAAGGGGCCTCGTCGACCTAGCCGCCGTTGATCAGCTCGCCATCATCCTTTCCAAATACGACCTGAGCGAAGTCGAAATTGATATCGGTGAGTTGCATGTGCGGCTGGCGCGGGAGAGAGCCTCGGCGGCCGGATTGCAATTGGCGGAGGCGCCGCCGCGTCCGGCGGTGATCGCTGCCCCGCCCCCATCTGAGGAGACTTCTCCGCCGGCGTCAGACACAGTGAAATCGCCGATGGTGGGGACGGCCTACCTCCGCTCAAGCCCAGACGCAAAGCCGTTCGTCGAAATCGGCTCGATGGTGAAGACGGGGGACAAACTGCTGCTCATCGAGGCGATGAAAACCTTCAACGACATTCTCGCGCCGCGCGCCGGCAAAGTCTTGGACATCCTTGTGGCCGACGGGTCGCCTGTGGAATACGACCAGCCCCTGATGGTCATCGAGTGAGCGGGTGAGTACGCGACCGCGGGACCTCGGAGAGCCGGCTTTGATGTTCGACAAGATTCTCATCGCCAACCGCGGGGAGATCGCGCTGCGCGTAATGCGCGCCGCCAAGGAGCTGGGCATCGCGACCGTCGCCGTCTACTCGACCGCGGACAGGGAAGCGATGCACGTGAAGCTGGCTGACGAAAGCGTCTGTATCGGACCTCCCCCCGCCCGCGACAGCTACCTCAATATCCCCGCGATCGTCGCGGCTTGCGAGATCACCGGCGCGGACGCCGTCCATCCGGGATACGGCTTTCTCGCAGAGAACGCGCGCTTCGCAGACATTCTGGAAGAACACGAGATCACGTTCATAGGCCCGAAGGCCGACCACATCCGCATCATGGGAGATAAGATCGAGGCCAAGCGGACCGCAGCGCGACTGGGCATCCCATGCGTCCCAGGCTGTTCAGACGCGATCGCGGACGACGCGAGCGCGCTTAAAGTCGCCGGCGAGATCGGCTACCCGGTCATCGTCAAGGCGGCCGCCGGCGGCGGGGGACGCGGCATGAAGGTCGCGTCCGGTCCCGAAGCGCTCGTTGAGGCCATGTCGAGCGCTCGGATCGAAGCGAAGAGCGCCTTCGGCGACGACGCCCTTTATCTCGAGAAGCTTCTGGCCTCTCCGCGCCATATCGAGTTTCAGGTTCTGGGGGACGGCCAGGGGGCCGCTGTCCATCTTGGCGAGCGCGACTGCTCGCTCCAACGCCGTCACCAAAAGATCTGGGAAGAGGGACCCTCGCCCGCGTTGAACTCCGAACAGCGAGAAGAGATTGGCGGGACCGTCGCGCGGGCCATGGCCGAACTCGGCTATGTCGGCGCCGGAAC
>DATJXI010000085.1:0-6242 GCA_035500275.1 Roseiarcus sp. | reverse complement strand
GGCGCGAACGCCTTTCATCAACTGGAGCGGGACGTCATTTTGATCAGGCACAAACTGACAATCCGATTCACGGCCGTCGCCGGGTTAACACTTGCTTTGATCACTGGACCGTCATCGTGGGGTTTCGCCACGGATGAGGCGAGGCCTGCCGCCGCCGCGCCGGCCACGAGCAAGGATGCTCCGCCGGCCAAGGAGCCTGAGCCGGTCACGACCAAGGACCCCCAGATCGCGCTTGAAGATCTGGAGCTCCTGCTCGCGCCGGTGACGAAAGACGAGATCGAGACCGAGGCGAAAGGCTGGTTCGCGCTATTGCGCGCCAAGGAGCGCGAGATCTCGGTCGCCGAGTTGAACGTCCGTCGCAAGAATCGCGAAATCGCGCAGTTGGAGAAACAGAAGGCCGCGGCCGCCGAGCTTGCGAAGGCGACCGAGGAGGCGAAAGCCGCCGACAAGTCGGCCTCAAAGAAGGACAAGGAGGCGGCCACCCAGCGCGTTGCGGAAGCCCAGAAGACTCTCGCCAAGACGGTGGATGCGGCCAGCAAGGAGACTGCCAAGGAAGAGAAGAAGGCCGAGGCGACAACCGAGGCGATGGCCAAACAGGCGGACGCCGCGCCTCCGCCCGCCCCTGCAACAGATTCCGGCTCGGCCGTTGCGTCGGCGAGCGACCAGGACCTCTTGCAAAAGGCGGCGGAAAAAGCAGCGAAAACATCTGAAGGCGAACAAGACGAAGCGAGGGTCGAGAAGGTCGTCGCAGCGAGCGAAAAGGAAGCCGCGACGACGACGCAGGTCAAGTCGCTGGCTCAGACGGCCGATTCCGCCGCTGGCGCGGCATCCCCCATGGCGGCCGGCCAAACCTCGAAAGGGGCCGAACAACTCGCCGAGAAGACAAAGGAAGCGACCGCCGCCAAGACGGACGTCAAAGTTCAGCTGGTCGACTACAGCACGCAGCTGATGAGCGAGCGCACGGCCCTCGTCGACCGCTTGAAGGTCGTGTTGGACAAATGGGAGCAAAAGGGCGGCGATCCTAAGACCTATCGCCTCTACATCGCTTCGATCGGCGGCATCAAAGTTGACGTTTCGGATCAGGCCGCGACCTGGGCGAGACTCAAGGCCTGGCTCACCGCCGACGAGGGCGGGCTCAGGTGGGCGCGCAATCTGGCGATCTTCGTTGGCTACATTCTCGGGTCGATTGTCGCGGCCTGGATCGTCCGGGCGATCCTGCGCAGAGTGATGAGCGGGGGTCGTTTCGCTTCGCAATTGCTGCGCGACTTCGTCGTCGTCAGTTCCGGGCGCATCATTGTCGCGCTCGGGGTGCTCCTCGGGCTGTCGGCGCTCGAGGTGAACTTGGCGCCGCTGCTCGCAGTGATCGGCGCTGCGGGCTTCGTCGTCGCCTTCGCGCTGCAGGGCACGCTGAGCAACTTCGCAAGCGGCATCCTCATCATGGTGTTCAAGCCGTTCGACGTCGGCGATCAGGTCGAGGTCGGCGGCGACATCGAGGGCAAGGTCTCGCGCGTATCCATCTTCAGCACGTATATCCGCACGGATGACGGATTCGAGAAGATCGTGCCCAACGACAGCATCTGGAAGAACGTCATCGTCAATCGGACGACCGGCCACGTCGAACTGCCGAAGGGCGCCGAGGCGAAGCCCGCTGAGGCGAAATCCGAAGCCGGGTGAACCCGGGCGAGCCCGATAGTCCGAGCCTCACCGCACAGTTGACGTGGGATTGGCGGCCTTCGCCGCCCGGAGTTCGGCCAAAACCGCCCGCCTTCACCCACGTCTGCAGCGTTGCTTTCGGGGGGAGGGGGGTTATATAAGCCTCGCCTTTCCTAACCCCGAAGAACGGCGCGCTTTCGCGTCGCGGAGCCTGTTTTCGTGCTGATTGCCGCCGCCTATGCTCAGACTGCCGGCGCCGCGCTCGGGGTGAACGAAACGTTCATCCAGCTCGTGCCGATCGTGGCGATGATCGCCATTGTCTATTTTGTGCTGTGGCGGCCGCAGCAGCGTCGCGCGCGCGAGCAGCGGGAGATGGTCCAGGGGGCGCGCCGCGGCGACATCGTTGTCACGACCGGCGGCATCATTGGGAAAGTCTTGAAATCGGTCGACGACAAAGAGGTGGAGTTCGAAATCGCGCCGAACGTGAAGGTGCGGCTGGCGCGGTCGGGCATCGCCGAGGTGCGCGCCAAGAGCGAGCCGGTCAAGGACACGGCGCCGCCGAAGTCGCCGCCGGCCAAGAAGGACGCGTCGAACGCTTAAGGCCGCCATCAAGACGGCGCGGCGCCAAAGATATAAAGAGCCTCATGCTTCGTTTCGCCCGCTGGAAATTGGCCTCCGTCATCGCCCTCGTGGTTGCGGCGATCCTGCTCATCATTCCGAGCTTCATGCCGGTCCAGGTGGTGGATTCGCTCGCCGCCCGGCTGCCGAGCTTGATCCCGGTCCGCCAGATCGTGCTTGGCCTCGACCTCCAGGGCGGGGCTTACATGCTCATGCAGGTTGACCAAGCGTCGGTCGTCAAGACGCAGGTCGAGGCGCTGCGCGATGACGTCCGCCAGAAGATGCGCGAGGGTAAGATCGCCCTTTCCGGGGGCATCGCGACCCAGCCGCAGGGCGTGCTCGTGCGTATCGCCGACCCGGCCGAGCGCGACAAGGCTTACGCGCTCCTGCAATCCTTGAGCCAACCGATCGGCGGCCCGCTCTCCGGCGGCAACAACCGCACCCTCAACGTCACCGAGACCGACGCCGGCGTCCAGCTGACGCCGACCGACGCCGCGATCGCCGACAAGGTCCGTCACGCCATTTCGCAGTCGATCGAAGTCCTGAACCGGCGCATCAACGCGATGGGCACAAAGGAGACCGTCATCGCGCGGCAGGGCTCGAATCGCATCCTCATTGAAGTGCCGGGCCTTCAGGACACGACCAAGCTCAAGCAGATCATTGGGCAGACGGCGAAACTCGATTTCCAGCTCGTCGCCGACCCGGGCGATCCGCCGAATGAGGTCGAGACGCTGCCCATGCAGAAGGGCGGCGGCACGATTCAGGTGCAGAAACGTATCATGGTCGACGGCGCCGACCTCGTGGACGCGCAGCAGAGCTTCGACCAGCAGACCGGCGAGCCGGACGTCACCTTCCGCTTCAACCTGCGCGGCGGGCAAAAATTTGGGCAGGTGACGTCGGAAAACGTGGGGCGACCGTTCGCCATCGTCCTCGACGGCAAGGTGATCTCCGCGCCCGTCATCCGCTCGCCGATCACCGGCGGAACGGGGCAGATCACCGGCAATTTCACCGTGGACGAGGCCAACAGCCTCGCGATCCTCTTGCGCGCCGGCGCGCTGCCGGCCAAGCTCACCGTTGTCGAGGAGCGGACCGTTGGCCCCGGGCTCGGGCAGGATTCGATCGACGCGGGCAAGCGCGCGGCCTATGTCGGCGGCCTGCTCGTCGTCATCTACATGATTACGACCTACGGCATTTTCGGCGTTTTCGCCGACCTTGCGCTCGCCGTGCATATCCTTCTCATATTCGCCTCGATGGCGCTGCTTGGCGCGACGCTGACTCTGCCCGGCATCGCCGGCATCGTGTTCACCATCGGCATGGCCGTCGACTCAAACGTGCTTATTTATGAGCGCATTCGCGAGGAGGCGCATCTTGGCCGGTCCGTCATTTCCGCGCTCGACGCAGGCTTCAAGCGCGCCTTCGCGACTATCGTCGACTCGAACGTGACGATGTTCGTCGCCGCGCTCATCCTCTACCTCTTCGGTTCGGGGGCGGTCCGCGGCTTCGCGGTCTCGCTCGGCCTCGGCATCATCACCTCGATCGTCACCGCGGTGACGATGACGCGCATGATGATCGCCCTTTGGTATCGCCAGGCGCGGCCGAAAAAAATCCCGATTTGACCGGGGGCGCGGCCTCTCATGGACCTATAAGAGCATGAAACTCCTTCGCCTCGCGCCCGAGAACACCCGCTTCGGATTCATGCGCTTACGGCGCGTGAGCTACCCGCTGTCGGCGACGCTGTCGATCATATCGGTCGCGATGTTCCTGTTCGTCGGCATGAATTTCGGCATCGACTTCGCCGGCGGAACGCAAGTCGACATTCGCGCCAAGAACGGCGAGGCGCACATCGCCGAAATTCGAGAAAAGGCGGACAGCCTTGGGCTGGGTCCGGTCGAGGTGCAGCAGATCGGCGGCGGAGCGGACGTGCTCCTCAGGATCAACGTGCAGCCGGGCGGCGAGCAAGGCGAGCAGACGGCCATCGCCAAGGTGCGCGAGGCCTTCTCGAAGGATTACGAGTTCCGCAGCGTCGATTCGGTCGGGCCCAGCGTGTCGGCCGAGCTGGTGCAGAGCGGCACGCTCGGCGTCGTCGTCGCCATCATCGCGGTCCTCACCTATCTCTGGTTCCGCTTCGAGTGGCAGTTCGCCGTCGGGGCGATCATTGGCACGATGCACGACCTTCTGCTGACCGTCGGCTTCTTCTGCGTGACCCAGCTCGAATTCAACCAGACGTCGATCGCCGCGATCCTGACCATCGTCGGCTACTCCTTGAACGAGACGGTCGTCGTGCTCGACCGCATCCGCGAAATGATGCGCAAGTACAAGCGCATGTCCACCGCCGACATCGTGGACATGTCCGTGAACGCAGTGCTGCCGCGCACCATCATGACCGCGACGACGGTGTTCCTCGCCCTGCTCGCGCTCTTCTTCCTGGGCGGCCACGTCATCCGCTCGTTCTCGGCGGCGATGATCTGGGGCATTTTCGTCGCGACCTATTCCTCGATCTTCATCTGCTCGCCGATGCTGATCTACATGGGCGTGCGCGCCGACGTGTTCGACCGGAATCGCGAGGGCGACGCCGTCCCCGCGGCTGAGACAGCGGCGAGACCGCCGGCGAAGGCCCAGGCCAAAGCGTGAGCGGCGGCGACCGGCCGGCCCCCTTCGCGCCGGGCAGCCATGCGATCGTCGCGCATGGCGGTCGCGCCTTCGCCTTCGCTGGAATGCGGCGCCAAGGCTCGATCCTCGCAACCCCGGCGGGCATTAGACCGCTGGAAGCCGAACGGGTCGACGAGCTTGACGAGCGGACGCTGGCACCGCTGTTTGCGGAGATTGCCGAGGCGCCGGGCTCGATCGAACTCCTTGTCGTCGGCACGGGCGAGAACATGGCCCGGCTTCAGGAAAGCTTGCGAGCCGCGCTGAAGGCCGCCGGCGTTCGGTTCGAGGCGATGGCGACCGGCCCGGCGCTGCGCCTGTACAACGTCATGCAGGCGGAGGATCGCCGCGTCGCGGCGGCGCTGATCGCCGTCCCGTGATCGCGCCGGCCGGCCCGCGCGCTCTAGAAGAGGCTCACAAGCATTGCGCCGCGCTCGCCCGCGAGCACGCCCACGACGAATGGCTCGGGTCCCTCTACGCTGGTCCTCGTGAGCGGGAAGCGCTTCTGACGCTAGCCGCCTTTGACTTCGAAATCCGACGCGCCCGTTTTCGCGCGCGCGATGCGAACCTCGCGGGGCTGCGTCTCTCGTGGTGGCGGGGCGTCGTCGCCGGCGAGCGAGACGAGGAAGCGGCCGGCAGCCCGGTCGCGCTAGCGCTCCGGGCGGCGATGGAGGATTTCGCCCTGCCGTCCGCCTTGCTCGAAGCCATGCTCGACGGCCAGCTGACGGAGCTCATGCCGGACGCGCCCTTCAATCTCGCCGAGTTCCAGAGGTTTGCGGAGGAAAGCGAAGGCGCGCGGCTTAGGCTCGCCACACGCATTGCCGCCGGGGGTCGCGACCTTTACGACGCGAACGCCTCCGGCGCTGCCGGCATGGCGTTCGCGGTGCGCCGACTGATCGCGACGCTGCCCTCTAAGGCGGGGCGGGCGCCGATTCTTTTCCCGGCCGACGTGGCCGAGCGCCACGGCGCTCGCGTCGCCGATTTCGAGGCCCGCCACGCGACTGGCGGCATCCTCGCCGCTTGCGCGGAGATGCTCGCGCTCGCTCGTGATAGTCTTGCCGAAGCGGATCGGCGCCTCAACGCCTGCCCGCAGGACATCCTGCCAGCCTTTGCGCCGCTTGGCGCGCTCAGCCTCGACCTCGACCAGCTGGAGCAAAACGCTGCAAGGCCTTTTGAGCCGGCGCGCGAGATCTCGCCGATCCGTCGCCAATGGACGATCTGGCGCTGGGCGCGCCGCCGCTGACCAATCTACTGCCGCTTGACTGGATTTGGAACCTTATCGGCCGTGCTTCGCTGCTCGGGCGCCTTCACACCACCGTCGGATG
>DATJXI010000084.1:0-11904 GCA_035500275.1 Roseiarcus sp. | reverse complement strand
GGACATGCTGCTCGCCGAGCGATTCGTGGACGGCAAGGAATTGACCTGCGCCGCCATGGGCGAGCGCGTGTTCGGAGTCATCGAGATCCAGCCGGTTTCCGAAGCGTTCTACGGATATGACGCAAAATACGCCAAAGGCGGGTCGCGGCATATTCTTCCCGCAAATCTTAAACCGAATATTTACCATAAGGTCCAAGACTTGACCCTCAGAGCCCATCGGGCCCTCGGATGTCGCGGCGTGAGTCGCGCCGACTTCCGGTTCGACGAGACGAAAGGCGAAGAGGGCGAACTCGTGTGTCTCGAGGTCAACACCCAGCCAGGAATGACCGAGACGTCGCTGGTGCCGGAAATGGCGGCGCACGCCGGCCTCTCGTTCGGCGAACTGGTGGCCTGGATCGCGGAGGACGCCTCGTGCGATCGCTGAGCCTCTCGCTGAGATGGGGCGCGCCGGCGGGGCCGGCGCCAGTCGCAGCCGCCGCTCAACCTTCACGGCCAAGGGTGCGTCTGCGCGGCGAGCGCGCCGCGCGCGGGCTCATGCGCTTGCGCGCCGCGTTCGATCGTCCGCCTTCGCTCTGGATTGAGATTGGGCTCACGCTCGGCATCGTTCTGGGCGCGGCGACGTTCGGCGCGACCCGAGGCGGGCAGCTCAACGCGTTCGTCGCGAGCCACGGCAGCCTCGGCGATCTTGTCGCGCGACAGCTCGGCTTCGGCATCGAGACCGTCACCGTTTCCGGCGCGACGCATCTGGACGAATCGCGCATTCTGGCGATCGCCGGCATCAGCTCGAAGAACTCGTTGCCATTCTTCGATGTCGCGGCGGCGCGTTTGCGCCTCGAAGCCGATCCGCTCGTCAAGCAGGCGAGCGTGCGCAAGCTTTATCCCAATCAAATTGTCGTCGACATCGTCGAGCGCACGCCCTACGGCGTCTGGCAGAAGGACGGCGAGGTGCGCGCCATCGCCGCCGACGGCGGCGCGATCGACGAGGTGCGCGACGGCCGCTATTTCGGTCTGCCGTTTGTCGTCGGAGACGGCGCCAATGCGCGGGTGCGCGAATTCGCCGGACTCATCGACGCCATGGCCGAGTTGAAGCCGCGCGTCGAAGCCGGAGTGCTCATCGGCGAGCGCCGATGGAATCTGAAGCTGAAGTCGGGCGTCGAGATCAAGCTGCCGGAAAACGATGCGAAGGCGGCGATTGCGACCCTGCTACGGCTCGAACGCCAGTCGCGCATTCTCGAACGTGACATTCTCGCGCTCGATTTCCGCGCGCCGGGCCGCGTGTTCGTCCGTCTGTCGCAAGAAGCCGCGGCCGCCTGGGCCGATGCGCACGCGCCGAAGAAGGGCGGTCAGCCATGAATTTCCGCCCGCTTCCGCCCCGCATGCGGCAGATTCCGGCGCGCAAGAGCGCGATCCTCTCGGTGCTCGACGTCGGCGCCTCGAAGATCGTATGCCTCATCGCGCGTTTGACGCCGATGGAGCCGTCCGACGCGCTGCCGGGCCGAACGCATCGATGCAAGGTGCTTGGGATCGGCCACCAGCGGTCGAGCGGGGTCAAGGGCGGCGCCGTCGTCGATCTCGCGGCGGCCGAAAACGCAGTGCGCCTCGCCATCGACGCGGCCGAGCGCATGGCCGGCGTCGAGGTCGGCGGCGTCATCGTCAACATATCGGGCGGCCTCTTGGCCTCGCAGCGTTACACGGCGAAGGCGGCGCTGCGTGGAAAAAGCGTCTCCGAGCATGACATCCATCGCGTGCTCGAAGCGGCCTCGGCGGCGAGCTCGAGTCCGGGCCGAACGATCCTGCATGCCCTCGCGACCGGATACTGGCTGGACGCCACGCCCGACGTTCGCGACCCGAAGGGGATGATCGGCGAGGAGCTTGGCGTCAACTTGCACGTCGCCTCGTGCGATTCGGCCGCCGCGCGCAATCTCATGCTGGTCATCGAGCGCTGCCACCTCAAGGTCGAGGCGATGGTCGCCACTCCTTATGCGGCGGGGCTCTCGACGCTGGCGGATGACGAGGCCGAACTCGGGTCGGCGATCGTCGATTTCGGCGGCGGGTCGACCACGGTCGGCGTCTTTGCCGGCGGGCGGCTCATCCACGTGGACGCGGTCGCCGTCGGCGGCATTCACGTCACCCGCGACATCGCCCGCGGCCTCAATATTTCAATGACCGACGCCGAGCGGCTGAAGACGCTGCACGGCTCCTGCCTCGCCTCGCCCTCGGACGATCGCGACTCCATCGCAATTCATCGACTTGGGGACGATATGGACCATCCAAACCATCTGCCGAAGTCGGAGCTGCTGCGGATCATCCGGCCGCGCGTCGAGGAGATTCTCGAACTCGTTCGCGACCGCCTTCGCGCGTCCGGACACGTCGTTCAATCGGGCCGCAGGCTGGTCATGACCGGCGGCGGCTGCCAGCTCACCGGGTTGCCGGAACTCGCCCGCTCAATCGTCTCGAGCCAGGCGCGCATCGGCCGTCCGCTGGGGATCGAGGGACTGCCGGAATCGGGCAAGAGCCCGTCCTTCGCGGCGGCCGTCGGTCTGATGGTGTATCCGCAATTGGCGGGGCTCGAATATTTCGAACCCACTCGTTCCGTCTCGCGGCAGACGCATGAGGGGGGAGGATACGCTGCTCGGGTCGGGCGCTGGCTGAGAGAGAGCTTTTGAAGACGCGGGCCCTCTCTCAAAGGGAGCCGCAGCAGGAATTGACGCATTGAGAAACCGGCGTCGGCAGACGCCCAGCGGAATGAGGCAAGCATGTCGATCAATCTGAAGGCCCCGGAACTGAGGGAATTGAAGCCGCGCATCATGGTCGCAGGCGTCGGCGGCGCGGGCGGCAACGCGGTCAACAACATGATCGTCTCCGGCCTCTCCGGCGTCGACTTCATCGTCTGCAACACGGACGCGCAGGCGCTGACCTCCTCGCGCGCCGAGCGCATCATCCAGATGGGCCTGCAGGTGACGGAGGGCCTTGGCGCCGGCTCGAAGCCGGAGATCGGCAAGGCGGCCGCCGAGGAGGCGGCTGAAGAGATCCGCGATCATCTTGCCGGCGCGCACATGGTGTTCGTCACCGCCGGCATGGGCGGCGGCACCGGAACAGGCGCCGCGCCGGTCATTGCCCGGGCCGCTCGCGAGATGGGCATTCTGACCGTCGGCGTCGTCACCAAGCCCTTCCACTTCGAGGGCGGGCGCCGGATGAAGGTCGCGGAGATCGGCATCTCCGAGCTGCACAAGGCGGTCGATACGCTCATCATCATTCCGAACCAGAACCTCTTCCGCGTCGCCAACGAGAAGACGACATTCGCCGACGCCTTCGCCATGGCTGACCAGGTCCTCTATTCCGGCGTCGCCTGCATCACCGATCTGATGGTGAAGGAGGGCCTCATCAACCTCGACTTCGCCGACGTCCGCTCGATCATGAGCGAGATGGGCAAGGCGATGATGGGCACCGGCGAGGCGACCGGCGAAAGGCGCGCGGTCCTCGCGGCCGAGGCGGCGATCGCCAATCCGCTGCTCGACGAGACCTCGATGAGGGGGGCGCGGGGGCTGCTCATCTCCATCACCGGCGGCAACGACCTTACCCTCTACGAAGTGGACGAGGCGGCGAGCCGCATCCGCCAGGAGGTGGACGAGGAGGCCAACATCATCCTTGGCGCCACGTTCGAGCCGTCGCTCGACGGGGTGGTGCGCGTGTCAGTGGTCGCGACCGGCATTGATCAGGCGATCCTTTCGCAACTCGAGACAATCAACGTTCCGCCGCGCGCCGAGACGCATCGCGTGCGCGCGCCCATCCGCGCCGGGTCGCAGCCTCCGGTCGAGGCCCCGCTGGCCGCCGTCCACCACGACGTCGAGATCCAGCCAGTCGCGCCGACGCATGTCGCCTTCCCGGAACCGATCGAGGCGCGCCGCGAGCACGAGGAGGAGCCGGCCCACTTTATCCCGCCGGCGCCCGAGCAGCCGGCCGTCCGCGCGCCGCGGATGCCGCAGATCGAGGACCTGCCCCAGGTCGCGCAGAACCAGATCCGCGCCGCCATGCGGGAAGCGCCCGCGGCGCCCGCGAGCCCGCCGCCGGAGACGCGGCGCCGCTCGCTTCTTGAGAAGCTTGCGGCTTTCGGGATCACGCGACACGAGGATGAGCGGCCGCAGCAGTCTGCCGCCGCGCCGGCGCCGACCGCCGCGCCGCCCGCGCCTCAGCCGCAACCGCAGCCCGTCGCGGCGCCCGCGCCGGTCCTGGCGCGCCCGCAACCGGCGCATTTCCCCACCGACTACGGGCGGCCTCCGGCCCGTCCACACCCGGTGCGATCCACCGCCGGAGGCCTCGATCCGCATGGGCGCGCCGCCACGCGCCCGCCGGCGACCGAGGACGATCATTTGGAAATCCCGGCCTTTCTGCGGCGCCAACCTAACTGACTTGTGTCGAATTGCGCGCAGCACCGGTCGCGGGGAGGCCGCGGCCGGTGGCCTCACTAAGCGATAAACGACGTCAACTTTGTTGGTTAATGAATTGATAATACTTGGTAAAATGCTTGTGGCGAAATTGTAACTTTTGTTCAACAAAGGTGATTTGGCTCGACCGCTCTTCGCCCCGTAAACTGCGGCCAAATCCGATCCGCCCCTGATTTGTGGTCGACAAGGCTGGGGCGGCAGTCAGCAAACACATTCGGCGCTGCGTCATCGGGAACGTTTCTGAAGAGTAGCGTTCAGCGCTGAAGATGCGGGGACGGGCGGCGGCCCGGGAGTGCAAGTGAGATCAAAAGTCGGCTACCAAACGACCCTGCGCGAGCGCGCGACAGTAAGCGGGTTGGGGGTCCATTCAGCGGTCCCGGCTCAAATCGTCCTTCAGCCGGCAGACGCGGATTCAGGCGTCGTTTTCTTGCGCACTGGGCTGCCGGGCGGACGTGAGCGCCTGCTCGAGGCGCGCCGGTCGAATGTGACGCAGACTTCGCTTTGCACGGTTCTGGGTGACGCCTCGGGCGCGAGCATCGGAACGGTCGAGCATCTGCTCGCGGCGCTCTCGGGGCTCCAGATCGACAACGCCTTCATCGAGATCGACGGTCCTGAGACGCCGATCATGGACGGTTCCGCCGCCGCCTTCGTCGACGCCATCGACCAAGTCGGCGTCGTGCAGCAGTCGCGCCCTCGCCGCAGCCTCAAGGTCTTGAAGCCGGTGCGGGTCGAGCGCGACGGCGCCTATGCCGAGTTCCTGCCGGCGGACCACGGGTTTCGGCTGGACGTCGAGATCGATTTTACCTCGCGCGTCATCGGGCGCCAGCGTCGCGTTTTCAACGTCGATCCCGCTACGTTTCGGCGCGAGATCGCCCGCGCCCGCACCTTCGGCTTCGTCACCGACGTTCAGAGATTATGGGAGGCCGGCTTCGCGCTCGGCTCGTCGCTCGAAAACTCCGTCGCCATCGACGGCGACGAGATCCTTAATCCCGAGGGCCTGCGCTACGCCGACGAATTCGTGCGCCACAAAGCGCTCGACGCCATCGGCGACCTCTCGCTCGCCGGCGCGCCGATCGTCGGCCTCTACCGCACGTACCGGCCGGGCCACACTCTGAACGCGATGGCGCTCGATGCGCTGTTCAAGAACCGCTCGGCCTATGCCTTCGTGGAGGCGAACGCCAAGCCGGTCTTTCCGGCGCTCGGCGGGGCGCGCCTGCCAGCGGCGGCCGCCGCTTACGCGCCGGAATAAGCTTTCAGCGCGGCGGCCGAATTTTTCGCGCGCGGCTGCCGAAGTCCTTCGGCTCGCGCGCTCTCCGGTCGGCGAGAATCGGCTTCAAGAGACGCGCGAGCCTATCCGCCCATTCGGCGGCGCGCTCGGGACTGTCGATGAGGTCCTGCCGCATTTCGATCAGCGCATTGGCGAGCATGAGCGGCGTCGCGACCGCGTCGATGGTGTCCCCCGCCAGCGCCCCGTCGTAGGGCTCGTTGTCGCCGACGCCGCTCTCATGGATGTTGGGCTCGCCGAGAAGCTCCTCGATGAGCGGCTTCGGGATGCGGTCGTCGCGATCCCACAGGACGCCGACCTTCCAGCGCCGCGGAACGCCGCGCCAGAGCGGCGTGAACGAATGAATGGAGATAATCGCTGGAGGCTCGCCGCTCGCCATCATCTTCTCGATCGTCGCCACGATCCGGTTGCGATATGGCTCCCAGAACCTGCCGCGCCGACGGGCGATCTCTACGGCGTCGACGCGCGCGTTGCCCGGCACGATCGCGCCGTCGGAATAGCGCATCACGAGGGTCGGATCGTCCGCGCCCCGATTCGGGTCGATGAGAAGACGCGAGAAGGTCGAAAGCGCCGCCGGCGCGTTGAGCCGCTCAGCCAGGGCGCGCGTGAGGTCGGCGGCCCCGATGTCGTACGCGATGTGGCGGTTGAAAGCCTCCGGCGGCAGCCCGAGCGATCCGTATTCCGGCGGCAGCGCGTTCGAGGCGTGATCGCAGATGAAAAGGACGCCAGCTTCGAGCGGGCCGGGAATGTATTCGAAGGGCGGGACGTCCGCCGCGCCGGACAGGGTTGGCCGCGCAGTCTGGTTCATCTGTCTGTGCTTGCTGGAGAGATATGACCCCACTAAGGACGATAAGCGTAATTCTCGCGCGAAAGTCCATCGCTTTTCCTGACGTATCTCCGATGTCGACTTCCGTCTCCCGCGTGGCGCCGCAGCGCCTCGTTGCGCCGTTCGCCGCCCTCGTCGCGGGCGCAGTCGCGATGGGGGCCTCTCCCATCTTCGTCCGCCTCGCCGACGTCGGGCCGTTCGCGAGCGCGTTCTGGCGCGTGGCGCTCGCGCTTCCGCTGCTATGCGGATGGCTTCGCCTATCTGAGCGCCGTGAAGAGCCGGGCCAGCATTTCTCGAAGGCGGCGATCCTTGCCGGCCTCGCTTTCTCGGGCGACCTTTTTTTCTGGCACCTTGCAATCGTCCACACGAGCGTCGCCAACGCGACCTTCTTCGCGACGACGGCGCCGATCTGGGTCGTGCTGTTCGGCTGGCTTCTCTTCCGGCAGAGGGTGACAGCCGGCGTCCTCGCCGGGCTCTGTCTCTGCCTGATCGGCGGCGCAGCGCTGCTTGCGCAAAGCTTCAAACTCGAGCCCGCCGGCGCCCTCGGTGACGCTTTTGGCATCGCGACCGGCGTCTTTTTCGGCCTCTATTTCCTGGCCGTCCAAGCGGCGCGCAAGAAAGCCTCCGCGGCGCGGCTCACCTTCGAGGCGACGCTCATCACGGCGGCCATCCTGTTCGTCGTCGCGTTCGTCGCCGAGCCGACGCTCATTCCGCGATCGGCGCGTGGGGTCGCGGCGCTTCTCGCCATGGCCTTAATCAGCCATTCCGGCGGGCAGGGACTGCTCTCGATCGCGCTTGGCCGCCTGCCGGCCGGATTCTCCTCGCTGGTCATCTTTCTGGAGGCGATCGCCGCGGCGCTGTTCGGCTATCTCATCCTCGGCGAGCCGGTGCGCGCGGTGCAGGCGCTTGGCGGCCTTGCGATCCTCATCGGCATTTTCGTCGCGCGTCCGCGGTAGCGCGGCGAACGCCTCAGAGTATGTAGCGGCTGAGGTCGGCGTTGCCGGCGAGATCCCCGACTTGGCGCTCCACGAAATCCGCGTTGATCCGCACCTTCTCACCGTCGCGGTCGGCCGCGGTGAAGCTCACGTCGTCGAGAACGCGCTCCATCACGGTCTGCAATCGGCGTGCGCCGATGTTTTCGACCGAGCTGTTCACCTTGGCCGCAATGCGCGCGATGGCCGCAATCGCATCGTCGCTGAATTCGAGGTCGACGCCCTCGGTGCTCATAAGCGCCACATATTGCTTGATAAGGCTCGCCTCGGTGTCGGTGAGGATGCGCTTGAAGTCGTCCTCGGTGAGCGACTTGAGCTCGACGCGAATGGGCAGGCGCCCCTGCAGCTCGGGAAGAAGATCGGACGGGCGGGAAATGTGGAACGCGCCGGAGGCGACGAAGAGGATGTGGTCCGTCTTGATCGCGCCGTGCTTGGTTGCGACCGTCGTGCCCTCGATGAGGGGCAGGAGGTCGCGCTGCACGCCCTCGCGCGACACGTCGGCGCCGCTGCGCCCCTCGCGCGCGCAGATCTTGTCGATCTCGTCCAGAAAGACGATGCCGTTGCTCTCGACCTCGGTGATCGCGTCGCGAATGATGGCGTCCTGATCGAGGAACTTGTCGGCCTCGGCCGCAACGAGCGGCTCATGGGCCTCGGCCACAGTGGTGCGCTTCGGCTTTGTGCGCGTTCCCCGGCCGAAGATGTCGGCGATGTTGATCGCGCCGATCGAGGCGCCGGGCAAGTTCGGCAGTTCGAACATGGGCATGGCGCTCCCGCTCGCCGGCAGCTCCACCTCGATCTCCTTGTCGTTGAGCTCGCCCGCGAGCAACTTCTTTCGAAATGCTTCGCGTGTCGAGGAGGAAGAATTGACTCCCACCAGCGCGTCGAGCACGCGCTCCTGCGCGGCAAGCTCCGCCTTGGCTTCGATGTCCTTGCGCTTCTTGCTCTTCACGAGCGCGATGGCGACCTCGATGAGGTCGCGCACGATCTGCTCAACGTCGCGCCCCACGTAGCCGACCTCGGTGAACTTCGTCGCCTCGACCTTGAGGAACGGCGCCCCGGCGAGCTTGGCGAGGCGGCGCGCGATCTCGGTCTTGCCGCAGCCGGTAGGACCGATCATGAGAATGTTCTTCGGCATCACTTCTTCCCGCATGGGCGAAGTCAGCCGCAGACGGCGCCAGCGGTTGCGGAGCGCGATGGCGACGGCGCGCTTGGCCTCGCCCTGACCGACGATGTAGCGATCGAGTTCGGAGACGATCTCGCGGGGGCTGAAATCGGTCATGGATCAGAGGCTTTCAATAATCAGATTGGCGTTCGTATAAACGCAAATTTCGGCGGCGATGCGCATGGCGCGCCTCACGATCTCCTCCGCGTCGAGCTCCATTGGCAAGAGCGCCAGCGCGGCCGCGAGGGCGTAGTTGCCGCCTGAGCCGATCGCCATTGCGGAGCCGCCGTCGCCGGTCTCCGGCTCGAGCACGTCGCCCACGCCGGAAATGGTGAAACCCGCCCCCTTGTCGGCGACGAGCAGCATGGCTTCGAGGCGCCGCAAGTAGCGGTCGGTCCGCCAGTCTTTCGCCAGCTCGACGCAGGCGCGCGCCAGCTGGCCCGGATATTGCTCAAGCTTGTTCTCAAGCCGCTCGAACAATGTGAACGCGTCCGCCGTCGCCCCCGCGAAACCTGCAATCACGTCGCCCTTGGCGAGCCGACGCACCTTGCGGGCGGTCGCCTTGACGACCGTCTGTCCCATGCTGACCTGGCCGTCGCCGCCGATTACGACCCGGCCGCCCTTGCGCACCATCAGAATTGTCGTGGCGCGCCATCCCGGGAAGCGGGCCTCTGGGTCGTCAGTCATTGACGCAAGATTCCTTTGGCTCGGCAAGCGCCGCATGTACGGGCGAAGCTTGTTACGCGCAAGTCCGCCTTCCGCAGTATGTGCTTGGCAAAGAAAGGATCGCACACGCGCGCGGAGGCCTCACAGTCTGCGGCGATTAGCCTCATTCGCCGACTGAGATTCGGTTTCCGTTTCCGTTGATAAATTCGTGTTTCCGAATATACGTGCTGCAGGCTGCGGTGCGCGGGTCAACGGACGTCCAATCGAGACGCGGCTCGCGTCTTGGCGGTCAGCGGAAACAGGAGCGCGAACTATGCAATCTACGAATTGGCCAGAAATGACCCGTGGCTTGAGCGCCGAGCTCCGGAACTTGCGCGGCGGCGCCCCCGAGGTGATGAAGGCGTTCTCAGCCATCGCGCAGAGCGCGCTGGCCGGAACCGCGCTTGACGCCAAGACAAAGGAGCTGATCGCGCTCGCCATATCGGTCGCGATCCGATGCGACGACTGCATCGCATTCCATGTCAAGGCGGCGGTGGACCGGGGAGCGACGCGCGAGGAAGTCCTTGAGACGCTTGGCATGGCGATCTATATGGGCGCCGGGCCTTCGGCGATGTATGCAAGCCACGCGCTTGGCGCCTACACGCAGTTCGCGGCGGCGAAGGCCGAGGCGGCCTGACCAGGAGCGGTGATGTTCAGGAATCTGTTTTCCCGTTCCGCGACCCAAGACGCGGACACGATCGACTTCGAGGATATTGCTCAAGCCACGGACGCCAACGCGGTAGCGGTTGTTGACGTTCGTGAGCCGCACGAATTCGCTGCCGGGCATATTCCCGAGGCTGTAAACATGCCGATGTCGCGGTTTGATCCGCGGCAGCTTCCGTCGGACAAGCCGGTCGTTTTCGTTTGCCAGGCGGGCGCGCGCTCCCGCAATGCGCTGAACCAGGCGCGAGCGGCCGGACGCGATGACGTGCGACACTACGCCGGCGGCATGAACGGGTGGCGCTCGCGCGGGGGAGACGTCGCCTTCTGAGAAACCGCTGAGAGGACCATGAGCTATAACATCAGCCGTACGACGAGCGGCGACTTCGAAGGCGTCATTGCCCGCGTCAAGGAGGCGCTGAAGAATGAAGGCTTCGGCGTGCTCACGGAGATCGATGTCGCGGGGACGTTCAAGACGAAGATCGGCAAGGACTTTCGGCCCTATTGGATCCTCGGGGCCTGCAATCCGAACTTCGCTCACGAGGCCCTAAACATCGAGCCCAACATCGGCGTCATGCTGCCCTGCAATATCGTCGTCCAGAGGCGTGACAACGGCGAGGTCGAAGTGTCGTCCATTGATCCGGCCGAGACGATGGAGGCGGTCGGCAATCCCGAGCTAGCCGGCTTGGCGGCCAAGGTCCGCCAAGCGCTGGAGCGAGCGATCGCGAAGGCGTAAGTTCAGCCTGAGAGAACCCGATTTCATCATCGTGAGCGCCGCCAACGAAGTTCGCGGGGAAGCCAGGTAGAACTTGAAGCGCATCTCAAACTTCTGACGGATTGCGGGATTCCCGTTGCGTCGCTCGCGGGTCTAGACGATGACGACCAGCGCCAATGCGGCGCTCGATTTCTTGATGGGATTGTGCGTTACTATCTTAGTCTCACATTCCAGGGGCGGTTAACATGCCGATGTCGCGGTCGATGCGCGCGAGCTTCGGTCCGTCAAACCGGCTGTTCTCCTTTGTCAGGCCGTCGGCCGTTCGCAGAACGCGCTGAGTCTGCCGCCTGCGGGATGATGACCGACACTCACCGGCGGCAGGACAGCGGTTGGCGCTTGCCCGGCGGCAGTGCCGAGGCGTGACGCGGCGTTCAGGGAAAGAGGGACAATCCTATGGAAGCTGACCGGCGTCCCGCCGCTTTCAATCGCTTCTCTTAACATCAAAGTGGTGCTGCAAGAGAGGATTGAACTCTCGACCTCTCCCTTACCAAGGGAGTTCCCTCGCTCAAAATGAGATTGCGGCAGTTTGACGGCACCTGCAGTTATCTAGAATTGTTGGCTTTTTTGCTTGCTCCTTCTAGATATCGGTTGCGGATGTTTGCTCTGCCGTGGTAGCTAGTTGGTCGCTAGCTTGAAGTAGCTACCAACGGGATGACGTCGTGATTACGCTCAAAACAATCGCCACCATTTCGCAGAATTCGACAGCTTGGGACGAGGGCAAGGGAGCCGTCACGGGCTTAGGGGCCCGTCGTCAAAGTGGCTCCGCTGTGGCCTACGTCGTCAAATATCGAACTGCCGATGGCAGACAGCGCTGGGCAACGATCGGAAGGCATGGCGCGCCCTGGACGCCTGAAATGGCGCGGGATGAAGCCCGACGGATTCTCGGGGAGGTGGCCAAGGGCGGCGATCCAGCGAGAGCAAAGCGGGAAGGTCGTCATGCCGCGACCGTCGCCGAACTCTGCGACGTCTACCTTGAAAGCTGCAAGACAGGACGCGTCCTCACGCGGCGTGAAACAACGAAGAAAGCAAGCACGCTCGATGGTGATAGGGGACG
>DATJXI010000083.1:0-9249 GCA_035500275.1 Roseiarcus sp. | reverse complement strand
CTGAATGAAAGCAACGTCGCCGCTGCGGAGGTGGCCGCTGTCGGCGTCTCGGGCATGCTTCCGGCCGTCGTGCTCCTGGACGCCGGCGGGCGCCTTTTGAGGCGAAGCATCCAGCAGAGCGACGCGCGCTGCGGCGCGGAGGTCGCCGAACTTCGGTTGGAGAACGAAGAGAGCGCCTTCCTCGCCAGGGCCGGCAACGGGATCAACCAGCAGCTCGTCGCTCCGAAGCTCAGGTGGATCGAGCGCCACGAGCCCGAGGTCTTCGCGCGCATCGGCACGGTGTTCGGCTCCTACGATTACGTGAATTGGAGGCTGACCGGCGAGCGCGCCGTCGAGCAGAATTGGGCGCTCGAGGCGGGCTTCGTCGACCTTGCGACCCACGCCGTCGACGACTCGCTCGTTGCGCTCGCCCATGTCCCGCGAAGCGCCGTGCCCCGGAAGACGCGGTCGCATGAGGTGCTGGGCGGCGTCTCCAACAAAGCGGCGGCGGAGACGGGGCTCGCGGCCGGGACGCCGGTGGTCGGCGGGGCGGCGGACATGATCGCCTCCGCGCTCGGCGCGGGCGTCGTCGGGGCCGGCGACGTCTTGCTGAAGTTCGGCGGAGCGGTGGACATCCTGCTGGCGACCGACCGGGCCAAGCCGGACCCGAGGCTCTACCTCGACTACCACCTGATCCCCGGGCTCTTCGCGCCGAACGGCTGCATGGCGACGGGAGGCTCGGCGCTGAACTGGTTCGCGGGCAATTTCGCAGGCGGCGAAAGCGCCGCCGCGCAGAAGGCTGGCCATTCCATCCATCAATGGCTCGACCGCCTTGCCGACGCGCGCCCCGCGGGAAGCGCGGGGCTCGTCGTCACGCCCTATTTCCTCGGCGAGAAGACGCCGATCCACGACCCGGACGCGCGCGCGACGTTCGACGGGCTCACGCTGTCGCATGACATCGGCCACATGTGGCGGGCGATGCTCGAGGCCTACGCCTACGCGATCGCCCATCACATCGAGGTCATGAACGAGATCGGCTACCGGACCGAGCGGTTCATCGCGTCGGACGGAGGTTCCTCGAGCCGCGTCTGGATGCAGATTGTCGCGGACGTGCTCGAGCAGCCGGTCCAGCGCCTTCAAGGCCATCCGGGCTCATGCGTTGGCGCGGCCTGGACGGCGGCCGTCGGCGCAAAGATCGCGGACGACTGGGCCGGAATTTCCGCCATTGTCCGGCCCGCGGACAGGATCGAGCCGAGGCGCGAGTTGGCGAAGACCTATGCCGACGGGTATCGGCGCTACCGCGAGATCTATCGCCAGCTGGCCGGGACGCGGGAGCCAAAGTCCACATGAGCCGGTTTCGAGCCGTCGCCTGGGATATCGACGGCACGCTCATCGACAGCGAAGGCTTGCATCAGCGGGCGCTCGTCGAATCGAGCGCTTCTTTCGGCGTGGACCTCACCGATCTTCCGCAAGAGGCCTTTCGCGGCGTCCACATGCATGACGTCTGGAAGACGCTTCAGCCGCGTTTTCCCAGGGAGGTTGAGTGGAAGGCGTGGCTCGCTGTCATCGAGCGGCGCTATGTGTCCGAGGCGGGCGGCCTTCCTCTCAGCCCCGGCGCGCTCGAGACGGTTCGCGCCCTCGCCGGGAAAGGCGTCCCACAAGCCTGCGTCTCGAATTCAGGTCGCGCCATCGTGGACGCCAATCTCGAAGCGCTCGGCATTGGCGAAACGATCGCCTTCTCGATCAGCCTCAACGACGTATCGAAGGGCAAGCCCGACCCGGAGCCGTTCCGGGAGGCGGCGCGGCGCTTTGGACTCCCGCCGTCATCGGTCGTGGCGGTCGAGGACAGCGCCGCCGGCGCCCGTTCGGCGAGAGAGGCTGGCCTCTTCGTCGTCGGCTATGCGCCAGGCGGCGCTGTCCTCGACTGCGACCGGCTCATCGCCAACCTGCCCGAGCTTC
The DNA here is from genome assembly GCA_035500275.1 of Roseiarcus sp. Classification (GTDB taxonomy): domain Bacteria; phylum Pseudomonadota; class Alphaproteobacteria; order Rhizobiales; family Beijerinckiaceae; genus Roseiarcus. The sequence goes on along the minus strand of DATJXI010000083.1, from coordinate 7,311 downwards.
TGACGTTGTTTGACGAATGACCGTAAGTCAGTGGACCCCCTTGGTCATGCCCTGCACGAAATAGCGGTTGAGCAGGATCATCATCAGCACGATCGGCAGCGTTGAGAAGTGCGCGAGCGCGCCGAGCGTCCCCCAGGAGATGTCCATGGTGCCGTAGGCGGAGAGCAGCGCAACGGAAATCGGCTTGGTGTCGGCCTTGGTCAAGAACATCGCGTAGAGAAAGTCGTTCCACGAGAACATGATGCAGAAGATCGCGCTGGCGATGAGGCCGGGCGTGACCGTCGGCAGGGCGATGGAGAGGAAGGCCCGCCAGTCCGTGGCGCCGTCGATGCGCGCGGCTTCCTCGATGCTCACGGGTGAGGAACGAAAGTAAGAGAACATCATCCAGACGACGAAGGCGCTGTTGAGCGCGGTGTTGAGGATGATCACCGCCCACCAGGTCCCGAGGAGCCCAATGTCGCGCATGAAAAGATAGAACGGGATCAAAGTCGCGACCGCGGGCACGGTGCGGACGACGAGAAAGAAATACGCGAGCCAGACGGCGCGCGGGCTCTCCGAGCGGGCGAGCGCATATCCCGCCGGCGCGCCGATGAGCAGCGAAAGGACGGTCGATCCGATCGAGATGATGAGGCTCGATTTCAAGAGCGCCCACAGGTTGAAATAGCGGAAGACGCTCTCGAAATTCGCACCTGTGGGCGTGAACAGAAATTGCGGCGGCGAGGCGAAGATGTCGCTCGCCGGCTTCCAGGCGATCGAGAAGAGCCAGACGACCGGTGCGAGCGCGACGGCGAGGACCGCGACTATGGCGAGCCGGCGCGCCAGGAGGAGCCCGCCGCTCTCATCCATAGCGGTCTCTCCCGGGGCGCGTGATTCCGATGAAAGCCGCGGCCATCGCCAGGATGCAAAACATCGTCACGCTGCTGACGGCGGAAGCCGCGCCGATGTTGAAGAATTCGAGGCCCTGCTTGACGCCGTAGATCATGAGCGTGTTGGTCGCATCTGCGGGTCCGCCCGCGGTCGTGACAAAGATGATGTCGAAGACGCGAAACGCATCCATCATCCGCAGGATGAGCGCAAGAAAGGCGGCGGGCAGCAGCAGCGGAAAGATGACAAGCCTTAGCCGCTGCGGCGCGTTCGCGCCGTCGACCGCGGCCGCCTCGAGAACGTCGGCCGGCAGGGTCTTGAGGCCGGCGAGCAGGATGAGCGCCATGAGCGGCGTCCATTCCCAGGCGTCGATCGCAATCAGCGTCGCGAGCGCCCGGTGCGGGTCGCCGAGCAGGCCGTGCGGGCTCGAAAGGCCCATCTTGACGAAAGCGTAGCCGAGCATCCCATAGTCCGGGTTCAGGAGCGCCTTGAACACGAGGCCGACGACGAGCGGCGTGACCGTCGCCGGAATGAGCAGAAGGCCGAGCGCGACCCGGTTGAACAGGTCGTCGCGCCACAAAAGCAGCGCGATCCCGAGGCCGAGCACGAATTCGACCGCCACTGCGCCGATGGTGAAGACGAAGGTGTTGACGAACGCCGCGCGCGCGGTCGGGTCGCGCCAGAAGGCGCCGTAATTTTCGAGCCCGACGAAGTGACGGCTCGCCGGGCGGATGAGATTGTAGCTTTCGAAAGAATAGAGGAAGCCCTGCATGATCGGGCCGACCGCAATCGCGACGACATAGACGAGCGCGGGCGCCGCGAGCGCGGCCAGAAACAGGCGCCGCTTCCGGGCGTAGGAGAGTCCCGCCGGCAGCTCCGCCGCAGGGTCCGCAGCCGACGCCCTGCGCCGCGTGAGGATGCTCACCCGGGCGCCAGACTCAGGCGGAAGAGCCGCCATTCACGATTAAAGCGCGGCTTGCTTCGAATCCGGCTCAGGCGACGCCTTCCGCAGTCATTTGAACAGCGCCTCGGCCTTGGCCTGCGCCGCGTCCATGGCGGCTTTCGGATCGGCCTGGCCGACGAGCACCGCGTTGATGGCGCTGCCGATGATGTCCTGAAGCTCAGGGTACTGCGGAATGCGCGGGCGAAAATCGCCGTCGCCGTGCTCGAACGATGTGGCGATGACCGGCAGGAACGGGAATTTCTTCAATAGCTCAGGGTCGGTCATCTCGCTTTTGCGCAGGTAGCTGCCGGCCCCTCGCATGTTGAGTTCTTTGTGGACGGCGGGGCTCGTCACCCATTTGATGAAGGCCCAGGCGGCCTCCTTGTGTCTAGGGTCGATGTCGGCGTTGACGCCCAACCCCCAGCCGCCGATGCCGTATTCCTGCGGCAGACCCTTCGCCATCGGGGTCGGCACGATGCCGGCCTTGCCGGCGATCTTGGACACTTTCGGATTGTCGTAGTCGGCCGCGCCGATCGACCAGGTCTGCATATTGGCGACGAGCCCCTGGCGGAAGCTCTCCTCGCGCCCGCCCCAATCGTAGTCCACCGCACCGGGCGGGGCGGCCTGGTCGAACAGCTTCTTGTATTCGACGACGCTCTCGACGTTGGCCGGGGAATTGAGCGCCGGCTTGCCGTTGGCGTCGAGGATCGAGCCGCCGAACTGGCGATTGTACTGCATCCAGTCCTGCGCGACGGCCGGGCCCTTCTGCCCGTTGGCGACGAAGCCGTAGATTTTCTTCGACGGATCGGTGAGCTTCAGCGCGTCGGCGACGAATTCCTCCATCGTGGCCGGCGGCTTCAATCCCGCCGCCTCGTAGAGGTCTTTGCGGTAGGCGAGCACGTTGGCGTAGCCCGCGAAGGGGAACGCGATCTGCTTGCCTTTGTAGCCGCCGAGCGAGGCCATCAGCGACGGATAGATGTCGTCGACCTTGATCTCGGCGGCGTCGCGCTTGATCCAATCGGTGAGGTCGACCGTGTAGCCGGCCTCGGCGAATTGTCCCGACCAGACGATGTCCACGGTCGCGACGTCATAGCCTTTCGTGTGTCCGACATAGTCGGCGGTGATCTTGGTGAGAAGCTCCGGATAGCTCAGGATGTCGACATTCACTTTGGCGCCCGTGAGCTTTTGGAATTCGGGGGCCATGCCCGCCAGAACCGCGGCGTACTGATCGTTCTGCGAGGCGAGGTTCAGCGTGATCCCATCGTAGCGCGTCTCGGCCGAGGCCGGGGCGAGCGGCGCGCTTAAAGCAAATGCGGCGAGGGAAAGCATGGCCAAGCGAGGGATGAAAGGCTTCAATTTGGCCTCCTTGATTTACCGCGCTCGCGGCAAGCGCCTTGATTTTCAGGAAATTGGCGCCATCGTCCGGCTCACGTTCCCGGTCAAGATGGCCGCTCGAGCGCGCCTTGTCGAGTGGGAAAGTTGCGTCCCCGATGGGCGCGAGCAAGAGTTTTCCATTGATGGAGTGCGCAATGAGCGCGGCTCTCGAACCAAATGTTAGGAGCGGGCTGAGCAGCTCCTCGGGCGGGCTCGAGCGGGCCATCGCCTGGTCTAGGGCCTGGAGCGCCGAGTTCCCATTCTTCCTCGCCAATCACCTGCCCATGGTGCTGGTCGCGCTCCATCGCATGGGCGCAAGCGACGAACGGCTGGAGGAATATTGCCACATCTACCAGAAGGCGAACGGCCTCGTTCCCGTGCCCGAGCCGGTGGGCGAGATCACTCGCGACAATTGGAAGGAATCCCTCGGCCAGCGCGAGCGAGAGGGCGACTACCGGCGGTTCTTTGCCGGCGAGGTCGCGCGGCTCGGCGCGACTGAAGCGGCGCTCGCCTATCTGCCGCAGCTTTTTCCCGGCTTCGCCGCGAGCGCGCTGCACGCCTTCATGCGCATGGCCTATGCGACCTTTACCGACAGCGACGAGGAGACCGGCGTCGCGCTCGGCTATTGGGCCGCGACCTATCTTTCCCTCGGACCGCCCTCGGGGCGGCCCCCGACGACGGACGATCCGGCGCAAGTCCTGGCCTACATGTACGGGCCGGAAACGTTCCGGCATGTCGAGACGGAGCGCGACCTGCTCTGGCACTTCATGCGCGCGGCGGCAGAGAAGCCAGAATTCGCACCGGTCGTCGACATGCTCGCGATCGGGCCCGATACGCATGATAGGGTCGCGCGCGTTTCGCTCTCGCTTTACGCCGCGACCGGGGACTTCTGCGCGCTGCACGCGGTGACGGGAACGCACTGGCTCAGGATGATGGCGCCGCGCACCCCGGACCGGGCGACGCCGCTGCGCTATTTCTGGCAGGCGATCACGTCGCTTGTGCCGAAAATCGGCTTCCCCGAACTGCCGCGTGCGGACGAGCTTGACGAATGGCGCAACATGCGCCTGCCCGACTGGCCCGAGATTTTTCGCGAGGCCGTCGGGCGGGACGACGAGCACGACCTGAGCCTGCCCTTCTCCGCGGGCGAGGAGTTCAAGCGCTACGGCGACCCGCTTTACCGCTACGCCGCGGCGAAGCGTCTCGGCTTCGTCGCATGATCCTCGCCAATGCGCGGCTGCCGGAAAAAGGGCCGGCGGACGTGGAGATCGACGGCGGCGTCATCCGCGCCATTCATACGCCGGGCGAGGCGCCACAGGACGGGGGGCGCATCGACCTCGGCGGCCTGCTCCTCCTGCCCGCCTTCGTGGACGGCCACATCCATCTCGATAAGACGCATTGGGGCGCGCCGCGCCTTCCCCACGTCGAAGGGCGCAGCGTGCGCGAGCGGATCGCCGCCGAGCGCGTCGCCCGGCGTCGCGTGGCGCTGCCTGTCGAGGCTCGCGCGTCGGCGCTCATCCGCCAGCTCATCGCCAATGGCACGACGCGGGCGCGCAGCCACGTCGACATCGACAACGACGTCAAACTGGCGAACCTCGAGGCGGTGCTGAGGGTCAGGGAGACGTACCGCGACTGGATCGACATTGAGATCGTGGCTTTTCCGCAAAGCGGCGTTGTCGCCGAGAAAGGCGCCGCCAACCTCCTCGCCGACGCGCTCAAGACCGGCGCCGATCTCGTCGGCGGCCTCGATCCCGTCGGATTCGACGGCGACTTGAAGGGCCAGCTCGACATCGTCTTCGGACTTGCCGAGAGGTTCGGCAAGGGCGTCGACATTCACCTGCATGATCCCGGCGAAGAAGGCGCGGCGGAACTGAGCGACATCGCCGCGAGAACCGTGGCGGCCGGGATGCAAGGACGCGTCGCCGCGAGTCACGCCTTCGCGCTGGGCAGCGTCGCGCCCGAGCTTTTCGGGGAGACGGCCGACCGCCTCGCGCGCGCCTGCGTTGCGATCATGACCTCTTGTCCTCCCTCGGCGCCGGTCCCGCCTGTCCGGGCCCTGCGCGAGCATGGCGTCACCGTATTCGCCGGCTCGGACAACATTCGCGATTGCTGGTCGCCCTTCGGCAATGGCGACATGCTGGACCGGACGGCGATCATCGCCGCCCGCCACGAGATGTTCACGAACCGGGAGCTGGAAGAGGCCTTCGCGCTTGCGACCATCGAAGCGGACAAGGCCCTTGGCGATCCGCGCCGCGGCCTCCATGTCCGCGCCGCGGCCGATCTTGTCGCGCTCGATGCAGCGAGCGTCGCCGACGCCGTCGTCGACCGGCCCAGGCGCGCGTTTGTTTTTCGCGGGGGGCGGATCGCCGCCGAAGGCGGGATTGTGAGCGCCGCCGTCCCTTGAAGACGCGCCGCGAAAAGCGAGACGCTGGCGGGTGAACACTTGCGCTGTCCGCCGTCTCGGCATACCGAGGGGCGCAAGCAGGCAAGCTTGCCAGGCGTTGGACCAATGAAGCTCATCGTCGCGATCATCAAACCCTTCAAGCTTGACGAGGTGCGCGCGGCCCTCGACTGGATCGGCGTCCACGGCATGACGGTGGCCGAGGTGAACGGTTACGGCCGCCAAAAAGGCCACACCGAGATCTATCGCGGGTCGGAATACGCCTCGGCGTATATGCCGAAGCTGCGCCTCGACGTGGCAGTCAGCGACGAGCGCGTGAACGACGTCATCAAGGCGATCGAAGACTCCGCCCGCACCGGTCAGATCGGCGACGGGAAGATCTTCGTCACTGACCTCGAGAACGCGATTCGCGTCCGGACCGGCGAGACCGGCGACGCGGCGCTCTGAACGAAGAGCACGGAAGAGCGCCGGAAGAGCACGGCTTTTTCTGGCTTCCCCGCCGTTCCGCTGGCATAAGGGGGCGATGATTCGGGACGAGATCGCGCGCCGCGCGCGCGCCCGCGCCGCCGACCCCGACCCAGGGTTCGGGGTGTACGTCCATTGGCCGTTCTGCCTCGCGAAGTGCCCCTACTGCGACTTCAACAGCCACGTGCGCGGAACGCCGATCGACGAGGAGCGCTATCTGGCGGCGTTTCGGGCGGAGATCGCTCACCGCGCCGCCCTGGCGCCCGGCCGGACGGTGGCCTCCGTCTTCTTCGGCGGCGGCACGCCCTCGCTCATGCGGCCGCAGACGGTGCAAGGGATCATCGACGCCATCGCCGCCAGTTGGCGGCTCGATCCGAAGGCCGAGATCACCCTCGAAGCCAACCCGACGAGCGTCGAGGCCGCGCGGTTCCGAGGCTATCGCGCCGCCGGGGTCAACCGGCTCTCCATCGGGGTTCAGGCGCTGAATGATGCGGACCTGAAGGCGCTCGGCCGCCGGCACACGGTCGAGGAGGCGGTCGCCGCGGTCAAGCTCGGCGCGACGCTCTTTGCGCGCTTCTCCTTCGACCTCATCTACGCTCGTCCCGGTCAGACCGAGTGGGCCTGGCGGGCCGAACTCGCCGAGGCGCTCGGGCTCGTCGGCGACCATGTGTCGCTCTACCAGCTCACCATCGAGCCCGACACGATCTTCGAGCGGCTCAGGGACGCGGGTAAGCTCAGGCTGCCGGACGAGGAGCTGAGCCTCGCTCTCTTTGCTGCGACGCGGGAAATTACCGAGGCGCGCGGTTTGCCGGCTTACGAGGTCTCGAACCACGCACGGCCGGGCGGGGAGAGCCGCCACAACCTCATTTACTGGCGCTATGGCGAATATGCCGGGGTCGGCCCCGGCGCGCACGGCCGCCTCGTTACGCCCAAGGGCCGGCTCGCGCAGGAGACCGAGCGCCACCCGGAAATGTGGCTGACCCAGGTCGAGACCGAGGGCCACGGTCTCGTCGAGGAGACGCTCTTGAGCCGCGAGGAGCAGGGCGACGAGTTCCTGCTCATGGGGTTGAGACTGCGCGAGGGGATCGACCCGAAGCGCTACGAGGCGCTAAGCGGCCGGCTCATGGACCCCGAAAGGGTGAGGAGCCTGGTCGAGGACGGCTTCATCGAGCTCGACGGGCGGGGCCGCTTGCGAGTCACCCCGATGGGAGCCCCGCTGCTTGACGCGGTGGTGGCGGACGTGGCGGCCTAGACTAGGTCTAGCTAG
>DATJXI010000082.1:0-8937 GCA_035500275.1 Roseiarcus sp. | reverse complement strand
GCCTCTTAAGGCGGAAAAGACGTGAAAAAATGCGAAAAAGCGCGAAAAAATGCGGAAAAGTTGCGCCCGAATCGAGCCTTCTCAACGCCTTGCGCCGGAAACCGGGGAAAAATTCCGTCCGGGACGAAAGTCCGGCTACCGTCGAACGCCTCGGCCTTTCGAGCGACTGGATCTTTGTGGCCTTGTCATGCACTGGCTTGACCGCACGCTATTTCTGAGAAACTGGATTGTACGGATTACTTCCTGGGAAAGCAAGAAAATGTCGCTCCCGCCGTTAGCGCCGGCGCGTCCGATCTCGATCGCCGCGGGTCCAATCGCACGCCGCCGTCCCCGCCTGCACTTCGTAAAGAGGACCCTGCAATGACGCGGGAAGTTATCAATCCACCCGGCTTGCCCGCCGTCAACCCTACCTATAGCCAGGGCATTAGAGCCAATGGATTAGTCTTCGTCGCTGGCCAAATTGGCATCGACCCGAAAACGGGCCAGCTCGTTGGCTCCGATATTGCCGGACAAACCCGCCAGGCAATGAAAAATCTCGAGATGATCCTGAAAGCGGCAGGTTCATCGCTCGCGAATGTCGTATCCACAACTCTTTACTTGACGGAGTTCGACCAGCTCGCGAGGGTGAACGCAGTGTACGCCGAGTACTTCCCGCAGGCCGGACCGGCGAAACTCTCCTGCGGGGTGACCGCTCTTTATGGCGGGGCGAAGTTTGAAATCCAGGCTATTGCCGCGGCCTGATTCGACGTCATCATTCCCTAGCCCGCCGCTGACTGCTGGGACCGAGAGATGTCGCCTTCGGCATCCTGCGGCGGACGCCCCTCGCAGGAGTGGAAGCCTCCATGGCGTCCTAATGAAGGGAGGAGACTGTCGTGCCAATCGCCCATGTCAACGGGGTTGATCTTGCTTACGAGGAGTATGGAAGCGGATTTCCGCTGGTCTTGGTCCACGAGTTCGCCGGCAGCATGGAGAGTTGGCTGCCGCAAGTGAATTTCTTCTCACGCCGCTATCGCGTCATTGTCTTCAACGCTCGCGGTTACCCGCCGTCTGCGGTCCCGACCCGCGTCTCTGAGTACGGGCAGGACTACGCTGTGGAAGACCTCTACGAGATTCTGAATCACCTCGGCATCGAGCAAGCGCACATCGGCGGCCTCTCGATGGGCGGGTCCTGTACGTTGCTTTTCGGTATGCGGCGCCCCGAGATGGTCCGCTCCATGATCATTGCGGCGGCGGGCAGCGGCAGCGATGACCCCGAGGAGTTCCGGCAGACCTGCCGCGCCCTGGCCGACCGACTCGAGCGCGAGGGCGCAGGCGCTTTTGCAGACTACGGCGCTGGCGCAAATAGGCTACAGCTCAAACGTAAGGACCCACAGGGCTACAAGGTTTTTCTCGACCTCCTCTCAAAACACTCTTCCATTGGGTCCGCCAACACGATGCGTGGGGTGCAAGCCGGCCGCCCTCCGATCTACGTCTGGGAAGGAGAGATGGATGCCATACAGGTCCCGACACTGATCCTCTGCGGCGACGAGGACGAGGCGTGCGTGAAGCCGTCATTGTTCATGAAACGCCACATTCGGGGCAGCGGCCTCGCCTTCTTCCCTAAGAGTGGCCACGCCATCAATTTGGAGGAACCGAACCTTTACAACCGTGCCTTGCTCGACTTCCTGACGGCCGTCGAGCAAGGCAAGTGGTGAGGGCGGAAAGCGCGCCTACAGAAGTAACTTCAGGAAAGATTGCTCCCAGAGGAGGTCGACCGCAACTAATCACGCAGAACCCGGCTGCTTTTTGTGCTAGCCTCCAGAGACCCGAGGTGTGCAATGGGAGAAAACCGCAAGCTCGCGGCGATCCTGGTTGCTGATGTTGTCGGCTACAGCCGGCTCGCCGGGGCCGATGAGGATCGCACGCTCATGCGTCTCAGGGGCCTGCGGAGCGATCTCATCGACCCCGCCATCGCCGCCCATCGCGGCCGGATCGTCAAACGCACCGGCGACGGCTCGATCGTCGAATTCCGCAGCGTGGTCGACGCGGTGCGGTGCGCGACCGAAATGCAGAGCGGCCTCATCGAGCGCAACGCGGGCGTGCCGCCGGAAAAGCGGATCGAGTTCCGCGTCGGCATTCATGTCGGAGACGTCGTCGAGGAGAGCGACGGCGACCTCATGGGCGACGGCGTCAATATCGCCGCGCGGCTCGAAGGAATCGCGAAGCCCGGCGCGATCTGCCTTTCGGAAGACGCCTATCGGCAAGTCAAGTCGCGGCTCGATCTCAAGGTCAGCGATCTCGGCCCAACCGAACTCAGGAACATTGTCGAGCCGATCCGGGTCTATTCGCTCGAAGTCGGCCAAGCGGCTCGGTCAAAACCCGCGCCGCCGGCCCCGCCGCAAAAGACCGGCCCGCCCCGCCTCTCGATTGTCGTCCTGCCCTTCAAGAATCTCTCCGGCGATCCGGGCCAGGAGTATTTCGCCGACGGGGTCACCGAGAACCTCACCACCGACCTGTCTCGCATCCGCGACAGCTTCGTGATTGCCTGCAGCACGGCCTTCACCTTCAAGGGCAAGGCGATCGACGCCAAAGTGATCGGCAAGGAGCTTGGCGTCCGCTACGTGCTCGAAGGCTCGGTGCAGCGCAACCGAAACCGCGTGCGGGTCAACGCGCAGCTCGTCGACGCACAATCGGGCGCGCATCTCTGGGCCGACCGCTTTGAAGAAAGCGTCGCCGATCTGTTCAAGCTGCAAGATCAGGTCGTGGCGCGTTTGGCCAATGCGTTGAGCTACGAGCTCGTCAGGGCGGAAGCGGAGACCGCAGCCCGCTCCAAGAACCCCGATGTCGTTGATCTCGTCATGCACGCCCAGGCCGCCTATTGGCGGTTCACGCAGCACACGACGAAGGAGAACAACAACGCAATTCGAGCCTTGTTCGAGCAGGCGCTCAAGATCGACCCCGACGACGCCGTTGCGTTAGCCGGCAACGCCGCTGCGTATATGCAGGAATATACTTTCGGTTGGGCAAATCCCGAGACTGACTATGTTGCAAAAATCATTGGCCAGGCCGACCGATCTTTGGCCGTCGCGCCCGATAACATGATGGCTTACATAGCAAAATGCATGTATTTGGTAACTTCGCAGCGCCCGGATCAAGGGCTCCGCATCGCGGACGCCGGGCTCGCGATCAATCCGAATTTTGCCGCGTTGCATGCGGCGCGAAGCCACGCTCATACGTATTTGGGCCAATTCGAGCAAGCCAAATCCGATATCCGACAAGCCATGCGCCTAAGCCCGCGTGATCCGAGATTGGGCCAATGGCACAACTTCATGGCGGACGCCGAACTCGGCCTCGGCCACTATGACGGCGCGATCGAAGAAGCAAGCAAGGCGGTCGACGCGGGTTATCGGATCTATTTCACCTACCTCAATCTGGCCGCCGCGCACGCGTTCAAGGGCCAGATGGACGCGGCGAAAACCGCCTTGGACGAAGCTCGCCGCCTTTATCCCAAGCTCAGCATCAAATACTTGAGCGGGCGCAAGCCGATTCTGCAGCCCGCGTTCGAAGTTTTGCGCAAGGCGGGGATGCCGGAGGGATGAGCGGTCGCGATTCGGGCGAAAACGGCCCTGGATTACGCGGCAGGGTCTTCCGCGTCAGGCGGTGAGGCCTATTTCGCGCAGGATGGAACGCCCGCTTCGGGCGGGACGCCGGGCCTTCCACGGCAGCCCTAATAGGCCCGGTATCCGCCCAAACCCGGAATTCGAACTGAGACCCAATGCCCGGCAAGCTCGACCCACGACTCACCCCCGCCCGCCCCGATCTGGCCGCGGCGCATCTGCGCGGCCTCATTGAAGCGCCGCGCTACGCTGAGGGGCGCGCGATGCGGATCACGGCGGCGAGCGCGCCGCTCCGCCGCGCGCCGCGGCCGGACGGGCCGCTCGACACCGAGGCGCTGTTCGGCGAGACCGCCGTCGTCTACGACGAGGCCGAAGGCTGGGCCTGGGCGCAGCTCGCCTGCGACAAATACGTCGGCTATCTGCCGTCGGCGGCCCTCGGCGCGCCGGTCGAGCCGACGCACAAGGTCGCGGCGGTCCGCACCCACGCCTATCCCGGGCCAAAAATCAAGCTGCCGCCGCGGTTCGCTCTCTCGCTCGGGGCGCGGGTCGCCGTCGTCCGGGAGGACGGGCCGTTCGCGGTCTCCTCCGATGGGCTTTACCTCTGGGCCGCGCACTTGACCGACCTGGCCTCGCCCGCGCGCGATTTCGTCGGCGTGGCGGAGCGCTTCCTCGAGACGCCCTACCTCTGGGGCGGCCGCACTTCGGAGGGGATCGATTGCTCGGGCCTCGTCCAGACGGCGCTCTCCGCGGCCGAAATTCCCTGCCCGCGCGACAGCGACATGATCGAGGCCGCCTTGGGCGCGCCGGTCGCGCCCGATGGCCCGCTCCTCCGGGGCGACCTCGTCTTCTGGAAGGGCCATGTCGGCGTCATGCGCGACGGCGCAACGCTTTTGCACGCCAACGGCTGGCACATGAAGGTTGTGAGCGAACCGCTCGCGCAGGCGCGCACCCGCATTGCCGCCACTGGCGGCGGTGAAATCACAAGTGTCCGGAGGTTGTCCGCCGAATGAGCGGCGGCGCTACTTCTTGCCGCCGATGCCCAAGCCCCCGAAGCGGCTCTGGAAGCGCGACAGGCGCCCGCCGCGGTCGACGAGCTGCTGCGAGCCGCCGGTCCAGGCCGGGTGCGTGTTGGGGTCGATGTCGAGGTGGAGGGTCGCGCCCTCGCCGCCATAGGTCGAGCGCGTCATGAACTCGACGCCGTTGGTCATGACGACCTTGATCATGTGGTAGTTGGGATGAATGTCGGGTTTCATCGAACGTCTCGGCGAAAACGGAAAAAGGCCGTCCGGGGCGCCGGCGGCCGGATTCTGCCGGCTCTATAGTTTGCACCGCCGGCCAATGCAATAGGCCGCAGCCCCAGCGCCTTGATTTCGGCCCAAACCTGTTACGTAAAACGCCCCGAACCTTGGAGCTCGACATGCCTTCACCCGCCGGCGACGGCGCCAAGCCTCGTCGCGCCTCGCTCGGCGCTCTGAAGCCGCTCTTGCCCTACGCGCTTGCCCATAGGGGCCGGATCGCCGCCGCCTTCGTCGCGCTCGTCATCGCGTCGGCGGCGACCCTTGTCGTCCCGATCGCCGCCAGACGGATGGTCGACTTCGGCTTCTCGGATTCGAACGCCGGCATCATCCGAGCCTATTTCCTCGCCATGCTCGGCGTGGTCGCCATCCTCGCGCTGGCGTCGGGGGTCCGCTACTACCTCGTCATGACGCTCGGCGAGCGGGTGGTTGCCGACTTGCGCGCGAACCTCTTCGCCCACCTGACGCGGCTCGACCCCGGCTTCTTCGACGCGGAGAAAACCGGCGAAATCGCCTCGCGCCTTTCCGCCGACACGACGCAGCTCAAGGCGACGTTCGGCTCGTCCGCCTCCGTGGCGCTGCGCAATCTCTTCATGTTCGTGGGCGCGGTCGCCATGATGGTCGCGACCAGCGTAATGCTCTCGGCCTTCGTGCTGGCCGCCATTCCGGTCATCGTGCTGCCGTTGTTCGCGGCGGGCCGTGCGGTGCGCCAGCGCTCGCGGAAGGCGCAGGACACGCTGGCCGAGGCGACCGCGTTTGCGACCGAGAGCCTTACGGCGGTTCGGGTCATGCAGTCCTTCGTCGCCGAGGCCTTCACCGCCGGGCGCTACCGGGCGGCGGCCTACGGCGCCTATGAGGCGGCGCGCAACATGGCGGAAGCGCGCGCTGTGGTGACCGTCGCCGCCCTCTTCCTCGCCTTCGGCAGCGTCGTCGTCGTGCTGTGGCTCGGCGCGCGGGACGTGGTGGCGGGGCATATGTCGGGCGGGACGCTGCTGCAATTCGTGCTCTACGCGGCGTTCGGGGCGGGCGCGCTCGGGCAATTGTCCGAGGTCTGGAACGAGGTGTCGCAGGCGGCGGGCGCCGCCGGCCGCATCGCCGAGCTCTTCGCCGTCGAGCCGCGCATCGCGGCCCCGCCGAAGCCGCTTGCGCTTCCGAAGCCGGTTCGTGGCGAGCTCGCGTTCGACGCGGTCGATTTCGCTTACCCCGGCCGCGCCGAGGGCGCGGTCCTGCGCGACATCAGCTTCCGCGTCGCCCCGGGCGAGGTCGTCGCGATCGTGGGTCCCTCCGGGGCCGGCAAATCGACCATCTTCCAGCTCGCCCTGCGCTTCTACGATCCGTTGCGCGGCTCGATCACGCTGGATGGCGTCGACATAGCGAAGCTCGACCCGGCGAAGCTGCGCGCCGAGATCGCACTCGTGCCGCAGGACGCCTTCGTCTTCGGTGCGAGCGTCGCCGACAATATCGCCTACGGCTCGCCGAACGCGACGCGCGAGGCGGTCGTCGCCGCCGCCAGAGAGGCCGCCGCGGACGGCTTCATCTCCGCCTTGCCGGAAGGCTACGACACGCCGCTCGGCGAGCGCGGCGTGACGCTCTCGGGCGGCGAGCGCCAGCGCCTCGCCATCGCCCGGGCGATCCTCAAGGATGCGCCGGTCCTGTTGCTGGACGAGGCGACCTCGGCGCTCGACGCGGAGAGCGAAACGCTGGTTCAGGGCGCGCTCGATCGGCTCATGGCGGGGCGGACGACGCTCGTCATCGCCCACCGGCTCGCGACCATCATCAACGCCGACCGCATCCTGGTGCTGGAGGCCGGGTGCCTGGTGGAAGAGGGCACGCACGCGTCCTTGCTCGCGGCGGGCGAGCTCTATGCGCGGCTTGCGCGGCTTCAGTTCGAGACGGGCGCGGCGGCGCTCACCGCAGTTGCGCAGGCGGCGCAGTAGGCGACCTCCCCGCCGCGACTGGCTCGGCAAACCGGCGAATTGAGAGATACTCCCTTCTGGCTGCGTCGCCCTGCGGTCTTGCCAGAGAGCCGGCTTGGCCCGCCGCGATCCCCAGGTCACGAATCGGTTCGGCGACGTCCTGTCGCATCGGAACGTCGTCGTCGACGCGAATTGCGTCGACGACATCGTCGCGGTTATGAAGGACCTAGGGGAATATCCGTCGCAGGCGCGGGCGGTCGGGCGTCACGGGTATTGCGGTTGGCCGCCTTTCCACCCCACCGAATAGCGCACGCAGGGACCGCTCGCGGCATCGGCAACGCCGGGCGGGTATCCGGCCGCCGGGTAGGAATACACGCCGTACGGATCGATGAAGTACCAGTCTCCGTCGGTCGGGTCGCGGCGACACCAGAAAATGTGCAGATGCGTGTTGGGATGAGTGGGAGCACCGTTGTGGCCGTAGCCGCCCGGTCCGGTGCAGCCAGACCAAGCCAGGTGGTCGCCGGCGCTGACTGAGCGCCCTAGCAAAGTCGGATCGATAGCTTGAGAGTCGGTACCCCAGTAATTCGGATCTGGGTGACGCTGCCCAACGGCCTGAGCCGCGCCTGTATTGTTGAGATAGGTCTTATAGTTAGTCGCCTCCATATCTTCTGGCGTATCTTTCAATGTCGGCGCCGACTTGTTCCAGGACGCATCGATGTCGTGGGTCGGACCATTGCGCAAGTGCATGTAGATGGTCCGAAAGGAATCTACCACGCCGCCAACGTCGTAGCTCACGATTATGGTGTTCCCGGACCAGTTGTCCCAGCCCACGAACACGACCTTGCCAGCCGCGGCGGCTCGAACCTCGAACGAGGCCGAGTCGGGACGCGAATAATCGATTGCGTGGTGATAGTTTCCCTGCGGCGGCGCGTGGTAGATCCAGGTTCCTCCACGGGCCACCTGATGATCGCTGAACGGCAGAGTGAACGGATGGTCCGCGAACGTGAGCGCGGAAACGCGCGCGTATTGGCTGTCGTCAACCGGCCAGCGATACGGCCCACCAGTATCGCCGGTCACGTAGTAGACATACGGCGCCGGCTTACCGTTGACGTCGTGCGCGACGACATGATTGCAGCAATCGCCCTGACACGGCGCATCAAGTTCCTCGATCGCCACCAGCCGCAATCCCGATTTTGAGGACTGGTTCCACTGCCCCAGGAAGTTTTCCACATCGGGGGCCCACCAGAGTTCGTAGCCGTCCGTCCCGGCACGCCAGACGCCCGAGAATTTGCGCTGGCCGCCTTGGACATGGGTCGCCACGTCCGTCAGGCGAAGCCCCTGCTTGGCGAGTTCGCTCCACTTAGCGGTGAAATCGTTCCAGTCGACATTGGCCCAGAGATAGTGTCCGTCAGTCCCCGCGCGCCAAGCGCCGACCCACATTCTGGAGTCGCCAGACTGAAAACTGTCCAGTGCGACGAGCCGAAGCCCTTGGCCAGAGAGTTCCTTCCATTTCGCTTGAAAACTGGCCCATTCTGCCGACCAGAGATAATGCGCGTCGGTTCCCTCGCGCCAAACTCCTGCCCATTTCACTTGGCCGTTTTCGACGTAGGGCTTGACATCCATCAGCCTCAACCCCTGGCCGGACAATTCGTTCCACTTTGCTGTGAAATCGTGCCAATTCACGCCCGCCCACAGGTAATGTCCCCCGGTTCCAGCCCGCCAGAGTCCCGTCCAATGCCGGTGTCCGTCATCGACGAAGGTGGTGATTCGCGCCAGACGGAGGCCCTGGCCGGAAAGCTCGTTCCATTTCGCTTGGAACGACGTCCAGTCGACGTTCTGCCAGAAATAGTGCGCATCGTTGCCCGAGCGCCATGCGCCCAAATATGTAATACTCATGACCTTTCTCCAAGCTGTTCCGTTGCGCAGACCGGTCGTCCGGCCTGCGGCGGCTGGTCATTGCTGGTGGTCAAAATTGGACCGGCAAAGGTTTAGGGAGCTTGAGCCTTTTGTCTGTGATGGGCGTCACAACACCGTAAACGACGAGCGTGCGCGCATTTGACGGTAAGAATTCTCAGTCAATCGCAGTCGCAACTTGCCACCGCACACACGGACATCTTCCACCAAGTCATG
>DATJXI010000081.1:0-2705 GCA_035500275.1 Roseiarcus sp. | reverse complement strand
GAGCGACATCAGTGTGCCGCAGGAAGCGGCGTGAGAGATGGGGGTTGGCCCCCCGCGATCGGCTTGCAGGAGCGGGTCGCAAACCACCGTAAGCGGCGCTGGTCAAAAGCCAGGGTCGTGAGCGTTACGGAAAAGGCGCTTTGTCAATCGGCGTCGAAAACTGACCCTGGATCGGCGTCCAAAATTGACCCCCCCTGTGACGCGCGCGAATGGTAGCGCTCGCCCCGGCGGAGCTGGTCGGGGTTGCGCAGTCGGGGCGAGCGCGGGTTGGCGAGGAGCTGTTGATTGGAGAAGCCGTCGCGGTTAGCGCCAGCTCTCACGTGCAGAGAGCGGACGTTGCGCGGGTCAATCTCGGCCGAAGCCGCGGGGCGGAGCGATCGCCTGGAGTTCGGTGAGGTCGAGGTCGCAGATCGCGTGCAAGGCCTCGGCGGTGGCGCTGTCCTGGAGGCTCTCCGGCAAAGCTTCCAGCCAAGCGGCATACTGACCCTGCAACGTGATCAGCTCGGAGACAGCGTCGCACCAACGCTTGGCGCGACTGCGGTGATCAAGGGGTCGCCATATCCGGACTGCGGGTGTCCCAGAGGCCCGAGCAGCACGACAGCGCGCCTGGCGCTCGGCGTCGGTCATTGGTCGCTCGCCGATCGGCTTGCGTGGCATGGGTCCACTCCGAAGCGTGACGTCACGAAATCTAAGGTCATGAGACGACGCTCAGGCGCGGTTCTTGAAGCGCCAGCTTTCGTTGCCGGTCTCGACGATGTCGCAGTGGTGGGTCAGGCGGTCGAGCAGCGCGGTCGTCATCTTCGGATCGCCGAACACGCTCGGCCATTCGCCGAAGGCGAGATTGGTGGTGACGACGATCGAGGTGCGCTCGTAGAGTCGGCTGACGAGGTGGAAGAGGAGCTGGCCGCCAGCCTGGGCGAACGGCAGATAGCCGAGTTCGTCGAGGACGACGAAGTCCATGCGGGTGAGATAGTCGGCGATGCGGCCCTGGCGCCCGGCGCGCGCCTCGGCCTCGAGCCGATTGACGAGATCGACGGTGGTGAAGAAGCGGCCGCGCGATCCCGCCCGGATGCAGCTCCGAGCGATGGCGATCGCTAAGTGAGTCTTGCCGGTCCCCGTTCCGCCGACCAGGACGAGATTGCGCTGCTGGGCGAGGAAGGCGCCGCCGGCGAGGTCGCGCACGAGGGCCTCGTTGGTCGGCGTATTCTTGAACGCGAAGTCGTCGAGGTCCTTGGCGAGCGGCAGCTTGGCGACCGTGAGCTGATACTTGATCGAGCGCGCCTGCTTCTCCGAGATCTCGGCTTTCAAAAGATCGCCGACGAAGCGCTGCGGCTCGTGCTTGCGCTTGAGCGCTGTGGCCAGCGTCTCGTCGTAGGCGGCCTTCATGCCATAGAGCTTGAGTTCGCCCATCAGGTCGAGGACTTCGGTTCGCTCCATTGTTAGGCGCTCCTGAGTTGATCGTATCGGGCGCAATCGGCGACCGGCGCGTGCCGTAGCCGCAACGCGTCAGGCGTCATGATCGTCGTCGGAGGTCCGGGATCGCGCCGTCGGGAGAGGATGTTGAGGATCATGTCGGACGAATGGACGCCCTCGGACAGCGCCTGATGGCAGGCGGCCTCGACCGCCGGCAGCCCGTCGCTCAGCACCGCGGCGAGGATTTTCACCATCTGCCGGTCGCCATCGTTCGAACCGGCGAGCTTGCGCCGGACCCGGTCGAGCGCCGCCGGCAGCACCCAGTCTTTGAACGGCGCCCCGTTGCGCAGAGCCCCTGGCTTGCGAGCAAGAACCGGCACGTAATGCCACGGATCGTAGACCGTCTCGCCGCGGCCGAAGCTGCGCCGATGCTCGGCCACGATCCGCCCGTCCTGGCGGATCACGATCCGATCGGCGTAGGCATGAATGTCGACCGGGCGGCCGACGGCGCTGGCGCTCACCGAGTACCTGTTGTTGTCGAACCGCACGAGGCACATCTTCGACACCGAGGCCGGCAGCGCATGGAAGCCGTCGAAGCGGCCGCGATACGGGATCAGCTTCGGCCGTTCCTCTTCGAAGATCTCCCAGATCGTCCGCTCGGGCCGCTCCGGATGGGCGTGCGCTTTCGCCCAGGCCAGACACTTGTCGAGGAGCCAGGCGTTCAGCTCGTCATAGCTCTTGACCCGCAGCCGCGGCGTGAAGAAGCGCTCGCGAACGAGGCCGACCTGGTTCTCGACTTGACCTTTCTCCCAGCCCGACGCCGGCGTGCAGGCGACGGGCTCGACGAGATGATGCGAGCACATCTGGAGGAAGCGGCGATTGTATTGGCGATCCTTACCGACGAAGACCGTCTCCACCGCCGTCTTCATGTTGTCGTAGATGCCGCGCGTGCAGGCGCCCCTGAAAAACGCGAAGGCGCGTTCGTGGGCGTCGAACACCATCTCCTGCGTCTCGCGAGGATAGGCGCGCACGAACATCATGCGACTGTGGCAGAGCCGGACATGGGCGACCTTCACCGTCGTCGTCACGCCGTTCATGACGACGATCTCATGGCTCCAGTCGAACTGGTAGGCCTCGCCCGGCGCGAAGGTCAGCGGGACGAAGGCGCTCGCCGTCGCACTCGAATGCGCTTTGCTCCAGCGCCGCGCATAGCGTCGGACGGCGTCGTATCCGCCTCCGTAGCCGAGCGCCCGCAACTCCTCGAAAATCCGGATCAGCGTCAGCCGCTCGCG
>DATJXI010000080.1:0-2798 GCA_035500275.1 Roseiarcus sp. | reverse complement strand
GGATGCGAAGCGTAGATCCGGCGGTTGTGCACCGAAGGCGATTGAGCTTACCCCGGGAGATCTGCCCAGTGTCGCCTTTGGGCGACTGAGCCGGCCGCGAGGCCGACCGACCGCCGGGCAGAAGTCAGCAGAGGGCGTAGTAGGTCATGCTGTCGGCAAAGCTACTGAGGCACTCCACGGCCGAAAGGCGGAGAAACAGATAGGCGGAGCCGGAAACGATGGCTGAAGGCCCGAACGATTGAGAGAGGCAAGTAGGACTGACATCTCATGGATGGAAAGCGGCAGACCAACCAGCACGCACTGGCCTGGGAACCGAGTGGCCGGGGTGAAGCCCCGGCGCGCGGGGACGAAGGGACCGAACCATGTATGGCGAAGCCAGCGACCGAAAACCCGGCTTTCACAGAACAACTGATGGAGGAGGTGTGCGACCGAGAGAATCTCGAAAGAGCGTGGAAGCGTGTTCAAAGGAATAAGGGAAGCCCTGGCGTTGATGGGATGACCATCGACGACGCCAAGGCCTTCCTGCGTAAGCATTGGCCAAACATTCGGTCTCAACTGCTCGACGGAAACTATCAGCCGCAGCCGGTCAAACGGGTCGAAATCCCGAAACCGGACGGCGGGGTCAGGAAACTCGGCGTCCCCAGTGTCGTCGACCGACTGATTCAACAAGCCGTGCTGCAAGTTCTTCAAGAACGCTGGGACCCGACGTTCTCCGAGCACAGCTACGGATTCCGGCCGGGACGGTCTGCTCACCAAGCTGTGGCCAAGGCGCAACGTTATATCGCTGACGGCTACAACGTTGTCGTTGATCTCGATCTAGAAAAGTTTTTCGACCGAGTTAACCACGACATCTTGATGGCACGCGTCGCCGCACGGATACCGGACAAGCGCGCGCTCAGGCTTATCCGGGCGTTCCTGATCGCCGGGGTAATGGAAGACGGTTTGGTTAAGTCGGTAGATGAAGGGACCCCGCAAGGCGGTCCGCTTTCGCCCTTCCTCAGTAATATTGTGCTCGACGATCTCGACAAGGAATTGGCCCGACGTGGTCACCGTTTCTGTCGTTACGCGGATGACTGCAACATCTATGTTCGCAGCCACCGCGCCGGCGAACGGGTCATGGCCTCGATATGCCGGTTCCTGACCAACAAGCTTCGGCTGAAGGTCAACGAAGCCAAGAGCGCGGTAGCACGACCGGAGGAGCGCAAGTTTCTTGGATTCAGCATCGCGAACGATGGGAGCGAGCGGCGCATTGCGCCGAAGGCCCTCGAGAAGTTCAAAGATCGAATCCGCGAAATCACATGCCGGACGCGAGGGATCAGTTTGCAGCAGATGATCGAAGACCTCTCGCCATACCTCATCGGATGGCGCGGGTACTTCGGTTTTTGTCAGACTCCGCGCGTGCTCACGAACCTGGAAGCCTGGATTCGCCGGAGATTGCGTTTGTATCTCTGGCGGCAATGGCGGAACGGGCACAACCGATTTACGGAGCTTCGCCGCCTCGGCATCGCGAAGTTCGCCGCATCGGTCGCTGCCGGTTCACCGACGGGACTCTGGCGCATGTCTGGACACCCGGCGGTTCAACACGCCCTACGAAATCACGTATTCGACTCCCTTGGTCTTCCCCGAATCCATGTGCCTGTGCCAGCTTAACTCGGTCGAACCGCCGTGGTACGGACCCGTATGCCCGGTGGTGTGGGAGGGGTGGCGTCGCGAGACGCCCCCCTATCCCGATCTTTGGCGACAACCGGACCGCAAGGAGCGGCTTCATCTAGTCTAATCGTGCTGACTGAGACCAAAGATGCTAGGAGGCGTGAGCCAGGCGAGGAACCGCGTTCTTTCAGAGCCGGGCGCGGCGAACTGCACCGGCAGCTGAGCGCCACACTGGCGGCGCTCGGGCGCAGCCTGGCGGCGCACAACCGTCAACAGGCAGCAGGGGCGCGGCATGTTTTGCGCGTATGGCAAGTTGAGCGCTGCAAGCGCACGCGGCACCTGATCGAACTGGGCGGCCTCGTCGTCAAGGCTCGTGTCGTGGACCTGACCGGCGATGATCGCGCCGTCGTCCTCGGCGCGCTGCTCTGGATGGAAGACAAGCTCAAAAGTAATCACGGCGAACAGGCGCGAGCGCCCTGGGGCCGCAAAGGGAAAGGAGACATTCGCTTTGGAACGGGCGACAGATGCAACCACCATCTCGCGAGAAACGCCGCAGGATAGGGCATGACCGATGCGGGCGGCGCGGAGACTCCAAATATCGCAGCGCTGCCCGCCATCGCGCGGCTTGGCACCTTTTGAATCGGCGCGGGGTCCTGTCGCCGATCGGCGCGCTAAGCTATTGATCCAATTTGCGGTGGAGGGGTCACTCTCGGGCGCTTATGCACAGAGAACAGAGATTTTTCACTCTTCCCTAGGGAGCGCCATGCCCGGTCATCAATTCCGGCTGAAGCCGCCGGTGTCTTTGATCAGACGCCAACCCCATTTAGCGCGATGGCCCTTACGAGAACATCCGCTCGATCCGCAAATTGCCCTCGCTAACGGCGGCAGCGAGCGCCTGCCGCGCCTCCGCCAGATCCGGCGTTTGACGATCCAGCCATCGGATCGCCGCCTGAGCGTTCATGACGCTTGATGCAATGGGTTGGTTCAGCTCATGGGCGATCGAGGCGGTGAGCTGCCCCATCGTGGCGACGCGGCTGGCGTGTGCCAGCTCCGCCTGTACCTCGCGATAGCGCGCTCGCTCGCGCGTGCTTCCGCTTCGGCTCGCTTGCGCTCCGTCAAATCGAGTACGAAAGCGACACCTTGGTCTC
>DATJXI010000079.1:0-13704 GCA_035500275.1 Roseiarcus sp. | reverse complement strand
TGGCGCGGATAATCTTCTGTTCGGTGGTCATGCCGGTGTCCTTTCAAACCGCCGAGGCGGGGCGCTTCGCCACCCGATCGCTCCGCGCCCCGCCTCGGCTGTCGTTGTGCCGTGGACCAGGCTGTCACCGTCAGATTAGCTCTTAGCTAATGCACGTCAGCTCAACCCGACGCGCAACACTCGTTCCAAGCAATCGAGCGTCGCGAATCGACGTTAAGCGGACGCTGCGGATCGCTGTCTCTCGTGTAGCTATGACTCGGAGCTTGCCGCCGCGCCCAGGCGAGGCGGCAAGTTCACCATGACAGGTAAGCCGAATCAGAAAACGCTCTCCGGGTTGTAGAACCTCGCGGCGTTATCCTTGGTGATGATTGGCGACGGCAACACCGTTTGCTTCGGTGCGGCCGCCCCGGCGAGGATCGCCATCAGGCGGTTGAAGCCGGCGCGGCCGATTTGATCCGAGTTGTTCTGGCCAGTCGCGCCAAAGTTCGTGCCCTCAGACATGATCTCCTTCAGGGTGCCCTTTTCGCCGTCGACCGAAGCGAGAAAGATCTGTTCGGACCGGCGGGCGTCCTTGATCGCCTTCTGCGCGCCCTGGCACATCGAGTCGTTCTCGCAAAAGACGGCGGAGATGCTGGGATTCTTGGCTAGCATCTGGTCCATCAGTTTAAACCCGCCATCGACGCTCCAGCCACCGAAGTCGGGCGCTTTCTCGACCGTGATCTCAGTCTTCTCAACGACCGAAAGCATGCCGTTGGTCCGCGCCAGGCCGATGGAGTTGTCGGCCGGTCCGCCGCGGAGGACGACGACCGTTCCCTTCCCGCCGAGGCGCTTGGCGATGTAATTCCCGATGCCCACGCCGATCGCGTAATTGTCTGGGCCGATCCAGCTGGTGTAGTCCCCGCCCTTGAAGTCGCGGTCGACGAGGACGACCGGAACGCCTGCGTGCTTGGCGGCGTCGAGCGCCTCGGGAGCCGCCTCGAGCGGACCGCCGCTGATGATGATTCCGTCGACCTTCTGTGACAGCAGATCCTCAACATTCGAGGTCAGCTTCGCGGCGTCGCCCTTGGCGTCGGTCGATAAGACTTTGATGTTCGGGTAGACCGAAGCCGCATCGGCGATCGCTCGATCCATGCCGACGAAGTAGGAACAGCACAGGGTGAAGTTGACCACCCCGATCTTGATGTCCTTGGCGACTGTCGGAGTCGCCGCGACGGCTGCGACGAGACAACCCGCAGCCGATATGATCTTGGTTAGATGTTTCACGCTCTACCTCCCACGATAATGGCCCCGGAAACGGCCCGGCGCCGTTGAGCTTTTCAATCCTTCTTTCGTCTCGCCAACACCGCAACGAGGATGATGAGGCCCTTCAGGAACTGCTGGTAGTAGGACTCGACGTTGAAGAGGTTCAGGACGTTGTCGACCATCGCCAGCGCGAGCACTCCGCCGGCCACGCCAGCCACCGTGCCGCCGCCGCCGCCTAGGATGCCGCCGCCGATAACCACCGCAGCGATGGCGTCGAGTTCGTAGCCGATGCCGACGGAGGGCTGGGCAATGCCAAGCCGCGAGGCAAGCAGCACGCCGGCGAGCGCAGCCAGCAACCCGCTGATGCCGTATGCGGCGAGGAGATGCCGGTGCACGTCGATGCCTGCAAGCCGCACGGCCTCTTGATTGACGCCGATCGCATAGACTGCGCGGCCGGAAGTCGTGTGATTGAGATAGAACCACACGACCGGCGCGGCGAGGAGTAGCAGCAGCGCGGGCACTGGCAGCGGCCCAATGAAGCCGCCGCCAAGGAGACTCCGGAACAGAGGATCGATCGGGTACTTGGGCGTCGCGGAATAAACGTAGAGGAGGCCGCGCAAACTCCCCATCGTCGCCAACGTCACAATGAACGGCTGAAGGCGGAATTGGGCAATGATGAAGCCATTGAGCAGCCCGACCGCGAGTCCAATCAGGAGAGCGATGAGGATCGCCGCCGGGAACGGCATCTGCTGCTGGAGTCCCGTCGCCAGCAGCCCGGCAAAGGCGAGGATCGAACCGACCGAAAGGTCAATGCCGCCGGTCAGGACGACGACGAGCATCCCGAGGCTCAGAAAGCCGTTTGTGACGATCTGCCGAGAGATGCTCACGATGTTGCGCGCGGTCAGGAACGTGTCCGTCGCGACGCTGGCGAACACCACGAGGACGAGAATGGCGACCGCAAAGCCGACGTTGGCCGGGTCGAACCGCGCTCGGCGGCTCGGCGCCGTCTCAGTGGCAAGCGGTTTGCGAACGGCGTTGGTCATGGCGCCTACGCCGTCATCCGGTCGATTTCGACGCCGACCGCCAGGGCAAAAACGCGTTCCATGCTGAGTTCCGAGCGCTCGAGTGCGGCGACGATCCGCCCTGAGCGCATGATCAACAAGCGGTCGCTCATGCCGATCGCTTCCGGCATTTCCGACGAGATCAGCAAGACCGCGCTTTCCGCTGAAACCAGGTCCGCCATCATCCGGTAGATCTCGACCTTGGTGGCTATGTCGACGCCGCGGGTCGGTTCGTCGAAAATGAAAATGCGCGTATGATCGAGCAGCAGCCACTTTGCCAGCACGACCTTTTGTTGGTTGCCGCCGCTGAGCTGACGCACCGCGCGACTGACGCCGCGCGGACGCACCGCGAGCGCGTCGAGCTTTGCTTCGACGATCTTATGCTGGAGCTTGCGGTTGAGAACGCCGCGCCGGGAGACGCGGTCCATCGAAGCAAGCCCGCCGTTGTCGAGGACACTGAGGTCGAGCGCAAGCCCGTCCCGCTTGCGGTCCTCGGTCACGAACGCGATGCCGTTGGCGATCGCGTCTGCAGGGCGCGTCACTGCGACCGGCGCGCCGGAGACAAGGATTTGACCGGACGTCGCCGGCGTCGCCCCGAACAGGGCCCTGGCGACATCGGTCCGGCCGCTACCGACGAGCCCGAACATACCGACGATCTCCCCGGCGCGAACGGAGAAGTTCACGTCCTTGAACACGCCTGCGCGACAGAGGCTGCGACACTCGAGAAGGGTGGCGCGGGGGCGGGCGATACGGGTCGGATAGATCGCCGCAAGCGAGCGGCCAACCATCGCATGAATCAGCGCGTCGCGGGTGAGGTTCTCGGTCTTGGCGGCGAGCACGTTGACTCCGTCCTTCAGGACGATGACCTCATCGGAGATTTCGAAGATCTCCTCGAGCCGGTGCGAAATATAGATGACGATGATGCCGGCGGCGGTGAGCTTACGAACTTTGCCGAACAGGATGCCGGTCTCGCGCGCGGAAAGGATCGATGTCGGTTCATCGAGGATCAGAATCTTGGGTTGGCCGGCGAGCGCTTTGGCGATCTCGACGACCTGCTGCTCGGACACGCTGAGCTCGGAAACGAGAGCGCGGACATCGATCCGATCAAAGCCGAAACCGGCCAATTCATCGGCTGCCACGACATAAGCTCGCGGCCAATCGACCCACCAATTAAGGCGACGATGCGGCATCTTGCCGAGTAGGATATTCTCGGCAACGCTTATGTGCGGGAGAAGACTGAGTTCCTGATAGACGGTGCGGATGCCGAGTTCGATGGCGTTGCGCGGATCGCGAATGGCGACCGGCTTGCCCGCGAGGGCGATTTCGCCCGCTTCGGGCTGAACTGCGCCGGACAGAATCTTGATGAGCGTGGACTTTCCCGCGCCGTTCTCGCCGCACACCGCCAACACGCGGCCGGAATCGACGGTGAACGATACGTTCCTGAGCGCCGGGTTGCCGTCGTAGGTCTTGCTGACGTTGTTGACGCTCAGCGCCGCCATCTCATCCAGACTCGAGAAAGACATCACTCATGAGCAGCGTCTTCTGCTCTGTCATGTCAAGCAGGGTGTCGTGCAGACCTTCTCGAGCGTTGCCACTTTGTTTGGTGCCCCCGAACGGCAGGTTTTCGATACGGACCGCCGTTGTGTGATTGACCACCACCGTACCTACGTCGAGCTTCTGGAACGCCCGCATGATGCGGCCCACATCGCTCGTATAAATGGCGGCCTGCAGGCCGTAGGATGTGTCGTTGGCGACGTCGAGGGCCTGATCGAAATCCGAGAACGGGAAGATCGGCAGAACTGGACCAAAGATTTCTTCATAGTAGGCTGGCGTCCCGCGTCGAACGCCGGTGAGGATCGTCGGTTCGTAGAAGTTTCCCCTTCGCGCGCCGCCGACCAGAATGGCGGCACCGTCAGCGACCGCCCGCTTCACCTGGGACTCGACCCGCTTGGCGGCCGCTTCCGTGATGAGGGGCCCGACGTCAGTGTCTTCCGAGCCGGGGTCGCCGACCTTCAACGTTCGCGTCTTGGCGACCAGCATTTCCACCAGCTTGTCATGCAGCGACTGGTCGACGAGCACCCGCTTCACGGCGCAGCAGATCTGGCCATTGCCGCTCGTGAATCGCCCCGAGATCAGATCGGAGGCGACCGACGCCGGATCGGCGTCGGCGCACACGATGGTGGCGTCGTTGCCGCCGAGCTCGAGGTGCACCTTTTTCAACGTGTCGGCCGCGTCCTTCGATATCTGGCGTCCTGCGGCGGTGCTGCCGGTCATCGCTACCATTTGCACGCCCTTCGCGCGCACCAGGGCCGCTCCGACCACCTCCCCGATTCCCGTGACGACCTGATGGGCGGCCCGAGGAAGGCCGGCTGCCTCCATGAACTCCGCAATCCGGAGGATTGTCAGGGGGCATTCTTCTGGTGGCTTGGTGATGACGGCGTTCCCCGCGGCGAGCGCCCCCGCCGCCTTGTGCGACCAGAGCTCCACCGGATAGTTGAACGGGACGATGGCAACGACCACGCCGAGCGGACGGCGAACGGTTACCGCCAGCGAACGTTCGCGGCCCGGCACGGAGTCGAGTGCCATCGCTTTTCCGAAGATGCGCTTGGACTCTTCCGCATAGCCGCGCCATATGCGAACTGCCGCCTTGATCTCGTTCACGATTTCTCGATGGGTCTTTCCGTTTTCGCGGACGAGCATGCGGGCCAGTTCGTCCTTCTCCGCTTCGATGCGGTCGGCGACCCGCAGAAGGATGGCGCAACGCTCATGGGCCGGAACAGCAGCCATGCGCGTCTTGCCCGCCTGCGCGGCGGCAACCGCGCGCTCAACGTCGGCGGCCGCCGCGCTCGGTGCCGTGCCGATGACCTCTCCGGTTGCGGGATTTCGAATTTGATCAACAGCGCCATCGGCGGCAGCCGTCCATGCGCCATCTATTAACATCTCCACCGGCGCCCTCCCGTCTACTGCTCCGGATATTTTTTGGTTTCTACCAAGTGCAAAATAACATGAACGGCCCATCGAGGCTCGCATTGATTGAGATCAAGCGGCCTGCTCGGCCACCTGTGTATCCAACCCACGTCCAAGGAAGGGACGGGAACGAACACTGGTTCGCTTCTGACACTTGCCATCGGCTTGGACCGTCCGCTTTTGGTGAATTGACCGATTCGCCGCGTCGTCGGGGAACGACCCCTGTTTTGCGCATTGCGGCCGTTCCGGGTGGCGGCTCCGAATGATCGCAGTCCTCCCTTCGCGATGTTCTGCCAGCGTCTCGACCAATGCCCGCTCCGGGCGGGTCATACGCTTCCGAGCGCTCGCCGGAACGGCAGGTCACCGGGGCGAAGCCGAAGTAGGCGCTACGGGTGTGTTGCGCCAGGGGCAGGCGTTCGCCTTCTCCCTTGCGGGCCGAAATCGCTGCGCCTTAGTGCATCTAACGGCATCGCCTGGACATAAGCGAGCCTCAACACGTCACTGTGCCCGCCAACCGAGAGCAAGGGTACCCCATCGCCCGCCAGCAGGAGCCTGTGTTTCGGCGTGCAAAATTGGCCGTGATTTGCATCGTTGCCGACGGCGATCGCGAGCTTTTCTCGGTGCAATGGGGTACGCCACGGCGACCACAGTTCGGCGGGCAAGGGCAACGTGCCGAAAAACCTGATACTAGGGATCGACGCGGGCCTGACCAGGACGAAGGCCGCCCTGTTTGACGCTGCGGGCCGAGAGGTGGCCGCTGAAGGCGTCAGAAATGAGATCAGTCGGCCTTTTCCCGGAGCCGCGGAACGCTCGATGGATAAAGCCTGGACGGACGCCGCCAAGGTGATCCGCGGAGCGCTGGCCGCGGCGTCAGCGCGCGGAGCCGACGTCGCGGCGGTCGGCGTCACCGGGGCGATGGTCGGCGTCTGGCCGGTCGACGACGCCGGCCGCCCCGTCCGTCCGGCGGTGCTGGTGGCCGATACACGCGGCCAGGAGGCGATCGACCGCGCAAAGACGAGCGATCCAAACGCCATGGATCGCATCTTCAGGAGCGACGGGTGCGTCGTCGAGCCCGGCTGCATGCTACCGACGTTGCGCTGGCTTTTCGATCACGAACCGGCGCTCATGGCGCGCGCTCGGTATGTCCTCACGTGCAAGGATTGGCTGCGCTTTCGCCTCACGGGCGAATTCGCGGCGGACGTCACCGAAGCCGCGGTCGCCCCTGGCGACGCGCGCGCCCGGGACCGTTCCCTCGAAATGCTCCGCCTCTTCGGGCTCGAAAGCCGCGCGCGCCTCTTTCCTCCCGTCCGCCAGTCCGAATCGATCGGCGGCTTCGTCGACGAAGCGGCGGGGGCGGAGACGGGCCTGCGCGCGGGGACGCCGGTCGCGATCGGCGCTGGTGACGTACCGTGCAGCGTGATCGCCGCGGGCGCCGTCGAGCCCGGCATGGCCTGCACCATTCTCGGCACCACCTGTCACAATGGCGTCGTAACCGATGAGCCCTTGTTCGAGCCGCCGAATATCGGACTTCTGTTCACCTTGCCGGATTCGCTGTGGCTTCGGGTGATGGTCAATCTCGCCGGCACGCCGAATCTCGACTGGGCGCTGCGGACGCTGTTCTCCGAGATCGCCGACCACCGCGCTCGGGCCTCTGCCTACGCCGAGCTCGAGCGGATTGCCGCGAAGCGTCAGGCAGGCGTCGACGGGCTGCTCTATCATCCGTATCTGAGCGAGGTCGGGCTCATCGCGCCCGTGGTGGCGCAGGGAGCGCGCGCGCAGTTCTCCGGCCTGCGCGCCTCGCACGCGCGGGCCGACCTCCTGCGCGCGATCTACGAGGGCGTCGCCTACGCCATTCGCGACTGCTACGAGGCGATCGGAAGGCCGATCGCCGAGATCCGCCTCGTTGGCGGCGGCGCGCGCAGCGACTTCTGGAGCCAGACGATCGCCGACGTCGCGGGCAGGCCGGTTCTCGTTCCAGAGGGAAGCGAATTCGGGGCCAAGGGCGCCGCGCTTCTCGCCGGTGTCGCCATCGGCCGAAGCCTATCGGTGCGCGACGCGGCGCGAGCGGCGGGCACCGTCGGCCGCCGTTTCGAGCCAAACGCCAAATCCGCCGCCGTCTACGCCGCCGGCTTCGCGCGATATCGAGCGACGCGCGAGGCGATTGTCACGCTTGCTCAGCCCTGATTGTCGCGGTGGCGGAAAGCGTCCGCGATCTCGGGAACGACTCGCCGCTCGAGCGCCCGTCCTTCGCGGTCGAACAGGTGGCAGGCCTCCGGCGCGAACCCGAGGACGAGAGGAGACTGCGCCACGACCGGCGTCGCGCCATCGACGATTGCGTCCAGCGCGAGGCCGCCTCTGGTCGTCACGCGCACGCCGGTTTCCCGGCCCAGGCGCTCCACCAGCTCGACTACTCCCTCGACCCGCACCGCCCCTGGCCCCGGCAGGGTCACGCTCTCCGGCCGGACGCCGAGGGTGGCCGCGGACCCCGCGTTCAGCCTTCCCGGTCGCACCGGGATGAGCGTCGGCGGCAGGTCGGCGCTCTTCACCGTGACGCCCTCATCGCCGACTGCGAAGACCTCGACCTTGACGAAGTTCATGCGCGGCGAACCGATGAAGCCGGCGACGAACAGGTTTGTCGGGCGGTGATAAAGCTCAAGCGGGCTGCCGACCTGCTTGACCACTCCCGCCTCCAAGACGACGATCCGGTCGCCGAGCGTCATCGCTTCGACCTGGTCGTGAGTGACGTAGACGATGGTGCTGCGAAGCTCGCGGTGCAGCTTGACGAGCTCGGCCCGCATGGCGACGCGCAGCGCCGCGTCCAGGTTGGACAGCGGCTCGTCGAACAGGAAGACGCGTACGTCGCGCACTATCGCGCGCCCCAGAGCGACGCGCTGGCGTTGCCCGCCCGAGAGCTGGGCAGGCCTTCGATCCAGGAGTTCGCCGATATGGAGCGCCGCGGCCGCGGTCTCGACCCTCGCCTCGATCTCGGCCTTCGGCCGGCGCGCCATCTCGAGCGCGAACGACAGATTTTCACGCACCGTCATGTGGGGATAGAGCGCGTAGTTCTGGAACACCATGGCGACGCCTCGATCCTTCGGATCGACGTCGGTGACGTCGCGGCCTCCGATGCGCAGTTCGCCCTCGCTGATCTCCTCGAGCCCCGCGATCATCCGCAGAAGAGTTGACTTGCCGCAGCCGGAGGGGCCGACGATCACCACGAACTCGCACTCGGCGAAGTCGAGGTCGACGCCCTTGATCACCTCGGCGGTCCCGAACCGCTTGCGCAGGCCTTTGAGCGAAAGAGCAACCATGATCAGGCCGAGCCCGTCATTTGATCGCGCCGGCAGTGAGACCGGCGACGAAGTAACGTCCGATAAAGGCGAAGAGGGCGATCACCGGCAGCGTCGTGATGGTGGCGCCCGCCAGCATCAGTCCCCAGTCGACCTGATATTGACCGATGATGCCGGCGAGACCGACCGGGATCGTCTTGTGCGCGTCGCTCTGGATGAGCACCGAGGCGAACAGATATTCGGTCCAGCTCGCCACGAAGGCGAAAATGGCGACGCTGGCCACGCCCGGCGCGATCAACGGCAGGACGATGCGTCGGAGAATGGTCAGGCGCGAGGCGCCGTCGAGCCGCGCGGCTTCCTCGATCTCGATCGGAACCGCGGCCAGAAACGCCCGCATCATCCAGATGGCGAAAGGGACGGCGAAGGTGACGTTGACGATCACGAGCGCAAACGGGTTGTCG
The DNA here is from genome assembly GCA_035500275.1 of Roseiarcus sp. Classification (GTDB taxonomy): domain Bacteria; phylum Pseudomonadota; class Alphaproteobacteria; order Rhizobiales; family Beijerinckiaceae; genus Roseiarcus. Next base: position 4,683 of record DATJXI010000079.1, on the reverse strand, counting down.
ATGAGCCCCGCCGCCGACATCATCCCGTAGAGGGGAACCAGCACGACGATGCCGGGAAACGCATAAGCCAGCAGGATCGCGCGATAGAGAAAATCCCTTCCAGGAAATCGCAGGCGGAAGAAGGCGTATCCGGACAGGACCGCGAGCGCCACGGTGATCGCCATCGATGCCAGCGACACAACGACGCTGTTGAGCAGAAAGCGCGGAAAGTCCGACGCTCCCAGGAGCTTCTGGAAGTGTTCGAGGGTGAAGCTGTGCGGGACCATCGTCGGCTGGGATGAGACGATCTCGTTCGTCGCCTTGATGGAGGACGACATGACCCACCAGAAGGGCAGGAGCACGATCAGCGCGAGGACGACGAGGCCGATCGCGAGCGCGAGGTTGACAGCGGGTCCGCGCCGCATCAGCGCACCTCCTCCCGCGGAGCGAGTGTGCGCACGGCAAGGATTGCGAGACCCATCAGAAGGAGCGTGGCGATGACCGACATCGCGGCCGCCTCGCTCAGGCGATAGCCCTTGAAGGCGGTGCGGTAGATTAGGATAGGTAGCGTGGTGGTAGCGTCCGCCGGCCCGCCGCCGGTCAATAGCCAGACGATGTCGAAGACGTTGAAGGAGAGCAGCGTCCCGATCACCAGCAGCACGAACAGGGTCGGTTGCAGGAGCGGCAGCGTGATTCGGCGGAAGCGGGCGAAGCGCGAGGCGCCATCGATGGCGGCCGCCTCGTACAACTCGCCGGGGATGCGCTGCAGCCCGGCGAGCAGCATCACCGCGACGAAGGGAAACCAGCGCCAGGAATTGATGAGGATCAGGGTCGTCATCGCGCTGACTGAGGACGAGAAGAACCCCATGGGACGCCGAATGACGCCGAGTTCGATCAGGAAAGGATTGATCATCCCTCCCGAAGTCGACAGGAGCCAACGCCAGACGATGACGATGACAATGGTCGGCACGATCCAGGTCAGGACGATCCACGTGCGTGCGACACGGACGCCAGGAAAGGCCTGCTCCAGAATCAGCGCCGAGGCCATCGCCAGCACGGTTTGCGCGACCGCGTTCCCCGCAACCCAGACGACGCTGCGCTCCAGGGCCAGCCAGAAGGCGGCGGACGAGAGAACGGAGAGGTAGTTGGCGAGCCCGACGAAGCGCCCCGCCGAGCCGATGATGCGTACGTTTTCGAGGCTCAGCGCGGCCGACGAGACGAGCGGATAGAGCAGGGTCACTCCGAGCCAGATCAGCACCGGAGCGACCAGAGCAGCGGCGAACAGCGCTTCGCGCTGCGCCGCGCCCCGTTGAGATCGACGAGCCGCCAATTGAGCGCTCTACTTGGCGGCCTGCTCCATTTCCTTCTGTCCGGCCGCGACCGCCGCGGCGGGCGTCTCTCCGCCGGTCACGATACGCTGCAGCGTTTCAGCCAGAATGTTCTGTGCGGAAATGGCTCCGATCGAGGGGAACACCTTGTCCGTCGTGAAGCCGAAAAGCATGCCATGCTGGCTGTTGGCGATCATCGTCTCGATCTGCAACTTGTACTTCACCGCAAGAGGGTCGTTCCAGAAGCTCGGCGCCTTCGCGCCGTCCTCGGTCGCGGGCAGGAAGAGGCCAGGCTCCATGTTGAGGAAGCGGCCGTAATTTGCCGGCTCCAGCAGGAAACTGATGAACCTTTCCGCCGCTTGGCGCTTCGCCGGATCCTTGGCGAGGATCATCGCCGCGTTCGAATAGGATATGGTGTTCGACGAAGCCTCGGTGTCGGCGCGCGGGACGGCTGCGACGCCGAGGTCGGCGGGATCGCCGCCCTGTTCGTTGTAGGTCGAGATAACGGTGAACTGAAGCACGGTGCCGCATTTATTGGCGTCGAAGCAGGCCTCGGCCTCGCCCCACGTCCAGTTCGTCGCGTCCGGCGCCGAGTACTTGAACATGTCCTTGTAGAAGGAAAAGGCCTCGACGGTCTTCGGATTGTTGAAGCGCAATGAGCCGTCGTCGTTGAAGAGTTGGGCCGCGCCGTTGTTGACCATCATCGCGTAGACGGTCTGATCGGTGTAGAGCTGCTTGTTGGCGGGCAGTCCTGCGCCGTACATGCCGGCCTTCGTCAGCGTCTCGGCGTCCTTGCGCCATTCGCTCCAGGTCTGGGGCGGCTTGAGACCCGCCTTGTCGAATACGCTGTGCCGATACCAGAGCGAGATCGCCATGTTGTATAGCGGGACTGCCCAGACACCCCCGTCGTATTCGTATGGGCGCAGCGTGGCCGGGATGAAATGATGCTCGGCGTTAAGCTTGTCGGTGAAGTCCTTGACCGAGGTCAACGCGCCGAGGCTCCTGATCACGGTGGTGAAGTCGGGGATCGCAAACAGGATTTCGGGCGCGTTGCCGGCTGCGATCGCCGCCGGCGCTTTGGCGTAGACCTCACCCCAATTTTGCGGCTCCTGCTTGACCACGATACCGGGGTTGGACTTGTTGAATTCATCGATCAGCTGCTGCACACGCGCGACGCGCTGAGGCGGCTGCTCCATGTGCCAGAGCCTGATCTGCACTTGATCGGCCTGAGCCAGGCCGCTCGCCGCAAGAAGCGCGATGAGACTTGCGAACACGACGTTTCTTCCACGCATGGCTGTCCTCCCGAGGTTTGCCATCAGAGATGCGGAATGCGAGCGCGAAAGCGGGACACGAGCGCGGCGTTGCGGTTCGCTGCGCCGGGCATGTTCGCGCTCACGTAAACAGGCGGATCGCCGCCCTCTGCGATCAATCGCGCCGAGGCTTCGACGAAGAGGGCGTTGAGGAGCGCGGCCCCTGTGACGGTCGAGAGTGGTCCCGCTTGGACGTCGTCAGCTAGGGCGAGGCTCGCATCGCCCGGGGAAACGCGATTGTCGAGAACGATGGAGGCGACGTCGGCAAGTCGCTCGCGCCCCTGAGCCGCCTGCCGCGAATAGGCTTCCGAGGTGACCGCGATGACAGTTGCTCCGGTTGTTCGCGCATATTTCGCCGCCTCGACGGGAACGGCGTTCACCCCGCTCGTGGAAAAGACGACGACGACGTCGCGGGCTCCGATCGGATAGCGGGAGATAATGAGCTCGGCGAGGCCGGGAAGTCTCTCCATACGCGTGCTCGCGGTCGCCCCTTCATGCAGCATCACGGCGCTCGCCAAGATCGGAGCGACGCAGGCGAGGCCACCGGCCCGATAGTGGCCCTCTTCCGCTAGCATATGCGAATGGCCGGTACCGAAGAGATAGACGAGCCCGTCATCCGCCATGCAGCGCTTGACTGCTTCCGCAGCGGAGGCGAACGCCTCCTCCTGCCGTCCGAGGAGCGAGCCGACGAGCCTCGCCGCCTCTTGAAGATAGAGCGCCGCCGTGGGGGACGCCCGCGCTTCCGGGCGTCCTGCTGACGCTGGTTGGTGCTCTTCGCCCATCCCCTTCCTCGCGCTTGGGGTCCCGTACCCCGGCGGCGCTTCCTCGCATTGTTCCATATCAAATTCCGGGCGTCGTGATCAGCAGGGCTGACAGGGGAAAATGCGTGTCATCTTCGTGGAATCCTCACAGGGGAGCGCTCGGTGAGGCCTTGTCAGACGAACTCTCCGATCCGAGTCCGGCTGTGATAAGCACTAAGCCATGAGCAACCCGTTTCGATATTTCAACAGCTCGCCCGAAGTGATCCGTCTGGTCGTGATGATGTACGTGAGATACCCTCTGTCGCTGCGCAACGTCGAGGATCTCTTGGCCGAGCGCGGGATCGACATCAGCCGTGAGACCGTCCGGTTCTGGTGGAACCGGTTTGGTCCAATGTTCGCCGCTGAGATCCGGAAGAAGCGGATCATGCAGATGCGCGGCTATCCGCGTTGGCGCTGGCACTTGGATGAGGCGTTCGTGAAGGACGGCGGACAGTAGACTTCCTTTCCCGCAAGCGACCCGCGCCAAGAGAGCCCGCTCGAGAACGCGCTTGCGATGACTTCGGCGAGCATGCTCATGCTCGAGTCTTCGCCCTTCCAAGCAGACAGCAACCTCCTCGCCGAAATGTCCGGAGCCTGCGCCGACGCCGCGCCGGCCAACATTATCGCGACAAGGACGGTTGCGACCCGCAATGTTCGCGCACCTCGGCTATCGTGCGGCGGCGAACGCCATCGCGGTCACCCACAGCCCGAGCGCCAGCACCGCGACCATCCAGGCGTGGAAGAAACGCTCGAATCCGACGCCCTTGTAGACGGCGGCCATCTGTTCGGCCGGCACAAGCAGCAGCGCGACGCCCTTTAGGAGGGCGGCCCAGCCTGCGAGATTGACGACGATCGGCAGCGCGCCGCCGCTCCAGACTTGGTGCCCGAGCACGACCGCGAGGCCGGCGACGGTCGCGACCAAGCCGGAAAACAGCATCCACGGTCCGCTGCACGCCATCTCGTCGAGCGTGTCCAAGGTCCGGCGCCGATTGGCGAGCATCCCAATCGAGATGGCGACCAGGTAACCCGCCAAGATAGCGCATGGGATTCTTGCCGCGAACTCCGGCCCAGTAAGAGAGCGGGGTTCCGGCCAGCATGATCACGCCCGCCAGCTCCGGCCGGACCGCCGCCGTCATCATAATCTGCCACCCGGCCTGGCAGTTGGCGATGACGATCGGCTTTCCTTCGGCCTCGGGATGTCGCTTCGCGACCTCCTCGAGGAAGACCGCCTCGGCGCTGCACACGTCCTCGATCGTCTGCTCCGGA
>DATJXI010000078.1:0-11320 GCA_035500275.1 Roseiarcus sp. | reverse complement strand
AGAAGATCGGCCTCCTGCTCGGCGCCGCGAATCGCGATCCCGAGCGCTTCTCCGACCCGGACGCCTTCAATCCCGGCCGCGACCCCAATCCGCATGTCGCGTTCGGGGCGGGCATCCACTTCTGCGTCGGCGCGCCGCTGGTGCGTCTCGAGCTGGCGAGGGCCGTGCCGATCCTGTTCGCGCGCCTGCCGCGCTTGCGGCTTGCCGAGCCGCCGCGCTATCGGGACGCGTTCCACTTCCACGGGCTCGAGGCCCTGCGGGTCGCCTGGGGTTAGTCGCCGATTAAGAGGATCGCGACTTTGCTAAACGGGCGCCTTGCGGGTATAGGCGTGGCAAAAAGGCGGCGCCGCGGCGGAAGCGCGAGCGGCGCTGAGCGTATGCGCGCGTTTGTTATCATCGTTTGACGGAGTGGAGCCAAGGCGATTCCCGAATGGTTTTTTCCTCGATCACGTTCCTGTTCTATTTTCTGCCCATTTTCCTTGCGTGCTATTTCCTGACCCCGACGGTGTTCATGAAGAACGTCGTCACGCTGCTCTTCTCGCTCGTCTTCTACGCCTGGGGCGAGCCGCGCTTTGTGCTGATCCTTCTGTTCTCGATCGTCTTCAACTATGTCGCGGCGATTGTCATCGACCGGCGCGAAGGCCTGTCGCGCAAACAGGCGCTGGCGGTCGGCGTCGCCGGGAACCTGCTCGTGCTCGGCCTCTTCAAATACGCCAATTTCATCACCGACAATGTCGCCGAGGCGTTGAAACCGATCGGCTTCAGCCTCACCCCGACGAACATCGAGCTGCCGCTCGGCATCTCGTTCTTCACCTTCCACTGCCTCTCCTACATCATCGACGTCTACCGGCGCCGCTTTAAGGCCAATCGCGACCCGATCGACGTCGCGCTCTACATCTCGCTCTTTCCCCAGCTCGTCGCCGGCCCGATCGTCCGCTACAAGACGGTCGCGCGGCAGCTCGACGCGCGGCGATGGACGCTCGGCCGCGCCTCCGCCGGGGCGCGCATCTTCATCGTCGGCCTGGCGCAAAAGGTGCTGGTCGCCGACATCGTCGCGCCGCTCGCGCAAGTCGCCTTCGACCACGCGCCCAACCGCTCGCTGTCCGAGGCCTGGATCGGGCTTCTCGCCTACACGATCCAGATCTATTTCGATTTCGCCGGCTATTCGAACATGGCGATCGGCCTCGGGATCGTGCTCGGCTTCACCTTCCCGCGCAATTTCCGCCTGCCTTACACGTCGCTCTCGATCACCGAGTTCTGGCGGCGCTGGCACATGTCGCTGTCGTCCTGGCTGCGCGACTATCTCTATATCCCGCTCGGCGGCAACCGCGGCACCAACCTCCAAACCTACCGCAACCTCGTGACGGTGTTCGTGCTCTGCGGCGCCTGGCACGGGGCGAACTGGACCTTCATCCTGTGGGGCGTCTGGCATGGCGCCTTTCTGGTTATTGAGCGGCTTGGCCTCGGCCGGATTCTCGAGCCCATTCCCGCGTGGACACGCTGGATCTATGCGCTGCTTGCGGTCATGGGAGGCTGGGTGCTGTTCCGCGCCGCGGACCTCAAGACCGCGCTCGACTACTACGCGAGCCTCGTTGGTCTCAACGGCGTCGGCGACGTCAGCTTCGACATGCACAACGCGCTGACGGAGCGGGCGATGGTGACGCTCGCGATCGGTTGCGTGCTAGCGGTCGCGCCGCGCTGGAAACGCGGCCTCCGCGCGCCGATCCCGGTCCGGGCGGTCGGCGATTTCGCCTGGATCTTCGCCATGTTGATCTTTTCGATGGTGACCGTCGCGGCGGGCGCCTATAGCCCATTCCTCTACTTCAAGTTCTAATCGATGCTGCCGGCCCGCCGTCGATATTTCGCGATCCTCGCGTTTCTCCTGTTGGCGACGCCGCTCGTCGCCGGCCTCGTCCGCCCGGACAACCCGGAGCTGATCCGGAAGGAGGCGCGCGAGCCGGCCTCCGCCCCGGCCGCGCCGCAGACGCTTGATGCGGCGCTCGCGCTCCCAAAAGAGTTGGACGCGTATCTCAAGGACCATTTCGGCCTGCGCGAGAAGATGATCCGCCTGCATAAGGATTTCACCAAGCCCGTCATCCTCCGGGAGAACCCGATCGCCGTGTACGGCAAGAGCGGGCGGATTTACGCGCTCGGCGACGACATGGTGCTTCAGAGCGCCGGCCGGGTCTTCCGTGAGCAAAGGGTCATCGAGGCCGCCGATCTTTTGGCGGCGATGCACAACGCGCTGGCGCTGCGCGGCGTCAAATTTCTCGTGGCGATGCCGCCGAATTCCTCGACCATCTATCCGGACGACCTGCCCAAATGGGCGCAGAACCCAGGCAAAAGGACGGAATACGACCTATTGCTCGAGGCCCTTGCGGCGCGCGGCGTCAAGGCGGTCGATCTTCGTCCCGCCCTGAGCTTCGCGCGGCTCGACGGGCCGACGTATCTCCTCAACGACCTGCACTGGAACGCCCGCGGCGCGGTGGCGGGCTTCAACGCCGTGGCGGAAGCCGACGGCCACCCCGACTGGCGCATCGAGCCCTCGGCCGCGATCGGACCGCCCGCAGTCCGGAAGGGCGGCGACATCGCACGCTTGCTTGGCGTCTACGACAGCGTTAGCGAGACAACCGAGAGCTTTGAAGTCCATCCGATCGGAACACGTTTGCACCTGACGGAAGGCGAAATGCCGGAATACGTTCTCACAGCCGGCAGGAAGGGCCCGACCGTGATGGTGATCGGCGACTCGTTCACCACGGACTATTTTCCCACCATGCTGTCGCAACATGTTGGGCGGGCGATCTGGATTCACCATCGCCATTGTGGGTTCGACTGGGCGGTGATCGACAAACTGCGTCCCGACGAAGTCTGGTGGACTCCGGTCGAGCGCTTTCTTGTCTGTTGGCCGGGACAGAGCCCGAAGAATTTCAGCGCTGTCGCGGCGCGCGGGACGGAAGCGCCGAACTTCTACTGAACATGCTTCAGCGACGCCGTCGATATGTTTTCGCGCTTGCGTTTCTCCTGATGGCGACGCCGCTCGTGGCGGGCTTGGTCGTTCCCGACGATCCGGCGCTCGTCATGAAAGAAGGGCGGCGGCTCGCGCCCGCGCCTCAACTACCCTCAAACCTTGCCGAAATGGTTGCGCTGCCCGGCGAGGTCGACGCCTATCTCAAGGACCACTTCGGCCTCCGCCATGCGATGATCGGCCTGCACAAGGACCTCACCCACTCCGTGATCCTCAAGGTCAATACGGCGGCGCTCATCGGCCGCGACGGGCGGATGTTCTATCAGGGCAACGAAATGGTCCGTCAGAGCGCCGGGCTCGTGCTGCGCGACGAGCGCGTGACCGAAGCGGTGGACATGATCGCGGCGATGCGCGATGCGCTGGCCAAGCGGGGCGTCCGCTTTCTCGTGACCGTTCCTCCCAACGCCTCGACGATCTATCAGGACGACCTTCCGCTCTGGGCGCAGAGGAAGGGGCGAAAGACCGAGTATGACCTTTTTCTCGAGGACTTGGCCGCCCGTGGGGTCAAGGCCGTCGATCTGCGGCCGGCGATAATGGCGGTCCGCTCCGAAGGCGACGAAGCCTATCTCATGCACGACGCGCACTGGACGGCGCGCGCCGCGCTCGCCGGCTTCAACGCCGTGGTCGAGGCCGACGGCCATCCCGACTGGCGCATCGATCCCGCGACGGCGATCGGGCCGCCCGCGCCGCGCCGGGGCGGCGACGTCGCCCGGATTCTCGGCGTGCAGGACGACGTCGTCGAAATGACCGAGACGTTGACATTGCCGGAAGAAGGCGCGGATGAAGCGCTTTCCGAGGGTCCGATGCCCGACCACGTCATCACGACCGGCAGGCCCGGCCCGACGGTCATGGTGATCGGCGACTCGTTCACGGCAAGCTACTTTCCCCTCATGCTTGCGCAGCATGCCGGCCGCGCGATCTGGATTCACCATCACGAGTGCGGCTTCGACTGGCGGCTGATCGACAAGTTCAAGCCCGACGAGGTCTGGTGGGCGCCGACCGAGCGTTTCCTGGTGTGCGACATCGGAGCGCGGCCCATCGGCTTCACCGGCTGACCGCTGATGCTGCGCGTCTGGCGGCGATATGTGGCGCCTGCGGCGTTTCTCCTTCTGGCCACGCCCCTCGTGGTGGGGATCGTCCATCCGGACAGTCCGGCCGCCGTCCTCAAGGAAGGGCGCAGGCTCGCGCCGCTGCCGGAGCCGCCGGAGAGCGGCGCCGACTGGCTCGCGCTGCCGGGAACAACCGAAGCCTATCTCAACGACCACTTCGGCCTGCGGCAGGTCATGATCCGCGCGCACAAGGACATGACCAAGACCGTGCTCGGGCTCGGCAGCGATTCCGTGCTCATGGGGCGCGACGGCCGCATGTTCTACCTCGGCGAGGAGGCGGTCCGGCAGAGCGCGGGGCTCGTCCTGCGCGACCAGCGCGTCGCGGACACGGTCGCGCTTCTGAAGGATGTGAACGACAGGCTCACGGCGCAAGGAGTCCGCTTTCTGGTCGCCTCGCCGCCGAACGCCGCGACGGTCTACCAGGACGACCTGCCGGACTGGGCGAAGAAAGGCGACCGGCGGACGGAATACGACCTCATTTTCGAGGGGCTCGCGGCGGATGGGATCAAGGCCGTCGATCTGCGTCCCGTGATGGCGGCGACGGCGCGCAAAGGCGCGGCTTATTACCGGCACGACAGCCACTGGACGCCGCGCGGCGCGCTCGCCGCCTATAACGCCATCGTCGAGGCGGATGGCCATCCTGATTGGCGGCTCGACCCGAAAAGGGTTCTCGGACCGCCGGCGGTCCGGAAGGGCGGCGACCTCGCGCGCATGCTCGGGGTGCAGGACAGCGTCACCGAAACCGTCGAGCCGTTTGCGCTGCCGGCCGAACCGAAGGAGCTTCTGACCTCCGACCCTTATGGCGACTTCGCTCTGACGTCGGAGAGGGCGGGCCCGACGATCCTCATGATCGGCGACTCGTTCACGGCCGCCGACTTCGCCGAAATGCTGTTGCAACACGCCGGAAAGGTGGTCTGGCTCGACCACCGGCACTGCGAGTTCGACTGGAAGGCGGTCGAACGGTTTCACCCCGACGAGGTGTGGTGGATGACGACCGAGCGCTTTCTCATCTGCGATCCCGGCGCGCGGCCGCTCGCCTTCGCGGGCTAACGGTTAGAACCGGACGCATTGGCGCCCGGCCGCATCGGCTATCAGCAAGCCGGAATCGGACCCCGAAGCCGGCGTTCGCTCTCGATCCTTGTACCGACGGAACGCGCCAGGATCGCCCGTTCCTGAAAGAAGCCTCGAATGGCGTCCCTTCGACCCGACGCGCGATCTTCGTCTCGGGCGATAGCGGGCGATAGAATGTCGAGTTTCGAGGTTAAACGGCCATTCGGATCACGGCTGTGTCGCTGGGGAAACCCGTCGTTCCCCATTTGCTCGGCCTGTGATGCCCATGCTTTGAATGCGGTCATTTGTCGGCTGAAGCGCGCGACCCGGCGCCCGTCTACATTCAGCGCGGCCTTGCTTCTGAACCGGGACCAGCCGGCAGAACCTGCCCTTCGGGCATTGTTGGAGAACCCCGGCTGGCTGACAACCGGGACCGCGCCCCCACTGCGCTCATCGGGATATCGGCCGTTCTCGGCCGGGGGACGCAGGCGCCGATTTCTGATAAACGCCTTGGCGGCGACGCTCCCGTGGTCAGAGACGAGAAAAAGATGGCGCGCTTGCTTTCGGTTAATGTTGGGCTCCCGCACGACATCCCGTGGCGTGGTAAAACTGTTCATACCGGAATCTGGAAAACGCCGGCGCTAGGCCGTCGAATGGTGCGGCGGCTCAACATCGACGGGGATGGTCAAGGCGATCTGCAAGGGCATGGCGGCGAGCATCGCGCGGTGCTTGTCTATCAGATCGATTCGTACCGTTACTGGCAAGCTCAGCTTGGTCGCAACGACTTCGCTAATGGCCAGTTCGGCGAGAATTTCACGATCGACGGCTTGCCTGACGCAGAAGTGTGCATCGGCGACCGCTACCGGATCGGAAGCGCGCTGTTCGAGGTGACGCAGCCGCGCGTCACCTGCTACCGGGTCGGCATCCGGATGAACGAGCCGCAAATGGCGGCGCTCTTGGTGGCGCATCACAGACCGGGCTTTTATTTTCGCGTCCTCGAGGAGGGCGAGGTCGAGGCCGGCGACGAGATCGTGAAGGTCTCGGCCGGTCCCGAGCGTTTGACCGTCGCCGAGGCTGATGCGTTGCTGTATTTGCCCGGGCACAACAAGAGCGGGCTGGAACGGGCGCTGCGCATCCCGGCGTTGCCGGCCGGCTGGCGCTCCTCGTTCGAAACATTGCTCGAACGCGAACGCAGAGGGGGTTCGACGGCCGGCAATCCCGGGTTGGCGCCCACAGCTGGGCCGGCGCCGGCATGGGCCGGGTTCCGGCCGCTGCGGGTCGCGGACAAGCGGCGCGAGAGCAGCAACGTGACCTCGCTGGTGCTCGAATCGAGCGATAGCCGTCCGCTCGCTGCGGCAATGCCTGGCCAGTTTATCGTGGTGCGACTGAAGCCCGCACCCGCGACGCCAGCCTTGCCGCGCAGCTACTCGCTGTCCGGCGAACCGAGCGCGGAGCATTGGCGGATCAGCGTCAAGCGGGAGCCGAACGGCGCGGCCGGGACTTATGTCGAGGAGCGCCTCCGGGTCGGCGACGTCATCGACGCCAGCGCGCCGCGCGGCAGCTTCACGCTAAAGCAGGGCGACGGACCAGTGATCCTGTTGAGCGCCGGCATCGGCGTCACTCCGGTGCTTGCCATGCTGCATGCCTTGGCCGCCGGCGGCTCGCGAAGAGAAATCTGGTGGGTTCAGGGCGTCCGCAACAACGGCGAGCATGCGTTTGCCCCGGAAGTGCAGGGGCTTCTCAAATTGTTGCCTCAAGGCCACAGACACATCCGTTACAGCGCCCCCGGCCCCACAGACCGAGCGGCGGTCGATTTCGACGCCGTCGGTCGCTTGGACGTGCGCGTCCTGCAGGAGCTGGGCGTGCCTCGCGAGGCGGATTTCTACTTGTGCGGACCGGCCGCGTTCATGAGCAGCTTGACCGCCGATCTGGCGGGCTGGGGTATCTCAGTCGGGCGGCTGCACCGCGAGAATTTCGGCTCAGGTCCAGCGCTAACCCCGGGTGTCGCCGCCGCTCGGCCGCGGCCGCCGCATCCGCCTGACCGGCCAGCCGGCGCCGGGCCGATGGTGTCTTTCGCGAGAAGCAATTTGGCGGTGCGCTGGGATTCGGCGTTTCAGAGTCTGCTCGAACTGGCCGAGGCCTGCGATGCGCCGGTGCGGTGGGCTTGTCGCACCGGCGTCTGCCACACTTGCGAGACCGGGCTTATCGCCGGCGCAGTCGATTATCTCCCGGACCCGGTCGAACCGCCGGGGGACGGCAATCTCCTGATTTGCTGCAGCCGGCCGCGCGCCGACATTGTACTCGATCTCTAAACGGGGTTATTACGGTGACACTTGGGTTATTACGTATTACGGTGCCCGTATTACGCGTATTTGCGGTATTACGGTGACACTTGACCAGGTATTACGGTATTACGCGGTATTACGGGTATTACGTGGTATTACGTTACGGCGTTACGGTGCGTTACGGTGCGTTACGGGTGCGTTACGGTGACACTTGCATATTTCCCAGGTTTCTGAGGCCGTCCCGCCCCAGCCGTGTTCCAGGCGTCGCTGGCGACGCGGCGTAATTTAGAAAAAATGCAACCGTCACCGTTTTACCGTCACCGTTTTACCGTCACCGTTTTGCGCCGTTTTGCGCCGTTTTGCGTCACCGCTTTGTTCGTCACCGTTTTGTCGTTCCGTGCTCACACTCCCTTGTCTGAGGCTGGGCCGCCGCACAAGCGGCGGGACCGGTCACCCTTCTCTCATCTATTGAGCGTCTGCGGACCGCTGACGAACCAATTGCCCCGAACGTAGAATCGCAGCGGACTGTCGGCTGCTCGCGTAATGCCGATCCGTTTGCTCTGCCCGATTTCGTCCGACGCCTGACCGTCAGATCCGAGCCACAGCGGGCCGGCCTGACAAAGGTCGATCCCGTCGAGCCGGCGATCAATCCCCAAGGCTTCACACAGTCGTCCCGGCCCCCGCGCCAGGTCTCGCACCCGTTGCGTACCGCGATTTCGCTCCATGATCCCCACGCCATCGGTCGGCTCGATCGCCCTGATCAGGACGCCTGCGCCCACGCCTGATGTCTCGCTCGAGACGTTCAGCATGAACGCACTTCCATAGGCGAGATAGACATATGCGTGCCCGCGCTCGAGGAAGAGCGCCCGATTGCGTGCGGTGACGCCGCGATAGGCGTGACCCGCGGGGTCGTCGACGCCATACGCCTCGGTCTCGACGATCCGGCCGCCCGCCGCCTCTTCAGCCAGCGTCCGTACGAGCATTTTGCCGATAAGAAAACGAGCGAGCTCTGCAGTATCGACAGGCAACTCCGCTCGCTCCAGCACGCGCGAGCGCGCCGCCGCGGAGGCGATTTTCACCCCATCCGCTCGACCAGATGCGCGCGCGAGGCGCCCGGCTCGAACGGATCGCCAAAGTACTGGGTCTCGCGGGCCACCTTGCCATCCAAAAACTCCATGACGCTCACCGAATAGGACGGACGCCCGTCATAGGACAGGATGAATTCCGTGACCCAGAGGTCGCCCGCGCCGACGATGCGGCGCACCGTGAAGCGCTTGGAGTTCGGCTGCGCGATGCGAGAGGCCCGAATGTTCTGCCGTCCCCGGATGCGCTCGCCCGATTGCGGGTACTCGAGAAGTGCGTCCTCTCGGTATATTTCGTGCTCAACATCGAAGTCGTTTGCGTCCGATGCGGCCCAGTGGCGATTGAGCGCCTCTCGAATGTCATTCTGATCCATCCTGCTTCTCCCGTTCCTTCTCATTGAGGCCCGGCCGCACCGCAAGATTTCGCAAACGCCCTGGCGAAGACCGCTTCGGGATCGATTTGACCCGCTCGCCGGGGGGGGCGTCTCAGGCGGCGGCTTCGACAGATCGCAATTCGGTCTTCGCGAGTGTTCTGCGGGCGCCTCGACCGATGCCGGCTTCGGGCGGACTCCTATCCTTCCCTGGCGGCGACTGTAGGTCCGGAATCCGCCTTTTGCGACACCTCCGCACGAGCGCCAAGCGTTGGATTATCACCAGTAGCGTTGCGTTTCGCCTGAGCCGTTCGCGCCGGGGTCCGGCCGCTGGCTCCGACATGAAAGAACACGACAATTCCTTGCTTTTCCGCAAAACCATTGGTATCATCTGGTTTTTCGGAAGGGCGGACATGCGGTCGAGCCCGGTCGATGACGACAAAGGTCAAGGTGCTGAAGCTGCGCCGGGCCGAACCCGCGGGGGCTCGCCGGGGTCGGGAAGCTCAAGGCGATGAAGCACCAGCCACCGCTTTGGCCGGTAAGTTTTTTTCCGTAACTCCCAAGGAGGCGTCATCGCGAGGAGGCCGAAGGCCGACGCGGCGATCCAGGGGAGCGTCAGGCGGCCCACGATCTCCTGGATCGCCACGCCGCTTCATGGGCTCGCGATGACGGCGAGGATGACTGTCGCGCCGCTCTGCTTGGCAGGTGCTTTTTTCTTTTTTCCCGGATTTCCGCCTAACCCTTTGAAAAGGCTCGATTCAGGCGCAACTTTTCCGCATTTTTCCGCATTTTTCCGCATTCTTTCGCACATTTTCCGCCTTTTCTCGCGCCTTTTCCGCCTTTTCTCGCATTTTTTGGACTGTCCCACCCTCCCCGAGCGGGCCATAAAGGAGCGCCGCGTCGGCGTGAAGTCCGCCGGTTGGAGCTAAGCCGTGATCGAGGCGAAGAGCGTCCTTGTCCTCGGCGGCGCGCGTTCCGGCAAGAGCGCCTATGCCGAGAGGCTCGCCGAGGCGACGGCCGCCGAACGTGTCTACTGCGCGACCGCCGAGGCGGGCGACGAGGAAATGGCCGCCCGCATCGCCCGCCATCGCGCCGAGCGCGGCGCCGGCTGGACGACGATCGAGGCGCCGCTGGCGTTGGCCGAAGCGCTTGCGGCCGAGGCGCGGCCCGGGCGGGTCCTGCTCGTCGACTGCCTGACGCTCTGGCTCTCGAACCTCATGCTTGGCGGTCGGGACGTGGAGGCCGAAGTGGGCCGGCTCGCCGAGGCGATCGGCGCGCTCAACGGGCCGGCGATTTTCGTTTCCAACGAAGTTGGGTTGGGAATTATCCCCAATACAAAGCTTGGCCGGGATTTTCGCGACGCGCAGGGTCGAGCCAACCGCTACGTAGCCGCCGCCTGCGACGTGGTCGTCTTCCTCGCCGCCGGCCTGCCGACGCTCATGAAGCCGGGAAATCCGCCGGATCTGCGCCTTCGTTGATCGAAGCCGCTGGCGGTACGGCCGGTTCGTGGATTAGGATTTGGGCCGCCCGAATCGGGGAAGGGAACGACAGTCAGCCCATGAAGATGGCCGGGATGCTGCGTCTGTTTGACAGGCCGCCGCCGGAGCCGGCCCATCTCGATGTCTCGCACAGCGGCGAGATCTACCGGGTCGCGCTCAAGCGCTCGACGCGCTCCCGCCGCTTCACGTTGAGGGTTCGCTCGGCGACGGGCGATGTGCTTCTGACCATGCCGGCGCGCGCTTCGCTCAAGGCGGCGCGGGAATTCGCCGAGCGTCATTCCGCCTGGATCAGCGTGCGGCTGGCGCGGCTGCCCCGGCCGGTCGCCTTCGAGCCGTTCGAGACGACGCCTCTGCGGGGCGTCGATCACACGATCGTCCACCGCCCCGACGCGCGCGGCGTCGTCTGGATCGAAAAGGGAGAGGCGGGCCGGCGCCTCTGCGTCTCGGGCAAGCGCCCGCATGTGCGCCGGCGCGTCGCCGATTTCCTGAAGCGCGAGGCGCGCAAGGACATAGAGTCCGCGGTCGCGCGCCACGCTCGCACGATCGGGGTGAAGCCGAAGCACATCGCGGTGCGCGACACGGTGAGCCGCTGGGGCTCGTGCTCGTCCGCTGGCCGCCTGAGCTTCTCCTGGCGGCTCATCCTCGCGCCGCCTTACGTGCTCGACTATCTCGCGGCGCACGAAGTCGCGCACCTCGCGCATCTCAACCACTCGCAGAGGTTCTGGACGCTGGTCAACCGGCTCTCCTCCGAAACAAACCGCGCCGAAGCCTGGCTCAAGACGCATGGACCGAATCTGTACCGCTTTGGAGCGGAGTGGACGTGAGGGGCGCCTCCGTCGCGTGCTCGATCATCCTTTTCAGCGCGTCGAACAGGAGCTTAAGGTCCTGCGGACGGGAGA
>DATJXI010000077.1:0-21038 GCA_035500275.1 Roseiarcus sp. | reverse complement strand
GTCGCATCGGTCAGCCCCTCCTCGGCCGACCTCTCACGAGTCAGACATTGGCTGATTCGGGAATCCCTCGCGTATCCGAAACACAAAACGTTCGGCGTCCGATTCCAATCCGTTCTCGCGTCAACTGAAGACAGGCCCTAGGTCGATTTATTTTCGTCACGCCGACATCGTTCTGCGGGGAGTGGGGCAGGTGCTGTTTCAGAACAGCCCCCAAGTGGTGCTTTGTTTGTTGCGGCGCTGTGCTGGGGCACCTTCGTGGTCGGGTCCCTTCATGTCGTGGCTGGAGGCCTTTGCGCGCTGGTTGCGGCGAGTTTGACAGCGCAAATCGCGAGCGCCGATCGGACGCTCGCGAAACAGGGGCTTTACGGCTACAACGGTCCACTGACTCAGGGGAATCGGGTGAAGGAACTTAAGCGGCGATGAGGCTTGCGAGGTAGTCGTCGTCCCACGCGGCGGTGTGCCGTCTTCGGCGCATCGAGTCTTTGCCTGGGGCTTTTCGAAAGAGGTTGTTGGCCATGTGGTTGAGGGTGGTGAAATTGGCCGGGGCGTTTTCGGTTCGGATGCTGCGCTCGTCGTCGCGGAACGTCATGTCCATGATCCAGTGCAGGGAGTTCTCGATTGCCCAGTGATCTCGGATCATCGGGCCGGATAGCTTTGCGGCGAGCGTGGTCGAAGTGATGTAAAAGCGCGTCTCCCGTTCGATTTTGGCGCCGAACTCGCGTTGGCTTTCGACCATGACGACGCCTTTCAATCCGGGCCAGTCGTGCCTCGCCTGCAGCCAATCGACGTTGTGGATGACGGTATAGTTTCGCGTCTCGATGCGGCCGTGATCGGCGTCGACGGTTTCGTACGTGGTGATCTTGGAATCGCGGCGAAAGCTGTGGTTTTCTGCTCGTTGGCGAAGACTTCGACGTCCTCGCGCAGACTCCCCTGGTTGCCTTTGAGAGCGAGGATGTAATCGGCCTTCTTGTCGATGATCTTCTGCGCGATACCGCGCTGGCAGCCCATGGCGTCGATGGTGACGACCGCGCCCGCGATCGCCATCATGTCGAGAAGGGCCGGGATGGCGACGATCTCGTTCGACTTCTCGCTCACCTTCGTCTGCGCCAGCACGAGGCGCTGTCGCGCGGCGAAGGCGGAGACCATATGGATCGGCGCCTTGGAGGTCTTCTTGCTTCCCGACCGGCGCACGGTCTTGCCGTCGATGGCGATGACCTCCACGGGCGTCTTGGTCAGCGCGGCGACCCAATCGACGAAGCAGCGCTGGAACGCTTCGGCGTCCAGCGTGGCAAAGATATCGCCCAATGTGTCGTGCGGCGGCATCCCGTCGGCGAAGGGCAGAAACCGACGCAACAGCTTCAGCTTCTTTTCCCCGAACCGCGCGATGCCGGTGAAGCTCTCCGCGCCCGCGAGTACGGCAAGCAGTGAAGAAGCAACACCTCATTCAGGGGATAGACGACCTTGCCCGGCTGTCGAGAATCCGGCAACGAACTGAAATAACGAAGAAAAGACGTGGCCTCCGCAATCAGGCCGAAATCCTCGTCTCCCATACTATCCATCGTCGCCCACCTCGCGAATCAGTGGGTCAAGACAGATTCAGCAATTCACCCCTTTGTCACCAACTCCTTCACCCGATTACCCTGTCTACTGACTGGACTCGCATTGAGTTATTTTCTCGGCTCCGGTATTTTGGCCTGGGGCTATGCCGTCATGGGAGGCGTCGTCTCCTGCATAGCCATGCTCGGAACCGTCGGGGCGGCGAAGCCCTGGAGCGTACCGGCTCATACCTATCCCTTCATACTGATCTCCTGGATATTCCTGCTCACGACCCACGGCTTCGCGATTCCGCTCCAAGGGGCGCTTCCGAGGGTCGATATCTTGCCGCCGGCGGCGGCTGGCCTGTCAGGGGTGCAAGATTTCTTGCTGGGAGTCCTTCACAGCGTCTCGCAGATCTATTTCAAGGGCAACCTGGTTTCGGCTGTGCTGTTGATCCTAGGTCTCGCCGTCAATTCCGTTGCCGCCGCGGCGTCGGCGGTGCTCGGCTCAGTGATTGCTGTTGTCGCAGCGCATCTTCTTGGAGTCGAGAGCGAGCTCATAACCAGCGGCGTTCAGGGTTTCAGCCCCGTTCTCACCGCCATCGCCTTCGGCTCAGTCTTTTATCCGCCTAGCCTGCGGGGAGTGGCCTATGCTGGACTCGCGACGATTGCGACCGTGATCGCGCAATCGGCTTTGAACGTCGTCCTGAGTCCGATGGCGCTTCCGCCACTCTCTCACCGCGTGGATCTTTTTTCGCGCTCTGGCATGCGCGAGGGCCGTGTCTTCGCCAAACGGTTAGTTTCGTTGCCGGTACCGCCAGTTCTCGCTATCCCTACGTCATCAAGGCATCTGGAGGGCGCTCAAGCGGGCGTCGGACGATGGTCCAAACCATGCGACGCCGCATATCGCGCCGTCGAGCTGCCGCTTGGCGTCCACCCAATCCTTGTCGCCCACCAGGCCGTGACCGTCAAAACCGCGATTTCCGAATTCATGCGATCGCGACCAGAACCCGCACGCCCGCCGGAACCGCGATCATGTTCCCGCCCTCACAGCGCGCAGCCCCGCCGTCAGGGTCGCGGCGTCTGTTTCCCGGAGCAACACGGACCGTCGCGGCTGGCCTTCCTACTCGTACTGCCTACGGCCGCTTTCCGGCGCTCACCGCCAGTGGCGCGCTGACTAGCAAGGTCGGCTCAGGGTCGAGACCGGCGGTTCCATCGAGCTGCATCCTCAAGCGTCAGGTTCGCCTTGCTCTCCGCGTTGCGACGCTCGCCGGCCCGAAAGACGATGGTGCGCCCTCGGCTTTCGAGGCGGCCGAGCCCTTGACGGCCGCGCCGATGGCCTTGGGCCAAGCCCCCCAGCCTTAGCGCTCGCCGCCGCCGGCGGGGGTGCATCGGGTCCAGAGTGGCACGTGCCGCGCCGGCGAGCGCATGGGCTCATGGACGCCCGCCGATCGCGGCCGGAGCCCGCTCGGGAGCTCCCTGCCGCATTCTATATTTAATTATGGCATTTTATACGCAATTGTGGCAAGCAGAATAAACTTGGGTATTATTGCATCTATACTCACCTAATCCAACAATGCTATCTTGCGTGTAGACGGCGGCCATCCACGACAGCGGAAACGCTCAAAATGAATATTTATTTTACTTGTCACAATCGTCCGCAAAAAAGTGGAGAGCTTACACCCCAGTGTTTCCTTGGATTTTTTGGATTTTTTTGGATATGGCTTGGACTGGCTTGGAAAATCCAAGGAAATCCAAAACACGAGACGCCCAAGAAACAAACAGCCTTGAGCGGAGTCCGGCAGGACTACCCCGCCCCCGCTCCCAGCGCGGCGGCGATCTCGTCGAGCGCTTTCGGGTCCTCGATCGTGGCCGGCGTTGACCACGCGTCGCGGTCGGCGATCTTCTTCATCGTGCCGCGCAGGATTTTGCCCGAGCGCGTCTTCGGCAGCCGGGCGACGACGATCGCGGTCTTGAACGCCGCAACCGGGCCGATCTTCTCGCGCACGAGCTTGACGACCTCCTGCTCGATCTCCTCCGGCGGCCGATTGACCCCGGCCTTGAGCACGACGAAGCCGCAGGGCGCCTCGCCCTTGATGTCGTCCTTGACCCCGACCACCGCGCATTCGGCGACGTCGGGATGGGAGGCGATCACCTCCTCCATGCCGCCGGTCGACAAGCGATGGCCGGCGACGTTGATGATGTCGTCGGTGCGGCCCATGATGTAAAGATAGCCGTCTTCGTCCACGTAGCCGGCGTCGGCGGTCTTGTAGTAGCCGGGGAACTCCTTGAGGTAGCTCTCGCGCATGCGCTCGTCCTGCCGGTAAAGCGTCGGCAGGCAGCCCGGCGGCAGCGGCAGCTTCACGACGATGGAGCCCATCGTTCCCCGCGGCACGGGATGGGACGCCTCGTCCACCACCGCCACGTCATAGCCCGGCATGGGCGCGGTGGGAGAGCCGAGCTTGATCGGCAGCAGGCCGAGCCCCACGGGATTGGCCGCGATCGCCCAGCCGGTCTCGGTCTGCCACCAGTGATCGACGACCGGCACGCGGAGCGCATTCTGCGCCCAGGCCACCGTGTCCGGGTCGGCCCGCTCGCCCGCGAGGAAGAGCGTGTGCATCGAACTCACGTCGTAATTCTCAAGGAGCTTTGCCTGCGGGTCCTCCTTGCGCACGGCGCGGAAGGCGGTCGGCGCAGTGAAGAAGGCCCTGACCTTGTAGTCCTGGATGACCCGCCAGAAGGTGCCGGCGTCCGGCGTGCCGATGGGCTTGCCCTCGTAAAGAACGCTTGCGCATCCATGCAGGAGCGGCCCGTAGACGATGTAGGAATGGCCGACGACCCAGCCGATGTCGGAGGCCGCCCAGTAGACGTCGCCCGGGTTCACGCCGTAGATCGCCGACATCGACCATTTGAGCGCGACGATATAGCCGCCGATGTCGCGCACGACGCCCTTCGGCACGCCGGTCGTGCCGGATGTGTAAAGGATATAGAGCGGGTCGGTCGCCGCGAGGTCGGCGCAGGCCGCGCGCTTGCCCGCCGCCTTGGCCGCCGCGACCCGCTCCGTCCAATCGAGGTCGCGCGGCGCGTTCATGCGCGCGGCGGCCTGCGGACGCTGATAGACGACAGAGGTCGCGGGCTTGTGCTTGGCGAGGGCGATCGCGAGATCGAGGAGCGGCTTGTATTCGACGACGCGGCCGGGTTCGATGCCGCAGCTTGCGGTTAGGATCACCTTCGGCTCGGCGTCGTCGATGCGGGTCGTGAGCTCCTTGGCCGCGAAGCCCCCGAACACGACCGAATGCACCGCGCCGATGCGCGCGCAGGCGAGCATGGCCACGACCGCCTCCGGGATCATCGGCATATAGATGAGCACCCGGTCGCCGGCGCCGACGCCAAGGTCCTGCAGCACTGCCCCGAGCGCCGCCGTCTCGTCCAGGAGGTCGCGGTAGCTCAGCGTGCGCTTGGTCGAGGTGACGGGGCTGTCGTAGTAGAGAGCGGGCTGGTCGGCGCGGCCGGCCTCAACATGCCTGTCGACCGCGTTGTAGCAGGCGTTGCAGCGCGCGTCGGGGAACCAGAGGCCGTAGACGCCGGCGTCGGGGTCGAAAATTCGGTCGGGTTCTTTCGTCCAGGAGATCTGGCGCGCGGCCTCCGCCCAAAAGCCTTGCGGATCCGCGCGCCACTGGTCATAGGTCTGCCGGTAGCCGCTCATCGTTTCGCTCCCTTCGCCTTCTCCAGTCGGCCGAATGTCGCGCCGCCGGCTCGGGGACGCAATGGCGCGGCGCTAGAACTATTGGCCAAGGTCTTTCGGAGCGGGACGGCCGCGGGGGCGATGCCAGGGGACATTCAGTACTACCTCGCGGCGATTCCCGCAGTCGTCCTGCTCGGCCTCTCGAAGGGCGGATTTGCTGGGCTTGCCACGCTGGCCATGCCCGTCATGTCGCTTGCAATCTCTCCGGTGAGGGCGGCCGCCATCATGCTTCCACTCCTCCTTGTTCAGGACTGGGTCAGCGTGTGGGCGTTCAGGCGCGACTTTTCGACGCGGAACCTCAAGATCCTCATCCCGTCGTCGCTCATCGGCGTGGCGGCCGGCTGGCTGCTCGCGGCGCGGGTCAGTGAGGACGTGGTCCGCCTCGCGGTCGGGCTCATCTCGATCGCCTTCGTCGTCTACATGCTCGTCCGCGATCGGCTCGGCCGCGCGCCGGTCGAGAAGCCGGCAGTCCCAGGGGGCGTGCTGTGGGGCTCGCTCGCCGGCTTCACGAGCTTCGTCAGCCACTCGGGGACGCCGCCCTTCCAGGTCTACGTGATGCCCCAGCATCTGAAGCCGCGCGTCTTCGCCGGAACCGCAACGATGTTCTTCGCCGCGGTCAACCTCCTCAAGGTTCCGCCCTATTTCTTTCTCGGCCAGTTCGACCGCGAGAATCTGACAGCCGCCGCGTGGCTCATGCCGATCGCGATTGCGTCCACGCTTTTCGGCGTCTGGCTCGTCCGGCGTGTCTCCGTCGACCGGTTCTACGCCATCATCCTCGCGCTCACCTTCCTCATTGGCGTCAAGCTGACCTGGGATGCGATCGAGGCGATGGTTTCATGACGTCCGCCGGTCAAAGCCCGTCGGAGGCGAAGGGGAAGCAGGCGGGCCTTGCCGCGCAGCTGCCTACTTTTGCGGCGATCGGCCTCGTCGGCTACGTCGTGGACGCCTCGATCACTTACGCCTGCGCGAAATATCTCGGACTCTCCCCGGAGCTGGCCCGCCCTCCGGGCTTCATCGTGGCGACGATCGTGAATTTCCTTCTCAACCGCGCCATCACCTTCCGCCACTCGCGGGCTCCCCTGTTCCGCGCCTTCCGCCGATACGTGCTGGTCGCCTCGGCTGGGCTGGCCGTCAATTATGCAGTCTATTCCGCATGCGTGCTGATGGCGCCGGCGGCCGGGGTTCCGGTCGCGCCCGCCGTGCTCCCGCTGTTCGTGGCGATCGGCGTCGGCGTGTCAATGTTCGTGACCTTCCTCGGCTTCAAGCTCTTCGCCTTTCGCTGATGGACGCCTCTCGCCAACCGCGCCTGCATGGCTCATGATAGGCCAAACCGTGTCGAGTAGCCGATGTCCCAATCGCCTTACGATAAAGACCTGGATCGCAATGAAGCCAACTTCCAGCCGCTGACGCCGCTCACCTTCCTCGAGCGCGCCGCGGACGTGTTTCCGGACCGCATCGCCATCGTCCACGGGGACCTGCGGCGCAACTATCGCGAGTTCCATTCGCGCTCGAAGAAGCTGGCTTCGGCTCTCACCGGGAGGGGGTTCAAGCGCGGCGACACGATCGCCGTCATGCTCGCCAACACGCCTGCGATGCTCGAATGCCACTACGGCGTGCCGATGTGCGGGGCGGTGCTCAACGCGCTCAACACCCGCCTCGACGCGGCGGCGATCGCGTTCATGCTCGACCACGGCGAAGCGAAGGCGCTCCTCGTCGACCGCGAATATTCGGGCGTCATCGCGGCGGCGCTCAAGCTCGCAAAAGCCCGGCCTCTCGTCGTGGACTGCAACGATCCGGAATATGACGGCCCCGGCGAAAAGATCGGGTCGATCGACTACGAGGCGCTCGTCGCCGAGGGCGACGAAGCCTATGAGCGCAGCGCGCCTCTCGACGAATGGAACGCCATCGCGCTCAACTACACGTCCGGAACGACCGGCGATCCGAAGGGCGTCGTCTATCACCACCGCGGCGCGAACCTGCTTGCGGTGGGCAACGTCGTCACCGCCGACATGGGTCCCCATCCCGTCTACCTCTGGACCCTGCCCATGTTCCATTGCAACGGCTGGTGCTTTCCCTGGTCGATCAGCGTCAAGGCCGGGACGCACATCTGCCTGAGGCAGGTGCGCGCGAAGGCGATGTACGACCTCATCGCCGAGCATAACGTGACGCATCTCTGCGGCGCGCCGATCGTGATGTCGACGCTCCTCAACGCACGCCCTGAGGAAAAGAAGCCGCTGCCGCACCACGTGCGCTTCTTCACCGCTGCCGCGCCGCCGCCCGCCGCCGTGCTCAAGGCGATGAGCGAGGCCGGCTTCGAGGTCACGCATCTTTACGGGCTGACCGAAGTCTATGGGCCCGCCGTAGTCAACGACTGGAAGAGCGAGTGGGATGCGCTCGACGGCGAACGGCAGGCGCATCTCAAGGCCCGCCAGGGCGTGCGCTATCACGCGCTCGAGACGCTTGACGTCATGGACCCGGAGACGATGCGCTCAGTGCCCGCGGACGGCGAAACCATGGGCGAGGTGATGTTCCGCGGCAATGTCGTGATGAAGGGCTACCTCAAGAACAAGGCCGCGACCGACAAGGCCTTCGCCGGCGGCTGGTTCCATTCCGGCGACCTCGGGGTCAAGCATCCCGACGGCTACATTCAATTGCGCGACCGCTCGAAGGACGTCATCATCTCGGGCGGCGAGAACATCTCTTCGATCGAGGTCGAGGACGCACTCTTCGAGCACCCCGGCGTGCAGCTGGCCGCGGTCGTCGCGTGGCCCGACGAGAAGTGGGGCGAGACGCCTTGCGCCTTCGTCGAAATGAAGCCGGGCAAGAGCGCGACCGAGGACGAGCTGATCGAATGGTGCCGGGCGCGTATTGCGCGCTTCAAATGCCCGCGCCATGTCGTATTCGCCGAGATCCCGAAGACCTCGACCGGCAAGGTCCAGAAGTTCGTCCTGCGCGCGCGGGCGAAGGAGTTGAGCCGGCGGCAGGGTTGAGTATGGCGGGCGGCAAGTGGCCGCAATATTGTCGGGCGCTGCTGGTTGCGGCGGTCGTCTCCGCGGCAAAGGCGTTCCCGAACAGGCCTGATCAGGCGCCGGAAGGCGTGCATGACCTGCGCAAGACGCTCAAGGAGGGGCGCGCTCTCGCGCGGCTCTTCCTCAAGAGCGTTGGCGAACCCGCGCGCGTGACGATCGCGGCGTTGGCGGCGGTCCGCCGCCGGGTCGGGCAGGCGCGCGACCTCGACGTGATGGAGCAGCGGCTCGAGCGGCTTGCGCCGCCGGTCGAGATCGCAAAGCCGATCGCCGAAGCGATCGCCCGCGAACGCTCCGCCGCGCGCCGCGCCCACAACGGGTTCGGGACGAGCGCCTCGAGGACGCAGCTGCGCGCCATTGCGAGGCGGCTCGAAGCTTGGGACCTCGATGGCGTCGGCGATGCCGACATCGTAGAGGCGGCAGCGCGCACCTACCGGCAGGCGCGCCGCCGCGGCCGCATCGCGTTCGAGACGAACGACCCGACGGCGCTGCACGCGCTGCGCTCGCGCGTGGTCGATCTGCGCTACCAGGTCGCGGCGCTCGCCCCGGCCTGGCCCGCGACTCTTACCGCGCAAGCGGAAGAATTGAACGAGCTGCGCGACACTTTGGGCGCGTTCAACGACCTCAACGTGCTGGCAAAGTTCGCGAGCGAGCGCTGCCCCCTTGCGCCCGAAGCGATGACGGCGCTGACCGAGCGGCTGGAGGCAAGGCAGAAGAAGCTTCGCCGCCGCGCCAAGGTCGAGTTCGACCGGCTGTTCGCCGAGGCGCCGAACGCCTTCGCCGAACGGCTCGCGGCCTACGTCAATAGCCCGATGGAGGAGCCGGCGCTCGGGACTGTCAAAACGCCTCGCCCTGCGCGATAGGCTCAGCCAGCTTGGGCGGAATACGCCGCCGCAATCGCCGCCGAATCTGAATGCTCGCGAAAGCGGGCGACTTTGCCCGCGCCTCTCGAGAAACTCACGGAGGACGTCGACTGGGAGTTCATCGGCCCGCTGCACATCCCCTTCACGATTGCGACATTGTCCGCGCCGCTCATCGCCCCCTCCTTGCTCAATTTGGCCGCTTAGACCGACGCCGGCTCCGCTTTGCGCGCCTGCCACGCCTTAAGCGTCTGCTCGGCCTTGTCGTGGCCCTTGTTCATCGCTTCGTCGTGGGCGGGCGTCTTCGCCGTCAGTTCGATGACATAGCCGTTCGGATCGCGGAAATAGATCGAGTTGATGATGCGATGATCTGAGATGCCGCGCGTCTCGACGCCCTCCGCCTTGCCCTTGGCGAACATCCTTTCAAGATCGGCCTGGCTCACCTCGAGCGCGATGTGCAGATCGTAGTCGTGCTGGCGCTTGAAGTTGAAGTCCATGTCCGGCGCTTCAAAAAAGGCGATGCTCGAGCCGTCGTCCAAGCGGTAGAAGGTGTGGAGAGCGTGCGTCGTCCGGCCGGTCTTCGTCTCGCCGATTTCGAGCGCGGCGGCGAGCGGCAGGCCGAGAAAGTCCTCGTAGAACCTCCGCGTCTCTTCAGAATCGCGGCAGCGATAGGCGGCGTGGTGAAGGCCCTTGATCATGGCGGCGTCCTCCGGCGCTGGGCGCCCCGCGGCGCCTTCCGGCGGAGCATAGAGCCGAGGGGCGCGTGCGTCCACTTAACCACCAGGCTTCCCGGGGCCATGGCTTCCGGGCGGCGGTCCATCGGCGAGCACATCTGCTCAGGCCCCCTCGAACGAGACGACCCGCATCTCGCGGCCGCTTAGGATGACGCGCTCAACGCCGCCGCAGGCAGGACATGGGTCGAACGGCGTTTCCGGCGCGAACTCCGCCCCGCACGAATTGCAGCGGGCGCGCAGCGGAACCCCGACGATTGCAAGTTCCGCGCCGGCGGCCAGCGTATCTTCCGCGACGATCGGGAAGCAAAACCGCAACGCGTCGGCGTCGACCGCAGCGGCGACGCCGATCTCGACGACCACGCGCGCGATTCTGGTCATGCGTTCGCGTTTCGCGCTTTCCACGACCAACTCCATGATGCTCTGACAAAGCGAGAGTTCGTGCATCCTGCTGCTTCACTGAAAGCGATCGACTCGATAGCATGAGTCGAAGAGTCGGGCCCGAATATGCAACAAGACCGAGCAGGAACATGCGCAAGATCAAATTCGATTTCGGCTCGATCACGCTCGAGGCGGAGCTGCTGAACACGCCCACCGCGGATGCGATCTGGAGCAGGCTGCCGATGAATGGCAGGGCGTCGCGCTGGGGCGAGGAGGTCTACTTCGAAATCCCCGTCGCCGTGAAACGCGAGCGCGAGGCGCGCGCCGTCGTGGAAGCGGGCGAGATTGCCTATTGGCCCGACGGAAACGCCGTCGCTATCGGCTTCGGGCCCACGCCGATTTCAGCCGCCGGAGAGATCCGTCTTGCCAGCCCGTGCAACGTTTGGGCGAAAGCGATCGGCGACGTTGGAAGTCTAAAGGCCGTTGCGGCTGGGACGAAAGTCGCAGTCTCAGTCGGGTAGCGGGCGTCGCCAAACTAGGCGCCGCCGGCGCCTTGCTTTATGTTAGTTCTACCACCCATACCCGGGCCAGCCGAAGTGACGGTGAAGGCTTTGCTCGGCGGCCTGGCCCGCTATGGCGATCGGGTCCCATTCCGGGGCTGATTTCACCTGCTCGCGCGTAACCTTGAGGTCGACCCGGCGTTCCGCGGCGTCGACGCCCGTGACGGCGAACGGGGCCATTTGGACATGCTTGCCGGGCAGCCAGTTCCGGGTCGCGATGACGAGATAGCGGATGTCCCAGTTCGCGTCGTCGCCGAGGAGGTTCTCGATATGGCCGAGGTCGCCGTCAGTGGCGTGGACGTGATAGCCTTTCACCGAGGCGGCGCTCATGAGATCCGGATCGGCGCCGCCGTCGCCCGCCTGACTTGGCGGCGTCGGTTTGGAGATGACGCGCGCGCGGAAATATGAGGCTCCCCAAGCGGGGTCCCACCCGAAGTATTCGTAAAGGCGGACCTCCACCTGCTTCGTGACGGGAGCGTCCTCCGGCGTCGCCGGGCCGGCCTGGATCTGCTGTTTGGTCAG
This sequence comes from Roseiarcus sp., assembly GCA_035500275.1. Classification (GTDB taxonomy): domain Bacteria; phylum Pseudomonadota; class Alphaproteobacteria; order Rhizobiales; family Beijerinckiaceae; genus Roseiarcus. The sequence continues at coordinate 9,678 of DATJXI010000077.1, read as the reverse complement.
CCGGACGGATACGACCGGCTTCTGCTGCCCGCTCATCATCGGCAGTCTATTGCTCGGCTCCGATACGTCGAGCGGCTCGATGGCCGACGGGTGGATCAACACCTTCCGGCCCGAAAGCCAGCCGACGGCGTCGACTTCCATCCAGCGGATCCTCCAGCCCTCATCGTCGAACAGGAAATCCTTGACCACGCCGACTCGGCCGTCGCTCGCCTCGACGGAGCATCCAAGCAGTCCAGTGACGGCGAAAAGCATGCTGCATTCTCCGAGTGACCTCGCCCTTCCGGCCTGACTCGCCAAGGTGACGTCAATTTTCATCTTGCGTCCAGAGCGTTTTGACACGCTCGGAGGCCTCAAAAGGGTTGCATACGACGATCCTTCTCCGCCGCTGGGCGATGCGGATATGATGGTCCGAGCGTTCGCCTATACCCCCACGTATAGGGCGCGCCCTCCCCGCGGACGCCCCTTTGTTCCCAAAGGACTATGGCTGGCGCTGACGCGAGCTGCTAACAGCTGCGCCACTCTTAGCTCCCGAAGACAGCCGACCCCTCAGGTCACGCAGGCGACGCCAGCGAGATTGAGAAAATGACATACCTCGATCCGTCTCCGTTGCTCACGCGCTTTCGATTGGGCGACCTTGAATTGAAAAACCGCGTCGTCATGGCGCCGTTGACCCGCAACCGCGCGACCCCGGGAACGGACGCGCCCAACGATCTCAATGCGCGCTACTACGCGCAGCGCGCCGACGCGGGGCTCATCGTCGCCGAGGGTTCTCAGATCAGCCGGGAGGGTCAGGGCTATATCTGGACGCCGGGCATCCATACTCCTGTCCAGATCGACGGCTGGCGCACGACGACCGACGCCGTGCATAACGCCGGCGGGCTCATATTCATCCAGCTCTGGCACGTCGGGAGGGTTTCACATATGTGCCGTCGGCCAGGCGGCAGTGCGCCGGTTGCGCCGTCCGCGACCCGCGCCAACATCAAAACCTGCATTCAAAGCGGCTTCGCAGAGACCTCAACGCCGCGCGCGCTGGAAACGAACGAGGTCGAGCGGATCGTCGCCGATTTTGGTCGCGCGGCGGAAAACGCCAGGGCGGCCGGGTTCGACGGGGTCGAAATTCACGGTGCGAACGGCTTTCTCATCGATCAATTCCTGCGTGACGGGAGCAACAAGCGCACAGACAATTACGGCGGCTCGATCGAAAACCGCTGTCGCTTCGCGCTCGAGGTCGTCAACGCCGTCGAGAGGGTTTGGCCAAGCCGGCGAATCGGTTTTCGCATCTCGCCGGTCAGCCCCAAGAATGACATGTCCGATTCCAATCCGCAGACCCTGTTCGGCCATCTTGTCGAAAAGCTCAGCGAGCGGCGGATCGGCTACATCCATGTCGTCGAGGGCGCGACCCAGGGCGATCGCGCCTTTGCTCCCTTCGACTACGGCGCTTTGAGGCGCGCCTTCCAGGGCGCCTATATCGCCAACAACGGCTATACACGCGATATGGCGATCGAAGCCGTCCGCCGCGGCCATTGCGATCTCGTGGCCTTCGGGCGCTGGTTCATTGCCAATCCCGATCTGGTTGAGCGCCTGCGTCGCAACGCCTGGCTCAACTCTCTGGACCCCGCGACGCTGTATGGCGGCGGGGCGACAGGATACACGGACTATCCCAAGCTCGAAGACGCCTGAGCGAAATTCATCATCTTGCAACGGCGGATGGAAAGATGAAACCTCTCCGCCATGATGAGGGCCTATATCGGGGTGGACGTCGGGACGGGCAGCGCCCGCGTCGGCGCGTTCGACGAGATGGGCCGGCTCCTCACGGTCGCCAAGCGGGACATCGCTATCTGGTTCGATCCGGGTGACCTCGTCGAGCAATCCTCGGAAAATATCTGGCGCGCCGTCGCTGAGGCGACGCGCGCGGCGCTTGCGGCTTCCGGCGCTCCAATTCGCGCGATCGCCGGATTGGGCTTCGCCGCAACCTGCTCGCTCGTCGCGCTCGATGGCGACCTGCGGGCGCTGTCGATGAGCCTTTCGGACGCGCCCGAGCGTGACGTGATGGCCTGGATGGACCATCGCGCAGCGTCGGACGCCGCGCGGATCAACGCCGGCCGGCACGATCTGCTGCGCTATCTGGGTGGGATCATGTCCCCCGAGATGCAGACGCCGAAGCTGATGTGGCTTAAGCGCATGAAGCCGGAGACGTTTCGCAAAGGCGCCCATTTTCTTGGGCTGACCGACTTCCTTACTTTCCGCGCGACGGGCTCGCTCGCGCGCTCGCTATGCTCGGTCGCGTGCAAGTTCGGCTATCTTGCGCATGAGGAGCGCTGGCCCGCCGATTTCTTCACAAGCGTGGGTCTTGGCGAACTTTGCAGCGATGGGTTTGCGCGCCTCGGCGCCGAGATCGTTCCGCCCGGAACGCCGCTTAAGCGCGGCCTGACCCAGGAGGCGGCCGCTGAGCTGGGCCTGGAGGCGGGAACGCCGGTTGGGGCAGGGGTTATCGACGCGCATGCCGGCGCGCTCGGCACGCTTGGCGCGCGGGCGCAGAGCGAGCCGGGCGATTGGCGCACGCGCCTCGCGCTGATACTCGGCACGTCATCGAGCTGCATGGCCGTCTCCGACGAACCGCGTTTCGTCGACGGCGTGTGGGGCCCGCATTTTTCCGCGCTGACGCCCGGCCAGTGGCTCATGGACGGCGGCCAGTCGGCTTTCGGCGCGGCGACCGACCGGCTTCTCAGGATGCATCCGGCGTTTCCGGCGTTCGCTGCGCGCGCGAGTCCGCAAGCGCTGGAGACGCTGGAGAAAGAAATCGTCGCGCGCGCCGGCGGATGGTCCAACGCGGCATTCATCGCCGAGGACCTGCACGTCCTTCCTTCCTTCATCGGCGTCAGGGCGCCGCATCCGGACGCTGCGGCCCGCGGCGGCATTGTCGGGCTCGACCTGCGCGAGGACATCAGAAGCCTTCAGGAGTTGCACGTGGCGGGCTTATGCGGACTCGCCTATGGTCTCGCCGACATCATCGCCGCGCTCGAACGCGCCGGGTTCGGCTTCAGCCTGATCGTGGTCAGCGGCGGCGCCTCGAAAAGCGCCCTCGTGCGCCGGATCATCGCCGACGCATGCGGCAAGCGTGTCGCGCTTCCGACGACGGCCGAGCCGGTGCTCCTCGGCGCGGCGATGATCGGAGCGATCGCCGCCGGGGATCAAACCTTCGCCTCGGCAATGGAGTCGATGTCGTCGCTGGGCGAGAGGGTCGACCCGACGAGAGGCGCGGTTGCGGCTTTGCATGACCGCAAGCGCTGGGCCTACGAAATCCTTGAGAGAGCCGAACGGGAGGCGCGCAAGGCGTCGCGCAACCGGGGCTGGCCGGAATTGGTGATCTTCGACTGCGACGGGGTGCTCGTCGACAGCGAGCCGATCGCGCTCGCCGTCATACGCCGGACGCTGCGCGAAGCCGGCGTCGCGCTCAGCGGCGCGGAGGTGCGCAAGCGCTTCCTCGGCGTGAGTCAAGACGCCGTCCTCAAGCGGATCGAAGCGGAGTTCGGCGCGCCGCTTTCGGCCGGTTTCTCCGACGCGGTCACCCGCGAAATCCTTTCGGCCTTCGAGCGGGAGCTCAAGGGCGTCGCGGGCGTCCGCGAGGCGGTCGAGGCGCTCAGCGCGCGCGTCTGCGTGGCCTCGTCGAGCTCGCTCGAAAGGGTGCGCCTCTCCCTCCGCGTCGCGGGCTACGAGTCACTCTTTGCGGCGAACCTCTTCTCGGCCTCCCTTGTCGCGAGCGGCAAACCCAGGCCCGACCTCTTCCTGTTCGCGGCGCGAAAGATGGGCGCGGCGCCGGAAAATTGCCTTGTCATAGAGGACAGCGTCGCGGGTGTGGCCGCCGCGCGCGCAGCGGGCATGACGGTCTTCGGCTTCACCGGCGGCGGCCACTTCTCAGCCCCTGAGCAGGCGGCGGAATTGACGGCGGCTGGCGCGGAACTCATTTTCGATCACATGGCGGAGCTGCCCGAGATCCTGTCGCAGCGAGAAGCGCCGGCGGACCCTGAAGGACGTTGATGGCGCGCAAGGCCGATCAGGATGGCGTGAGATTGGACGAAGCGGCGCGCGCCGGCTGGCTCTACTACGTCGCCGGCAACACGCAGGATGAAATCGCGCGCAAGCTCGGCATTTCGCGCCAGGCCGCGCAACGGCTTGTCTCCCTCGCCATCAGCGAGCGCCTCATCAAGGTCAGGCTCGACCATCCGATCGCGCGCTGCATGGAGCTCGCGGCGGCGCTCAAGATTCGCTACGATCTGCGCTTCTGCGAGATCGCCCCGACCGACCCCGCCTCGACGTCGACGACCCTCGGGATCGCACAGGTCGCGGCGGCCGAGTTCGAACGTTGGTTGAGGAGGCCCGAGCCTGCGATCATCGGGCTTGGGACGGGACGCACCATGCGCGCAGTCGCGGACCAATTGCCGCAAATGGACTGCCCCCAGCACAAGCTCGTCGCACTCGTTGGCACGACCAAGACCGATGGATCGGCTTCGTTCTACGACGTCATTATCCGCGTCTCGGACACGGTGCGCGCGCCGCACTATCCGATGCCGCTGCCGGTCGTCGCACGCTCGGTTGAGGAGCGCGAGCTCTTGACAAGCCTGGCGTCGGTCAAGAGCCTGTTCGATCTCGTAGAGCACACGGACGTCTGTTTCGTCGGCGTCGGGTCGATCGGCGATTCCGCGCCGCTCGTGCAGGACGGCATCATCACCCGGCAGGAGGCCGAGGCCTTGCGGAATCTCGGCGCGGTTGGGGAGATCACCGGCTGGGCATTCGACGCGGCGGGCCGAGTCTTGACAGAAGGCGTCAATCAACGCGTCGCGGGGCCGCCTCTACGCAAGGCCGCCAATCGGCTCGTGATCGGCGTCGCGATGGGGCCGTCGCGCCGCGCGCCCTTGCGGGCCGCCCTGGTCGGTGGTCTCATATCCGGCCTCGTAACCGACGAAGCCACGGCGGAGCATCTGTTGCAGCGCTAAAGCCAGCTTCCGGCCGTAATTTTCAGATTTGTGCGCTGCAGCGACGATTTACCGTTGACAGCGTCGGAGCAGTATGACGAATATTCGCCCGCGACTGTAGCAATTGCCCAACTCAAGGCGTTGCTCAACGGAGGATACGCTCATGAAGGTTCTCGTGAAGGGCCTGCTCGGGGCCGTAGCGCTCGCGGGCTTCTCGCTTCCAGCCTACGCCGACACCACGCTGACCATCGCCACCGTCAACAATGGCGACATGATCCGGATGCAAAAGCTGACGGATGATTTCACCCAGGCCAATCCCGACATCAAGCTCAACTGGGTCACGCTCGAAGAGAACGTGCTGCGCCAGAAGGTGACGACCGACATCGCCACCAAGGGCGGTCAGTTCGACGTTCTCACCATCGGCACCTACGAGACGCCGATCTGGGCGAAGAGGAAGTGGCTCGTGCCGCTCGACAAGCTCGGCGCCGACTACGACGTCGACGATCTTCTGCCCCCGATCCGCGCCGGACTTTCGCTCGACAACAAGCTCTACGCGGCACCGTTCTACGGCGAAAGCTCCTTCACCATGTACCGCACGGACCTGATGGAGAAGGCCGGCCTCAAGATGCCGGAGAAGCCGACCTGGGACTTCATCAAGGAAGCGGCCGACAAGATGACCGACAAGGCCAACGGCGTCTACGGCATCTGCCTGCGCGGCAAGCCGGGCTGGGGCGAGAACATGGCCTTCCTCACTGCGACCGCCAATTCGTTCGGCGCGCGTTGGTTCGACGAGAAGTGGCAGCCGCAGTTCAACACGCCGGAGTGGAAGGCGACGCTCGACTACTATGTTCCGCTGATGAAGGCGGACGGTCCTCCCGGCGCCTCGTCGAACGGCTTCAACGAGAACCTCGCCCTGTTCAACGACGGCAAGTGCGGCATGTGGATCGACGCCACCGTCGCGGCGGGCTTCGTGACCGATCCGAAGCAGTCGAAGGTCGCCGACAAGGTCGGCTTCGCGCTCGCGCCCGACAAGGGCCTCGGCAAGCGGGGCAACTGGCTGTGGGCGTGGTCGCTCGCGGTGCCGGCGGGCTCGAACAAGATCGACGCCGCGGAGAAATTCATCTCCTGGGCGACCAGCAAGCACTATACCGAGCTCGTCGCCTCCAAGGAGGGCTGGCCACGCGTCCCACCGGGAACGCGCGCCTCGCTCTACAAGAACGCCGAGTATCTGAAGGCGGCGCCGTTCGCGCAGCTGACGCTCGACTCGATCGACTCGGCCGACCCGCTGCACCCGACGGTGAAGCCCGTTCCCTACACCGGCGTGCAGTTCGTCGCGATCCCGGAGTTCCAGGGCATCGCTACCGACGTCGGCCAGGACTTCTCGGCTGCGCTCGCAGGCTCCATGAGCGTCGACGACGCGCTCGCCAAGGCGCAGGCGAGCACGGAAGCCGCGATGAAGAAGGCTGGCTACATCAAGTAGGGCACGGACGGCCTCAGGTTCGACGGCCCCAAGCCGTCGAACTCGCCGGAGAAAGAAGCAAAACCGGCGAGGGAGCCCTCCGCCCCCTCGCCGACGCCGAGCCTTTAAGGCCGACGACGCCTGAGGTCGGCGTCCCCGCAATCGCGACCTTTGCGGGCGAAAAGAACGCCGGGAGTGCCAAGGATGGCGACGCAGCAAACCACCACGGCCGGCCGATACCTCGTCGCGCCTTCGGTCATCCTGCTCTTCGTATGGATGATCGTCCCACTGGCGATGACGCTCTATTTCTCGACCATGCGTTACCTGCTGCTCAACCCGGAGAGGACCGGATTTGTCGGGCTGGCGAACTACACGGCGTTCCTGAGCGACCCGAATTTCATCGCCGCGCTCTTCAACACTCTCATCCTTGTCGGCTCCGTCCTTGTCATCAGCGTTTGCGGCGGCATCCTGGTGGCTCTCTTGATGGATCAGCCGGTATTTGGGCTGAACCTCCTGCGGCTCATGGTCATCGCGCCGTTTTTCGTCATGCCGACGGTGAGCGCGCTTGTCTGGAAGAACCTGCTGATGAACCCCGATTCGGGCCTCTTCGCTTGGATCGCGAGGTCGCTCGGTTTCTCTCCTATTGTATGGTTCACCCACTATCCGATGCTGTCGATCATCGTCGTCGTCTCCTGGGAATGGCTGCCGTTCGCGAGTCTCATCCTTTTGACCGCGCTTCAGTCGCTCGACGAAGAGCAGAAGGAGGCCGCGCAGCTCGATGGCGCGGGACCGATCTCCTACTTCGGCTATATCGTCTTGCCGCATATTGCCCGGGCGATCACGGTCGTCGTTCTCATCGAGACGATTTTCCTCCTCAGCGTGTTTGCGGAGATTTACGTCACGACCTCAGGCGGCCCGGGAGTGGCGACCACGAACATACCCTTCCTCGTCTACAAGCAGGCGCTGCTCGACTTCGACGTCGGCAGCGCGTCGGCCGGGGGCATCGTCGCGGTCGTGCTTGCCAACATCGTCGCCATCTTCCTCATGCGCATGGTTGGCCGGAATCTGGAGGGCTGAACGATGGCTATGAAGCAATCCCTCCGGAAGCGGGTTGGCGTCACCGTCCTCGCCTGGGTCGTCGCCTTCCTAATCTTCTTCCCGATCCTCTGGACGTTTCTGACAAGTTTCAAAAGCGAGCTCGACGCCATCGCGATGCCGCCGAAGTTCCTGTTCTTCCACTGGACGCTCGAGAATTACGCCGAGGTGCAGGAGCGGTCGAATTACCTGCACTTCGCCTTCAATTCCGTTGTGCTGTCGATCGGCGCCAACGTGGTTGGCCTCATTATTGCAGTTCCCGCGGCCTGGTCGATGGCCTTTGCGCCCGGCAAGCGCACCAAGGACCTCCTCATGTGGATGCTTTCGACCAAGATGATGCCGGCGGTCGGGGTGCTAGTGCCGATCTATCTGCTTTTCCGTGATCTGCACCTGCTCGACACTCTCACTGGCATCGGCCTCGTGCTGATGCTGCTCAACCTGCCGATTCTCATTTGGATGCTCTACACCTACTTCAAGGAAATCCCGGTCGACATCCTCGAGGCGGCGCGCATGGACGGGGCCTCGCTCCTCAACGAGATCCTTTACGTGCTGACGCCGATGTCGGTGCCCGGCATCGCCTCGACCATGCTGCTTGCGATCATTCTGTCGTGGAACGAGGCGTTCTGGACGCTCAATCTGGCGACATCCGACGCCGCGCCGCTGACGGCCTTCATCGCTTCCTATTCGGCGCCGGAAGGATTCTTCTGGGCCAAGCTCTCGGCCGCCTCGACGCTCGCCATCGCGCCGATCCTCATTCTCGGCTGGTTCTCACAGAAGCAGCTTGTCCGCGGCCTGACGTTCGGCGCAGTGAAATAGGCCGTCACGGGAGACATTTCGACCATGGGCAGCATCCAACTGAAGTCGGTCACCAAGGCGTTCGGCGCGGTCAACGTTATCACTGGCGTGGACCTCAAGATCGAGAATGGGGAATTCGCAGTCTTCGTGGGGCCGTCGGGATGCGGCAAGTCGACGCTCCTGCGCCTCATCGCGGGGCTCGAGGACGTAACGACCGGGCAGGTCCTTATCGACGGCAAGGACGCGACCGAGGTTGGCCCGTCGAAGCGGGGGTTGGCGATGGTGTTCCAATCCTATGCGCTCTATCCGCACATGAGCGTGCGCGGCAACATCGCCTTCGCGCTGAAAATGGCCGGCGAGAGCGCCGATGTCATCGAGCAGAAGGTGCGCAAGGCGGCTGCGACACTGAACCTCACCGACTATCTCGACCGTAAGCCGCGCCAGCTCTCGGGCGGCCAGCGCCAGCGCGTCGCGATCGGGCGCGCCATCGTGCGCGAACCGAAGGCGTTCTTGTTTGACGAGCCGCTCTCCAACCTGGACGCGGCGCTGCGCGTTCAGATGCGGGTCGAGATCGGCGAACTGCACAACGCGCTCAAGACGACGATGGTCTATGTGACCCACGACCAGGTCGAGGCCATGACGATGGCCGACAAGATCGTGGTGCTCGACAAAGGCTCGGTGGCGCAGATCGGCACGCCGCTCGACCTCTACAACCGGCCGAACGGTCTTTTCGTCGCGGGCTTCATCGGCTCGCCGACCATGAACCTCATCAAGGGAGCGCCGGCCGCCAGGAGGGGGGCGGCGACCATCGGAATCCGACCCGAGCACGCCGACGTTTCGACGACGGCCGGCGAATGGCCCGCCACAGTCCGCCTCGCGGAGCATCTCGGATCCGATACGTTTGTTCACGCCGACGCCGACGGAATCGGCGCTCTCACGATCCGGCTCGAGGGCGAGGCGCCGCTAACCCCGGACCAGAAGATCTACGTGACGCCGCGAGAAGAGCATCTGCATCGCTTCGACAAGGAGGGTCGGAGGATCAACTGAGGCGCCGAGCGGCTCGCCCAAAGCGCCGGACCGCGCTCTTCGATCTGAACTGGAGGGAACCCCATGACTGTCAAACTTTCCCTCGCGGCCCTGTCGCACTTGCCTTCCGGCGTCGCCGCCCCGAAATACAAGCGCTCCGACTTGAGCCCGGGCATCGTCCACATCGGCGTCGGCAACTTTCATCGCGCCCATCAGGCCGTCTATCTGGACGACCTCTTCGCGTCGGGTCGCGACCTTGACTGGGCGATCGTCGGCGCGGGCGTGCGCGAGCCCGATGTCGCGATGCGCGAGAAGCTCGCCGAACAGGAC
>DATJXI010000076.1:0-2666 GCA_035500275.1 Roseiarcus sp. | reverse complement strand
CGATGAAAGCCTGGCGTCTCGAAAAGCTCGGCGGCCGACTCGCGCTCGAGGACATTCCCGTCCCCGAGCCGCGGCCGGGCGGCGTGCTCGTGCGCGTCGAGGCGACCGCGTTGCTCTCCTATCTCAAGGCTTACGTCGAAGGAAAACTTCCCCGGTATAGCCCGCCTCCCGGCCCGTTCACCATCGGGACGGGCGCGGTCGGAACGGTCGAGGCCGTCGGACCCGACGTATGGCGCATCCGGCCGGGCATGCGTGTTGCGCTGTCGCCGCATTTCGTCGCGCCCGAGAACGTCGAGGACCCTCCCCAGATTTTGATCGGCCTGACCGCGGGCATGGACGCCGCGCCGGTCCTGGCCGACTGGCCGGACGGCGCGCTGGCCGAATACGCGCTCATGCCGGCCGAAGTCGTCCACCCCGCGGACGGGCTGGAAGCCGTCGACTCCGCCCAGCTTGCGGTCGTCAATCGCTTCATGGTGCCCTTCGGCGGCCTTCTGCGCGGGCGACTCGCGGCCGGGGAGACCCTTGTCGTCAATGGCGCCACCGGCGCCTTCGGGACCGCCGCCGTGCTCCTCGGGGTCGCGATGGGCGCGGCGCGGGTGGTCGCGATCGGACGAAAGGAGGCGGCGCTGCGATCGGTCGCGGCGGCCGGCGGCCCGCGCGTTTCCGCCGTCGCGCTGACCGGCGATGTCGACGCCGACGTGAAAGCGATTCGCGCAGCCTCGGGCGGGGGCGCGCATATCGCGTTCGACATCGTGGGCAACGCCGCCGATCCGAAATCGACTCTCGCGGGGCTGATGAGCTTGAGGCGTGGCGGCCGCCTCGTGGCGATGGGCAGCCTGCTGGTCGATCTGCCCGTTCCCTACATGACGCTGATGCTCAACGATTGGGAGATTCTTGGCCAGTTCATGTATCCCGCGAGCGCCTATAACCGCCTGTTGCATCTCGTCCGCGCGGGCCTTCTCGACATTGGCGCGATTACGCCGCGGGTCTTCCCGCTCGGAGCGCTGCCGGAGGCGATGGAGGCGGCCGCGAAAGCGAGCAATCTCGAGTTTGTCGCCGTAAAGCCGTGAGCGCTCACCCAGGCCGCGGCATTTTCTTGCATTTCCAGAAATCAAGCAATATAGTAACGTTTTTCTGAAAGAAGCGCGATGCGATTGAGCTCGGTCCATTGACAGCGCAAGCAACCATCCGGGCGGCGAAGCTGGAAGGAGGCGGAAGGTGCGCCGGCCGAGACGCGAGCCTGACTTTTGCCCGAGCGAAAGATTTTTTCCCCGCGATTCCGGCGTAAACCATTGAAAAAGCTCAAAACCGGCGCAACTTTTCCGCTTTTTTTCGCATGTTTTCCGCTTTTTGTCGCGTTTCTTCCGCATATTTTCCGCCAAAGAAATGCGAAAAAACGCGAATTTGTGCGGCGGCCCCCTAAAGGTGGCACTTTTCTCGGCTTAAGCGATGCCGTCTTGCCGCGAAGGGGCCCGCCTCTCATTTAGCACCGAAGGCCATCGCGCAAGAGGCGGCAAATGACCTCTCGTCCCTCCCGTCCCGTCGCTCTCGTCACCGGCGCCAATCGCGGCATCGGCTTCGAGGTGAGTCGCCAGCTCGCCAAGGCCGGGATGCGGATCATCATGGCGGCGCGCGATCCGAATAAGGGCGAAGCCGCGGCGCGGAGGCTCGCCAATGACGGCCTCGACGTCGAGCCCTTGGAGCTCGACGTGACCGACGTGGCCAGGATCGCGGCGCTGCGCGCGCCGCTCTCCCGCGTCGACGTGCTGATCAACAACGCCGGGATCGACTACGATGACGACCAGACCGCCCTCTCCGCCGATCTCGATCGCGTGCGACGGACCTTCGACACGAATTTGTTCGGCGCCTGGGCGATGGTTCAGGCCGTCGGGCCGGGCATGCGCGAGCGCGGCTGGGGCCGCATCGTCAACGTCTCAAGCGGCGCGGGGAGCCTGACCAGCATGGGCCGGAGCCCGCCCGGCTACAGCGCCTCGAAAGCGGCGCTGAACGCGCTGACGCGCCTGCTCGCGGCGGAGCTTGCGAGCTCGGGCGTGCTCGTCAACAGCGTCTGCCCTGGCCGGGTGGCGACCGACATGGGCGGCGGCGGCCGCCCGGTCAGCGAAGGCGCGGCGGGGATCGTCTGGGCGGCGACCCTGCCCGACGATGGGCCGACCGGCGGCTTCTTCCGCGACGGACGGCCGCTCGCGTGGTGAAGCCTTCGCGGTGGCCCGTGTCCACCGCCGTCGATCCGCGCGTGAACCGGCATGGAAAAATGAAAACTGCGCCTTAGGCGCCACAAAATGTCCGCCCCGGACCGGGCCGAACGTCCTAAGGGCGCAGACAGCAACACAGGAGGTTTGACGATGGCCGAGTTCACGTTCCTCTATCGCGGCGGCGCCGGCATGCAGGCGTCGCCGGAAGAGCGGCAGAAGCAGATGGAAAAATGGATGGCGTGGTTCAAGGAGATCGGCGCCAAGGGCGTGATCAAGGACCCCGGCCATCCGCTTGAGCGCTCGGGCAAGGTTGTCCGCGGCAAGCCCGTCGCCGTCAGCGACGGGCCGTTCGCCGAAGCCAAGGACGTCATCGGCGGGTATACTCTGATCGAGGCGAGCGACCTTGTGCACGCGTCCGAGATCGCGAAGGGGTGCCCCATTCTCGAAGTCGGC
>DATJXI010000075.1:0-36980 GCA_035500275.1 Roseiarcus sp. | reverse complement strand
CTCTAACTTCGGATCCTGACCTCAAGCGCGGCCGTGCGCCCGCGGATGGGAAGGGTCATCGGCGCATAGGCGGAGAGGTCCAGAGCGGCCGGCGTCATTGACGCGCGCGCGGCGCCGATGACGTCTTCCGAGACAACGATCCGGCAACCTTGCTGCTTGGCCACTTCGAGGAGCCGGCTTGCGACATTCACCGTATCGCCGGCCGCGGTAATTTGTTGATGAGTAGGCGAGCCGAGCCGCGACACGACGGCCGGGCCGAAATGCAGGCCGATGCGGAAGTCCAGCCGATCCCGCGCAACTGGCGGCGCTCCGGCGATCCAGGCGGCGACCGATTCGCGAAGGCGTTCGACCGTCGCCAACGCCCGCGCCGCATCGTCCGCTTGCGACTTCGGCAGACCGAACGCCGCCAGAACGCCATCGCCCATGTAGTTGATGACGACGCCGTCGTGGGCGACGATCTCGCGTTCGACCAGCGTCTGCATGCCGGCCAGCAAATCGCGCGCCCGCTCCGGTCCGAGCGCCTCGCTGACCTCCGTCGACCGGGAGAGGTCGAGAAACATCACCGCGATGTCCTGACTGACCGGCTTTTCGAGAAACTTCGGGTCGCGCAGGATCCGGTCGACGAGGGCCGGCGACTGGAATTTGGCCAACGTCGCGGTCTGCGCCTCCGCTCTCCTGCCGGCCTGGCGTTCGAGGAGTAGACGTGCGCTGGCGTAGGCGAGGGTAAGCGGCGCGGCGATCGCGGCCGGCAGGGCCAAGCTCAGCCAGTAGCCGTGGACGAAGGCGAAAAACACCGCCGCCGCCCACAAAGCAAACATGAGGGCCGCGACTGCGAGACCCGTCGCGGCGCGGCGCATAGCCATGAGCCCGATCATCGCGGCCGGCAGAAAAGCCGCGGTCGCGGCGTCTATGCGCCGCGTCATCGGCGTCCGCGCCAGCGTCTCGCCCGTGAGTAGATTGGCGATGGCGGTCGCGAAAATCTCGGCCCCAGGCGCGACGCGGTCGAAAGGCGTCGCGAAGGCGTCCCCGAACCCGGCCGCCGTCATTCCGACGACGACGACCTTGTTGCTCGCCCACCCAGGCTCAAGCTCGCCCCGCAAGACGCTCGCCGCGCTGTGGCGCTGAAAGCTCCCCGCCGGGCCGTAATAACGGATCGGCAGGTGGTAGCCGAGGTCGGTCGCGATGGAATGCTCGCCCACCGCCACTCGGTCAGGCGTGAAGACCGGCTCAGCGCCCGCCGCCGCAGCCGCGGCTGCGAGAGCCAGGGACGGCGCGACTCCGTCCGGCGTCTCGAAGATCAGAGGAATGTAGCGGGGGATCCCGCTCGCGTCGGTCGAGACGTTGGCGAGCCCGGTCTCGGCCGCGTCGCGGATCGCTTCGGTCGGCCAAAGGACTTCGGACGGCGCCGGCGCCAGCGAGAGTTCCGCAAGTTGCGGGCGCTCGGGAGCGACATCGCCTCGAGCGAAGATTCCAATGGAGGCGACGACACTCTTGGTCAACTTGAGCACTTGAGCGAGCGCGCGGTCTTCGTCCACGCCCTTGGCGTCCGGAAACGCGATGTCGAGCGCCACCGCCCGCGGATGATGTTCGGCGATCGCGCGCACGATCCGCGCAAGCGCCTGACGCGACAGGGCGTGCCCCTCAAGCTCGGCGATCGTCCGGTCGTCGATCGCAACGATCACGACGTCCCCCGGCGCGGGACGCGCGCCGGCCAACAGAAAGCGCCAGTCGAGCGTGACATACTCCAGCCGGTCGAGGCCGGATGCGGCGCCCCTGACTTGCCCAAAACCGAGCCAGGCGCCGGCCGCGACGCCGGCGGCTATGAAGGCGATGGTCAGGATGAATGCGAGCCGCCAAGCCTTGAGGCGCATCTATTCGCCGAAGCGCGCCATGAGCGCGCGAACCCGCGCCTCCCCCCATCGCTTCTGCGCCATCGAGGTATCGGTCGGCGTGATGTCGACGCCCTCCCCGTCCGTCAGGACTACATATTGGTTCAATCGGCGGTTCGTCACGGCGACCGCGCCGCTGAGCACAAGGGTCGAAGTCTTCGCCGGCGCGACCTCCATCGCCCAGCGCGTGCCGCGAACCGCGGCGATCGCCAGCGGCGTGAGGATCTGAAACTGGGCGTCGGATTTCAGATGGTCGTCGATCAGGATCGCGCCGCTGTCGAGCCGGATCGCAGACGGAAGAGCCTGCCCCTTCGTGTAGATTGCCCGGAAGCGCGCGCCATGTGCGGGCCGAACGGTCAACTCCTGACCGCACTGCAAGATTTTGGCGGACGGATCGCGGTCGTTGGCGACGAAAGCGCAAGCGCCTCCCGCGCGGGCAGCTTCGGACGCGAAAAAAGCGGACGCCAGCGCCAGCACGGCAAGGAGAAGCGCTGAGGCCGCCGCATCTCCCAGTTTCGGACCGATCCTAAACATCAGACCTCTCCAACCCAATGTCGAGCTTCGGTTGGCGAGGAACGCTTCTGTCACCGCAAGCCTTGGCGGCAAAGCTACGCGGAAGCCGAAGTGCTTGTCGAGACGCAGCCGCTTTCTGACGCTGGAACGTGACGCCAGTCACAGCCGATCCCACCATTTCTGCTATGAGACACTGACGTTGGGCAACCCGCAGAATGGGACAATGGGAGGAACGCATGCAGATGAGAACTAGCCCGCTTGGCGTCCAGGCGATCGCTCAGCGAGAGGGAAGAGTCCTTCACGCCTACCGCGATACGCGAGGCATATGGACAATCGGCGTCGGGCATACTTCGGCGGCGGGACCGCCGGTTGTCGTCAAAGGGATGCAAATCACAGCCGCGCAATGCGACGAGATCCTGGGGCGTGATCTCGCGCAGTTCGAGGACGCAGTGGACCGCGCGGTCAAGGTTTCAATTTCACAAAACGCATTCGATGCTTGCGTATCCCTCGCTTTCAACATCGGTGCGGGCGGTTTCATTGGCTCTAGCGTCGTGCGCGACATCAACAAGGGAGATACGAAGGCGGCTGCGGAGGCGTTCCTCCTTTGGGATCACCCACCGGAACTCATGGGCCGCAGAAAGAGCGAACGCGCGCAATTCTTGCGTCCCGATGGGCCGGCTCCAAGCGCAGGCGCCGCTGCCGATCCCGAAGCGCCTCACGGCTCGATAGCCTGGATTCAGGCGAAGCTCAACGAGAAGGGAGCAAATCCCAAATTGGACGTGGACGGCGACCTTGGGCCCGCCACTGTCGCCGCCATTAAGGCTTTTCAGATGAAGAACGGCCTTGTCGCAGACGGCATCGTCGGTCCGAAGACACTTACCGCCCTCGGGTAAGCAAGGGATTGGCAAGAACACGCGCCTTGCAGGGGCTTCGGCTGCTCTGGATCTCCGCTCCGGCCGCGGACCTCGTTTGTTTGCGAAAAGCTTGTCCTGACGCTCTATCGGCCATGGTCGGCGCCTTGTTTGATGGTCGGCGCTGACCAGCCGGTGCAGCGCTGGGACATGTACGTTTCGCCGACCTTTGAACTCAGGCGATCTGAAATGCGCATCCTCACAGCTCTATTCTTAGGCGTTGCGTTGTCGGCAACGGGCGCCTTTGCCGAAGAATGCAAAAAGCTTGAAAAGCAGCAAGAAAAGAACGAGTGTTATTCGAAACAGTTGCCCCTTTCAGAGAAGGCGTTGAGCGACACTTATAAGGTCGTTCTAGGTAGGCTTCAGGACCGTCCCGACACGCTCACGGCTTTGGAGTTGGCGCAGGAAGCCTGGAAGGTCTACCGCGACGCCGAATGTCTGTTCTCGGCATCGGGAAGCGCAGGCGGCAGCGCTTATGTCGGAGTGCTTGCCGAATGCAAGGACGACCTCACAGACGCCCGCGTAAAAAAACTCAACACCTATTTGCACTGCAAGGAAGGCGACCCCGCCTGTCCGGTTCCTGGCCCCTAGACTAGCGCTTGCGTTGCAGGGCGGCCGCCGCCGACGCCGCCGTTACTCCTGCGGCAGCGCCAGCGGCTGCGTCGGCACCGCCGAGGCAAGCGGTCCCGGCCCTGCGCCGTCACGCTGATAGACGTCCGGGCGGAACTGAACGATACCGTCAGGCGTCGCCCAGGCTGTGATATAGACCCAGTAGACGTTGACCGGCGTCGTGAGCTTCACGTCGGTCCGCTGGCCCGAGCGGATCACTTCGTCGATCTGATCGCGCGTCCAGCCGGGATTGTCCTTGAGCAGCCAGGCGACATAGTCGCGCACATCCTGGACGCGCACGCAGCCAGACGAGACGAAGCGGAAGTCGTCCCCGAAGATCCCCTTCTCCGGAGTGTCGTGCATGTAGACGCCGTAAGGATTGGGAATGTTGACGCGCACGAAACCGAGCGAATTGAGGTCTGCGCCCGTGTCCTGCCGGTACTTGTAGCGGGTCGCCTCGTCGGTGTTCCAGTTGATCGAGGATGGCGGCACCTCCTCGCCCTTCTGGTTGAAGACGCGAATCTTCTCTTCCGTGAGATAATCAGGGTTCACCTTCATCTTCGGGATCAGGTCCTTCTTGATGAGCGAAGGCGGCACGGTCCAGAAGGGGTTGAAATTGATCTCCGTCGCGCGGGTCTGCATGATGGGCGA
This sequence comes from Roseiarcus sp., assembly GCA_035500275.1. GTDB lineage: Bacteria > Pseudomonadota > Alphaproteobacteria > Rhizobiales > Beijerinckiaceae > Roseiarcus. The sequence goes on along the minus strand of DATJXI010000075.1, from coordinate 32,407 downwards.
CTGGCGATCGATTTTGCCGACGCCGGCGGCGTGGTGGGTGTAGACGACCCCGTTCTCGACCGTCTCGACCGAGGCCGCGGGAATATTCACCATCACGAAGCGCTCGCCGAGATCCCCTGAGTAGCTCCTCAGCCGCACGATATTCGTTCGAAGCTGCTGCAGCCGCGCTTCGGCCGGAACGTTGAGTTCGAGCAGCGTCGCTTCGTTGACAGTCCCTGCCCGGCTAAGCCCGTTGCGGGCCTGAAATCGCTTGACCGCCGCTTCGACAAACGAATCGTAGGTTGCCCCGGCGCCCGCAACCGGATCGAGGTCGCCCGAGACGACGAGCCGGTCGCGGAGGGCCTGTACGCGCGGCCCTTTCGAACCGATCTTGAGCTCGGGTCCAAACGGCACGGGCGTCCAGCCGCCGTTGGCGACAATGTCCTGATATTTCTGGATCGCTTGCTCGGTCGCCGCGACGGTCGCCGGAGAAAGCACCGGCGTCGTCTCCCTTTTTACCGCCATGTTGGGGGAGGCTTCGTAGCTCTGTGGCCATTCCGCCTGACCGTCCCGTTCCTGTGCAAAGGCCGCGGACGGCGTCGACAGAGCTAGAAGGGCGAGCGCCGCAGCGCAGAGCAGATCGCGGCGTGCGAGCCGCGAGACGATCATCTCTTCCATAGAAGGCAAACTCCTCAAGGAACGGCCAAATCCCCGACCCCGCCGTCCGGCGATTCCGCTCCTGCGATAAGGTCCGCGAATGCGCCTGCCGGCGAGACGGCGCTCCCGGCGCAAGATAGGGCGCAGTCGGGCGATTTTATGGCTTGCCGCGCCTGGAGAAAACAAGCGAGGCGCCCTGACAAGGACGCCTCGCCGGACATCGATACTTTGGTAAACGAGAGGTTATCAGAGCCGATATTTGATCTGGTCGGTCCAGTAGCGCTCAAGGCGCAGCAACGAAACGTTAACCCGCGCAAGGTCGTCGCGCGGAAGCCCGCCGATTTGCTCAACCGTCCGGGCGTGCTTCTCATAAAGCGCCGACACGATGCGATGAACGTCCTTGCCCTTCTCCGTTAAACTAATTCGAACCGACCGACGATCCACGCGCGAACGGGCGTGGTGGAGAAATCCCATCTCGACGAGCTTTTTCACATTGTAGGAGACGTTGGAGCCGAGGTAGTAGCCTCTTGTGCGCAATTCGCCCGCCGTCAGCTCCTTATCCCCGATGTTGAAGAGCAGGAGCGCCTGCACGGCGTTGATGTCGGACCGGCCGCGGCGGTCGAACTCGTCCTTGATGACGTCGAGCAGACGGCGGTGCAGCCGCTCAACCATCGTCAAGGTCTCCAAGTAAACGCCGAATACTGGAAGTTCACGCTCCTCCCGAACTGTTTCTTGCCGGACTCTGACAGCGTTAAGCATGGCTCACCCGTTCGTTCGACTCGCTCTGGCCGAAGTTATGTTCGGTCCGTTGTTGGACCCGAATGTAACGTCAGCACGTGAAGAGGAGCCTAAGAATCAGGATGAACGCATGGTTTTCCCATGCTGGTAAATTTCGGTTGAATCGAAGACTCTGTTTAGGTTGACGTTGCGGAAACCAGTGCGGCGGGCCACTCGGTGGAGACCCAGCGTTGGCGCCTAGCCGCGTTCCCGCGCCGCCCGCCAGCTTAAGAAGAAATAGCCCGCCACGAGCGCCACATTGAGAAGAGCTCCGGAGAAGCCGATCGACGCGGCTCGCGGACTCAAGACGGGAGACGCCGCCTCCACCACGGCGCAGAGAAGCCAGATGGCGCCGCCCCACGCCGCCGCCAACCAAAGTCCGACCGCGGCGAGAAAATCGAGGCAAGCGAACACGACGATCGACGACTGCGGCGGCAGCGTCATCCGCGAAAAATCCCCGAGGCTCGGGACGGCCCCGAGAATGATCGCCCACTCGAGCAGGCCCTTGCCGATCCAGACCCATGCCAGGGTCCGCATGTACCAGATGAGCGCCGACTTCCAGCGAACGCTCGCGATCGCCGCGACGAGCGCGTTTTCCTCCGCCCTCCGAGGCGAGAGGTCGACGAGTTCGACCCGGCCCTCTCGGGTCTGACGCATCACGTATTTCATGGCGCCCGAAACGTCAGCTCAGCGTCGCCGAGCGGCGCAAAATAAGCGTCGAGCTCCGCCTCGCCGGGGGGGGCGCTCCACTTGGGCCGATTGTCTTTGTCGATGATCACCGCGCGCACGCCTTCGTAGAAGTCACGGCCCCGACAGACGCGCGAGACGATGCGAAACTCCACCCGCAGCGCCTCGCGGAAATCAAGCTTCGGACCGATCGCAATCTGCCGCAAGGCGATCGCCTGACTTGTCGGCGACTTCTCGAGCATGGCGGCGCGGGCGGGCGCTGCGAAGGCGAAGCCCTTCCGTTCCGCTTCGATCAAGCCGCTGAGGATGGCTTCCCGACTGGCCAGCGAGAAGCAGGCCGCCAGTCCTTCCGCCTCCGCCATCAGCGGCGAGGACGGGGCTTGCGAAGCAAATCGTCGAAGCACGGCTTCGAGCGGCTCTTCGGTTTCCAGCGCCTCGGCGAGCGCGCCCATTGCCCCGCTGGACACGAAAACGTCGGCAAGACCGAAGGCGAGCGCGTCGCCCGCGCCTCCCCTCAAACCCGTGAGGCCGAAGTAGCTGCCGGCCTTATGGGCCAGACGCGACAGCACGAACGTGCCCCCCACGTCCGGAAAGAAGCCGACCCCGACCTCAGGCATGGCGAAGGCGAGACGCTCGCTAGCAATCCGATGACGGACTGAGTTGATCGACACTCCGACGCCGCCGCCCATGACGATGCCGTCAATAAGTGCGACGATAGGCTTACTATAGCTCTTGATGCGCTCGTTGAGGCGATATTCCTCTCGCCAGAACGTGAGCTGTCCGTCGTGGTCTCCGGCGACGCCAAGGTTATAGAGCTCGCGGATGTCGCCGCCGGCGCAGAACGCCTTGTCGCCAGCGCCGCGGATGACGATGCGCGCGACGCGAGCGTCGCGCTCCCAAGCGTCGAGCGCGGCCGAGATGAGTCGCACCATGTTCAGAGTCAGCGCGTTCAGCGCTTTTGGGCGGTTGAGAACGATGAGCCCGGCCGCCCCGCCCCGCTCGATGAGCGCCTCAGCATTCGAAGGCGCCTCCGTCACCTCGTCGCGACCTCCGTCAGTATGGCGTCGATGGCCGCTGCGACCTGATCGATCGGCGCCATCCCGTCGACTTCATGCAGCAGGCCTCGACGGCGGTAGAACGGCGTGACCGCGGCCGTGTCCCGCTCGTAGGCTGCGTAACGGGACTTGAAGACCTCAGGATCGTCGTCCTTGCGGGCCGGCAGGCCGGCCGCCTTCGCTTCCGCGGCGCGCGTGACGATGCGTTCAACCAGCTTCGCCGGATCGACCTTCAGTTCAATGGCGGCGTCGAGCTTGAGCCGCTTGGCGGCGAGCATCGCCTCCAATTCCTCGGCCTGCTTCAACGTGCGCGGGAAGCCGTCGAGGATAAACCCGTTCTTCGCGTCCGGCTCGCTGATGCGGTCGTTGATGATGCCAATTACCATTTCGTCGGGGACGAGCGCCCCCGATTCCATGATCGCCTTGGCCTTGAGCCCAATCGGCGTGCCCGCCTCGACCGCCGCGCGCAGCATCTCGCCCGTCGACAACTGCGGGACGCCAAGCTTGCGGACCAACCGCGCCGCCTGCGTGCCCTTGCCCGCGCCCGGAGGCCCAAGCAGGATCAGTCTCATCTCTTACGTCCCTTCAGCCTCGACCGGCGAATCAGTCCTTCGTACTGATGCGCCTGCAGGTGTCCATGGATCTGCGCCACCGTGTCCATCGTCACGTTGACGACGATCAAGAGCGACGTGCCGCCAAAATAGAACGGCAAGGACGCATAGGAAATCAGCCATTCGGGCAATAGGCAGATGAGCGACAGATAGGCCGCGCCAAGAACGGTGACGCGCGTGAGGATGTAGTCGATGTACTGGGCGGTGCGCTCGCCCGGCCTCACGCCCGGGATGAACCCCCCATGCTTCTTGAGGTTGTCCGCGGTGTCGGCCGGATTGAAGACGGTCGCCGTGTAGAAGAAGGCGAAGAACACGATCAGGACGACATAAAGAATGAGATAGAACGGACTCCCTCGCCCGAGCAGCGCCGTGATCGTCGATAGAACGCCCGAACTCGCAGACCCTTGGGCGAAATTCGCGACCGTTGTGGGCAGGAGCAGGAGCGAGGAGGCGAAGATCGGAGGAATGACGCCGGACGTATTGAGCCTGAGGGGCAAGAAGGAACTCTGTCCCTCATACATCTTGTTGCCGACCTGCCGGCGGGGATAGGTGATCGGCACGCGGCGCTGAGCCCTCTCCATGAACACGATGAAGGCGACGACGACGAACACCATCACGATGACGGCGAGGACGAGACCGGTCGAAATCGACCCCTGACGCCCCATTTCGAACAATTGCGCCATGGCGGAAGGCAGTCGCGCCACGATTCCGGCGAAGATGATGAGCGAAGAGCCGTTGCCGACGCCGCGCGAGGTGATCTGCTCGCCGAGCCACACGAGAAACATCGTTCCGCCGGTGAGCGTGACGACAGTAGAAATGAGGAACAGGACGCCGGGATTGCTGACCACGCCCGCGCGGCCTTCAAGGCCGATCCCGATGCCGTAGGCCTGGAACATCGCCAGCACCACGGTGAGATAGCGCGTGTACTGGTTGAGGACCTTCCGCCCCGCCTCGCCCTCTTTCTTGATCGCTTCCAGCGAAGGCATGACGGAGCTCAGGAGCTGGATGATGATCGAGGCCGAGATGTACGGCATGATGTTCAGCGCGAACACCGCCATGCGCTGAACGGCGCCGCCCGAAAACATGTTGAACATGTCGAGCACGCCCTGCTTCTGGCCGAGGAAGGCCGTCTGAAAGGCTTCCGAGTCGATGCCCGGCAGCGGGATGTAGGTCCCGAGGCGGAAGATGACAAGCGCGCCGAGCGTAAACCAGATGCGCTTCTTGAGTTCGTCGGCCTTCGAGAAGGCCGACCAATTGATATTGGCTGCGAGCTGTTCGGCGGCGGACGCCATGTGGGGCTCCGAGCGGCGCCAGGAGAAATGCGCCGAGTTTACAAGAGGTTCGCGCTTCGGGATTGGTGAGGACTACTGACTATATGGTCGACCCCTCCTCGGCCCAGCGCCGGCATGTTTATTCGGAAGAAGCAGCGGCGTCCCGCAGCGTCTTGAGGCTGCCGCCAGCCTTCTCGATCGCCGCCGCAGCGCTCTTCGACGCCGCAGCGACTTCGAAATTCGCTTTGGCCTTGAGTTCGCCCGACCCAAGGATTTTCACGCCGTCCCTTTGGCGGGTGACAACGCCCGCCCTCATCAGCGTCGCGACGGTGATCGTTTCGTCGGCGCTGAGCTTGCCCGCGTCGATCGCGCTCTGGATGCGGCTCAAATTCACTTCATTGTAGACGGTGCGCGACGGCGGATTGAAGCCGCGCTTCGGCAGGCGCCGATGCAGCGGCATCTGGCCGCCCTCGAAGCCTCTGATGCTGACGCCCGAGCGAGCGGTCTGGCCCTTGCCGCCCCGTCCGGCCTGCTTGCCCTTGCCCGAACCAATGCCGCGCCCGACGCGCATGCGCGGTTTGGACGCGCCCGGATTGTCTCTGACTTCGTTGAGCTTCATAGCGAAATCCTAGTTCTCCTCGATCACGCGGACGAGGTGGGCGACCTTGGCGATCATGCCGCGGGTCGCAGGCGTGTCGGCGACGCTCGATCGTCGTCCCACGCGATTGAGGCCGAGGCCCTTCAAGGTTTCCCGCTGCGAGCCCGGCCGCCCAATGGGGCTGCGCGTCTGCTCGAGGGTGATTGTCTTTTGCGCGCTCATGACGAGATTTGCCCTCACGAATCGGCGGCGTCGGCTTCGACGCCTTGCCTGCGCGACTGCAAGGTTGACACCTTCATGTTGCGCCGCTGCGCGACCGAGCGCGGGCTGTCCTCGCGCGACAGCGCGTCAAAGGTCGCGCGGATCATGTTGTAGGGGTTCGACGAGCCCTGGCTCTTGGCCACCACGTCGTGGACGCCGAGGGACTCGAACACAGCGCGCATCGGGCCGCCAGCGATTATGCCGGTGCCCGCGGGAGCGGCGCGCAGAACCACGCGGCCGGCGCCATGTCGCCCGTTCACATCATGATGCAGCGTGCGGCCCTCCCGCAGCGGGACCCGAACGACGCTGCGTTTGGCTGCATCCGTCGCCTTGCGGATCGCCTCGGGGACCTCGCGAGCCTTCCCGTGCCCGAAGCCGACGCGGCCCTTCTGATCGCCGACCACGACCAGCGCCGCGAAGCCGAAGCGCCGGCCGCCCTTCACGACCTTCGCGACTCGGTTGATGTGCACAAGGCGATCGACGAACTCGCTGTCGCGCTCGTCACGCCTGTGATCGCGGCCGCGGCCGCCTTCTCCTTCACGCGCCATGGTTTCTTTCCGTAAATTGTCGTTCGTTTAGAATTCGAGCCCGCCCTCGCGCGCGCCCTCGGCGAGAGCCTTGACGCGCCCGTGGTACATGTAGCCGCCGCGATCAAAGACCACCTTCGCGACGCCCGCCTTCTTGGCCCGCTCGGCGATCTCCTTGCCGACGACTCGCGCCGCCTCGATATCGGCCCCGCTCTTGAGCCGCTCGCGCATAGCCTTCTCGATCGACGAGGCGGCAGCAAGCGTGCGCCCGCGCTCGTCGTCGATGACCTGCGCGTAGATCTGCTTGGACGAGCGGAAGACGCTGAGCCGCGGGCGGTCGCCCGCGCTGGCGGCGATTCTTCGCCGCACGCGGGCTTTCCGCCGCTCTCCGGATACGTTCGACTTGGCCATGGCCTCGCCCCTTACTTCTTCTTGCCTTCCTTGCGGAAGATGAATTCGCCCGCGTATTTCACGCCTTTGCCCTTGTAAGGCTCGGGACCTCGGAACGCGCGGATTTCCGCCGCGACCTGGCCGACCTGCTTTTTGTCGACGCCGACGACCGTGATCTCGGTGGGCTTCGGCGTCGTAATCGTCACGCCCGGCGGGATCGGATATATGATGTCGTGGCTGTATCCGAGGGAAAGCTGCAAGTTCTTTCCTGCGACCGCCGCCTTATAGCCGACGCCGCTGATCTCGAGCTTCTTCTGGAAGCCATGAGTCACGCCGCCGACGAGGTTGGCGATTTGCGCGCGCGTCATCCCCCACATGGCGCGGGAGCGCTTGTCCTCGCCTGCCGGCTTTACATGGACGGCCCCGTCGTCGATCGACACCGACACTTCCTGGGGCGCGGTAAATTCAAGCTCGCCCTTCGACCCTTTGACGGCGATCGTCTGACCGTCCAGTTTCGCGGTCACGCCGGACGGGATGACGATGGGCTTCTTGCCGATACGAGACATGGCTTCAATTCCACTTTGTTGCCGCCGTCAGAAGACGGTGCACAGGACCTCTCCGCCGACATTGTTCTCGCGCGCGGCGTGATCCGCCATGACGCCCTTCGGCGTCGAGACGATGGAGACGCCCAGGCCGTTCGCAACGCGCGGCATCGCGTCGACGGTCGCATACACGCGCCTGCCCGGCTTCGAAACGCGCTCGATCTTGCGGATCACCGGCTCGTTGTCGAAATACTTGAGCTCAATCTCGAACTCGGTGCGGCCGTTGCCGTAGTCCGTGGTCGTGTAGCCTCGGATGTAGCCTTCGGCCTCGAGCACGTCGAGCACCTTCTTGCGAAGCGAGGAGCCCGGCGTCGCCACCTTGCCGCGCTTGCGCATTTGCGCGTTGCGGATACGCGTGAGCATGTCGCCCAGGGGATCGTTCACTGCCATGATCCGCCTCCTCACCAACTGGATTTGACGAGGCCCGGAATGAGGCCCTGGTTGCCGAGCTCCCGAACGGCAATGCGTGACATTTTCATCTTGCGATAGAAGCCGCGCGGGCGGCCGGTCACTTCGCAGCGGTTGCGTATGCGAACCGCCGAGCCGTTGCGCGGCAACGCCGCAAGCTTGATGCGCGCTTCGAACCGCTGCTCCATCGGGCGTGCGTCGTCGTTGGCCACTTCAAGCAGGCGCTTCCGCCGCCCAGCGTATTTCTTCACCAAGCGCTGCTTGCGCAGGTTGTTCTCAACTGCACTCTTCTTTGCCATCAGGCCTCCAATTTTCCGCGTCTGAGCTTGTCGCTCACCGCCGGAACGGGAAGTTGAACGCGCGCAGCAAGGCCCGCGCTTCCGCGTCAGTCCTGGCCGTCGTGCAGACCACGATGTCGAGGCCGAGCATGGCTTCGGCCTTGTCGTAGTCGATCTCGGGGAAAATGATGTGCTCCTTGATGCCGAGGGCGTAGTTGCCGCGGCCGTCAAATGACTTCGGGTCCAGCCCGCGGAAGTCGCGCGCCCGCGGCAGCGCCACCGTCACAAGCCGGTCGAGGAATTCGTACATCCGCGTCTTGCGCAACGTCACCTTCGCTCCGATCGGCATGTTCTCGCGCACCTTGAAGGTCGAGATCGCCTTGCGGGCGCGCGTGACGATGGGCTTTTGCCCGGCGATCAGCGCGAGGTCCGCCGCAGCCGACGTCACCTTCTTGGTGTCGGTCACCGCCTCGCCCACGCCCATGTTGAGGACGATCTTTTCCAGCTTCGGAACTTCCAGCGGGTTCTTGTAGCCGAACTCCTGGACAAGCTTCGGCACAATTTCGTCCTGATAGATCTTCTTCAGGCGCGCGACATAGTCCTTCGGCGCCGCCTTGACCGCGCCGGCCGCGGCGACTTCCTTCGCCGCGCCCTTGCCTTTGGCGTCCGCGGCCGCCTCCGGCTTGCCGCCTTTCGCCGCGCCCTTGTCGCCCTTGGCGGCGGCCTTGTCGCCCTTGGCGGCCTTGCCGCCCTTCTCCTTCTTCGCCTCAGCCATCGATCAAATCTCCGGAGCGCCTGGCGACGCGAACCTTCCGGCCATCGTCGAGAAATTTGAAGCCGACGCGGCTCGGCTTGCCCGACTTCGGATCGGCGATCGCCAGGTTCGACAGATGGATCGGCGCCTCTTTGGTCAGAATCCCGCCCTCGGTCTGCGCCGTCTGCTTATTGTGGCGGCGGATGAGATTGACGCCAGACACGATGGCGCGTCCCTCGGAGGGCATCACCTGACGGACCTCGCCGGTCTTGCCCTTGTCGCGCCCCGCCATGACGACGACTTTGTCGCCCTTCTTGATCTTGGCGGCCATCAAAGCACCTCCGGGGCGAGCGAGATGATCTTGACGTGATTCCTCGCCCGCAGTTCGCGCGGAACCGGCCCGAAGATGCGGGTTCCAACCGGCTCAGACTGGTTGTTGACGAGCACCGCGGCGTTCGAGTCGAAGCGGATCACCGATCCGTCAGGGCGGCGGATGTCCTTGGCGGTGCGCACGACGACCGCCTTCATCACGTCGCCCTTCTTGACGCGCCCGCGCGGGATCGCCTCCTTGACGGAGACGACGATGGTGTCGCCGATCGAAGCGTAGCGGCGCTTCGATCCGCCCAAAACCTTGATGCACATCACGCGACGCGCGCCGGAATTATCCGCCACGTCTAGATTGGTCTGCATCTGTATCACGGCCTCAAGCCTTTCTCGTCAGATCGGTTTCCAGCGGCTCAACGGGACTTCGCCCGAAGGAGGCGTCTCCGCCTCCGGAACGAATTTTGTCGCCGCCTCGCGTATTCAGGCCTCCGGAGCGGGCTCCTCGATGACCCTCCAGCGCTTCAGCTTCGAGATCGGGCGCGTCTCCTCGATCGAGACCGTGTCGCCGACCTTCTGCGTCTTGTTCTCGACATGGGCGTGGTAGTTCTTGGACCGCCGCACCGTCTTCTTGAACAGCGGATGGGTGAAGCGCCGCTCGACCTTCACGACGAGGGTCTTCTCCTGCTTGTCGCTGACGACGACGCCCTGCAAAATTCTCTTCGGCATCTTCAGTCCTTGGCCTTGGCGGCGCGCCGCTGCGCGGCGATGGTGAGAATGCGCGCGACGTCGCGGCGCACGACGCGCACCCGCGCAGTGTCCTGCAATTGCCCGCTCGCCTTCTGAAAGCGCAGGTTGAACTGTTCCTTCTTCAGCTTGAGCGCCTCGTCGTTCAGCTGATCCTCGGTCATCACGCCAAGATCGGACAGCCGGCTGGTCTTCTTCATCTCGCCCTACTCCGCGATGCGCTGGACGAAGCGCGTCTTGATCGGAAGCTTCGCCGCGGCGAGGTCGAACGCTTCCCGAGCCAAAGTCTCCGGCACGCCGTCCACCTCGAACATGATGCGGCCCGGCGCGACGCGCGCGATCCAGTATTCCGGCGCGCCCTTGCCCTTGCCCATGCGCACTTCAATGGGTTTCTTCGACACGGGCACGTCGGGAAAGACGCGGATCCACACGCGGCCCGCGCGCTTCATGTGGCGGGTCAGCGCGCGGCGCGCCGCCTCGATCTGGCGCGCCGTCACCCGCTCGGGCTCCATCGCCTTCAGCCCGAACTGTCCGAAATTGAGCTCATACCCACCCTTCGCGGCGCCGTGAATCCGGCCCTTGAAGGCCTTGCGGAACTTGGTTCTTTTCGGCTGCATCATGGTCGTGAACTTTCTTTAGTCCCACGATCACGCCGTCTCGCGGGCGTGGTCGCGATCGCGCTCGCGCCGCTGGCGGTGAGTCGACGAATGATCAGCCTCCGCCTGGCGCCGATCCTGGGCCATCGGATCATGCTCGAGGATTTCTCCCTTGAAGATCCAGACCTTGATCCCGCACGTCCCATAAGCGGTGTGGGCGGTGGCGACGCCGTAGTCCACGTCGGCACGCAGGGTGTGCAGCGGAACGCGCCCCTCGCGGTACCATTCGAGGCGCGCGATCTCCGCCCCGCCAAGGCGCCCTGAGCAGTTGATGCGGATGCCCTCGGCGCCAAGCCGCATCGCCGACTGCACGGCTCGCTTCATCGCGCGGCGGAAAGCGACGCGCCGCTCGAGCTGCTGGGCGATCGACTCGGCCACGAGGGTCGCGTCGATCTCAGGCTTGCGGACCTCTACGATGTTGATCGCGACTTCCGAGTTCGTCAGCTTCGCGACCTGCTTGCGCAGCTTGTCGATGTCGGCGCCCTTCTTGCCGATCACGACGCCAGGGCGGGCCGAGTGGATATTGACGCGGCACTTTTTGTGAGGACGCTCGATCACGATCTTCGAGATCGCGGCTTGCTTCAACCCTTTCGACAGGACGTCACGGATCTTCATGTCCTCGTGCAAGAGCTTGCCGTACTCGTTGTTGTCCGAGAACCAGCGCGAATCCCAGGTCCGGTTGATGCCGAGGCGAAGCCCGATCGGATTGACTTTCTGACCCATCGCTAGCTCCTCAGGCGGCTCTGACTTCGTCGGCGGCGACTTCCCGCACGATGATCGTGATATTGGAGAACGGCTTTTCGATGCGTCCCGCCCGACCTCGCGCCCTCGGGCTAAACCGCTTGATCACCATGTCCTTGCCGACCCACGCCTCGGCGACGACGAGATCGTCGACGTCGAGATCATGATTGTTCTCGGCGTTGGCGATGGCCGACTGGAGCGCCTTCCTGACCTCGGTCGAAATTCGCTTGCGCGAGAACTCGAGATCGGCAAGCGCCGTCGAAACCTTCTTGCCTCTGATGAGCTGGGCAAGAAGGTTGAGCTTTTGCGGACTCACGCGCAGCATGCGCGCCACCGCCTTCGCTTCGTTGTCCGCTTCGCGGCGCGGGTTCGGTTGCTTGCCCATGACGTTTACGCCCTCTTGGCCTTCTTGTCGGCCGAGTGGCCGTGGAAGGTGCGTGTCGGCGCGAACTCCCCGAATTTGTGGCCGATCATTTCCTCCGACACGAGCACGGGAATGTGCTTGTGGCCGTTGTAGACGCCGAAGGTGAGGCCGACGAACTGCGGCAGGATGGTTGAGCGGCGGCTCCAGATCTTGATGACCTCGGAGCGGCCGGACCCGCGCGCGGCGTCCGCCTTCCTGAGGAGATAGCCGTCGACGAACGGGCCCTTCCAGATCGAGCGCGTCATGGCTCAGCCTCTCTTCTTGCGCGCATGTCGCGAGGCGACGATGAACTTGTCGGTCGATTTGTTGGAGCGTGTCTTCTTGCCCTTGGTCGGCTTGCCCCAAGGGGTGACCGGGTGCCGGCCGCCGGAGGTGCGTCCCTCGCCGCCGCCGTGCGGATGATCGACCGGGTTCATCGTCACGCCGCGATTGTGCGGACGGCGGCCAAGCCACCGGCTCCTGCCCGCCTTGCCGAGAGACGCATTCATATGGTCCGGGTTTGAAACCGCGCCGACCGAGGCGAAGCACTGCCCATGAATGAGGCGCTGCTCGCCGGAATTGAGCCTGAGAGAGACGTAGCCCTGGTCGCGTCCGACGATCTGCGCGTAAGTTCCCGCCGAGCGCGCGATTGCGCCGCCCTTGCCGATCTTCATCTCGACGTTGTGGACGATCGTGCCCACCGGAATGCTGGCGAGCGGCATGGCGTTGCCCGGCTTCACGTCCACTTGCGTTCCCGCGATCACCTCGTCCCCGACCGCGAGGCGCTGGGGCGCGATGATGTAGGCCTGCTCTCCGTCCGCGTATTTGACGAGGGCGATGAAGCTCGATCGGTTCGGATCGTACTCCAGACGCTCGACCTTGGCCGGCACATTGAGCTTGCGCCGCTTGAAATCGATAATCCGGTAAACCTGCTTGTGGCCGCCGCCGCGAAAGCGGACCGTGACGCGGCCGGCGTTGTTGCGTCCGCCCTTCTCGGGCTTGCCGACGGTGAGCTCTTTGAGCGGCTTGCCTTTGTAGAGATCGCGCCGGTCGACGATGGCGAGCTGCCTCAGGCCCGGCGTCGTCGGTTTGTAAGTCTTCAGAGCCATCTTGCGATCATCCTCACAGGCCCGTGGTCACGTCGATGCGATAGCCGTCGGCGAGCGTGACCACCGCCTTCTTCATGTCCTGCTGGCGGCCGCGCACGCCGCGAAACACCTTCGCCTTCCCCTTGCGCACGAGCGTGTTCACGGCTGTCACCTTCACATCGAAAAGCTTCTCGATCGCCGCCTTGATCTGCGGCTTGGTGGCGTTGCGCGCGACGCGGAAGACGACCTGGTTGTTCTCGGACGCGATCGTCGCCTTCTCCGTGATGATCGGAGCGACGATCGTGTCGTAATGGCGAGCGTCCTTGATCATTTGAACCGCGCCTCCAGCGCTTCGACCGCGGCCTTGGTCAGCACGAGCTTCTCCCGCCGCATGATGTCGTAGACGTTGACGCCCTGGACGGGGAGCACGTCGATCTGCGGCAGGTTGCGGGCGGCCGACGCGAAATTCTCGTGCGGCTCAGCCCCGTCAATGATGAGCGCGTTGGTGAGCGTCGCCTTCTTGAAGGAATCGCGCAGGGCCTTGGTCTTACCCTCGGCGAGTTCCGCGTTCTCCCAGACGATGAGCCCGCCGTCGCGGAGCTTGGCGGAGAGCGCATGGCGGAGCGCGAGCGCCCGCACCTTCTTCGGCAGATCATGCGCGTGGCTGCGCACGACGGGACCCATGGCGCGCCCGCCGCCGCGGAACTGCGGCACGCGCCCCGAGCCGTGGCGGGCGCCGCCGGTGCCTTTCTGCTTGTACATCTTCTTGCCGGTGCGGTTGATCTCGCTGCGCCCCAGCGTCTTGTGATTGCCGGCCTGCCGTTTTGCGAGCTGCCAGCGCACCATGCGCGCAATGAGATCGGCGCGCGGCTCGAGCCCGAAGATCGCGTCGCTGAGCTCGAGCGAGCCCAAGGCCGATCCGTCCATCGACGTCATGGCGAATTTCACGGCGTCATTCTCCCTTGGGCGCTTCGGCCGGCGCAGATTCCGTCGACGCCGCCTTGCCCTGCACGCGGAACTTGCCCGGAATCGGCGCGTCCTTCGGCAGCGGCTTCTTCACCGCATCGCGCACCGCGATCCAGCCGCCGGCGTGCCCGGGCACTGCGCCCTGAACGAGAATCAGACCACGCTCGGCGTCGGTGCGCACGACCTTGAGGTTCTGGGTCGTCACCTTCTCGACGCCCATGTGCCCGGCCATCTTCTTGTTCTTCCAGGTTTTGCCCGGGTCCTGGCGGCCGCCGGTCGAACCGTGCGAGCGGTGCGAGATCGACACACCGTGGCTCGCGCGAAGACCGCCGAAGTTCCAGCGCTTCATCGGCCCAGCGAAGCCCTTGCCGATCGTTACGCCGGTCACGTCCACGTACTGCCCGACTGCGAAATGATCGGCGGTGATCTCGGCCCCGACCGGGATCATCTTGTCCTCCTCGACGCGGAACTCGGCCAAGCGCAACTTCGGCTCGACCTGCGCCACGGCGAAGCGCCCGCGCTCGGCCTTGGAGACGTTCTTCACCTTCGCCTTGCCGACGCCGAGCTGGAGGGCGGTGTAGCCGTTCTTCTCCTGCGTGCGGTGCGCCACCACCTGGCAGCCCTCGACCTGGAGGACGGTCACCGGCACGTGGTCGCCCGCATCGGTGAAAATGCGGGACATGCCCAGCTTCTTTGCGATTATGCCTGAACGCATCGGCTGCATTCCTGAAAGGAGCGGTTCCCAAGGAGGGCCGCTCTGCGAATCCTCAGAGCTTGATCTCCACGTCCACGCCGGCGGCGAGATCGAGCTTCATCAGCGCGTCCACCGTCTGCGGGGTGGGGTCCACGATGTCGAGCACGCGCTTGTGCGTACGGATCTCGAACTGCTCGCGCGATTTCTTGTCGACGTGCGGGGACCGGTTGACCGTGAACTTCTCGATGCGCGTCGGCAACGGAATGGGTCCCCGGACTCTCGCCCCGGTGCGCTTGGCCGTGGACACGATCTCCTTCGTCGAAGCGTCGAGCACGCGATGATCGAACGCCTTGAGACGGATACGGATGTTCTGCGTGTTCATCTCATCAATCCCTGCCCGCGCGGCGAGGCTGATCGTCTCGCCATTCCCGCTGGTCCAGATCCTTTATTCGGTGATCGAAACGACCACGCCCGACCCGACGGTGCGGCCGCCCTCGCGGATGGCGAAGCGCAGCTTCTCCTCCATGGCGATCGGAACGATCAGAGAGACGTCGATCGTGACGTTGTCGCCCGGCATCACCATCTCTGTGCCTTGCGGCAATTCCACGATTCCGGTCACGTCCGTCGTGCGGAAATAGAATTGCGGACGGTAGTTCGAGAAGAACGGCGTGTGGCGTCCGCCCTCCTCCTTGGTAAGGATGTAGGCCTCGGCCTTGAACTTGGTGTGCGGCTTGACGGAACCCGGCTTGCACAAGACCTGGCCGCGCTCGACTTCTTCACGCTTCGTGCCGCGCAGCAGACATCCGACATTGTCGCCCGCCTCGCCCTGATCGAGCAGCTTGCGGAACATCTCGACGCCGGTGACGGTCGTCTTGGCGGTCGGGCGGAGACCGACGATCTCGACTTCCTCGCCGACCTTGATGACCCCGCGCTCGATGCGGCCGGTGACCACGGTGCCGCGGCCGGAGATCGAGAACACGTCCTCGACCGGCATCAGGAACGGCTGATCCTTCGGCCGCTGCGGCTGCGGAATGTAGTCGTCCACAGCCTGCATGAGCTTCAAAATCGACTCGTGGCCGATCTCGGGCTGCTTGTTCTCTAGCGCCATCAGGGCGGAGCCCTTGATGATCGGAATGTCGTCGCCCGGGAACTCGTAGCGCGACAGAAGCTCGCGCACTTCGAGCTCGACGAGCTCGAGAAGCTCCGGATCGTCGACCATGTCGACCTTGTTGAGATAGACGACGAGCGCCGGAACGCCGACCTGGCGGGCGAGCAGGATGTGCTCGCGAGTCTGCGGCATCGGGCCGTCGGCGGCGGACACGACGAGGATCGCGCCGTCCATCTGCGCGGCGCCTGTGATCATGTTCTTCACGTAGTCGGCGTGACCTGGGCAGTCGACGT
The DNA here is from genome assembly GCA_035500275.1 of Roseiarcus sp. GTDB lineage: Bacteria > Pseudomonadota > Alphaproteobacteria > Rhizobiales > Beijerinckiaceae > Roseiarcus. The sequence continues at coordinate 16,535 of DATJXI010000075.1, read as the reverse complement.
GCGCGTAGTGGCGCTTCTTTGTCTCGTACTCGACGTGAGCGGTCGAAATCGTGATGCCGCGAGCCTTCTCCTCCGGAGCCTTGTCGATCTGGTCGTACGCTGTGTAGGTGGCGCCGCCAGTCTCCGCGAGTACCTTGGTGATCGCGGCCGTCAACGACGTTTTGCCGTGGTCGACGTGGCCGATGGTGCCGATGTTGCAATGCGGCTTGGTACGCGCAAACTTCTCCTTGGCCATTGCCGGACTCCTTCTCGTAACCCTTAAGTTTCTCTGCGCGGACGCGCTTACTTGAACTTCTCGATGATCTCGGACGCGATGTTCGCCGGGACCTGCTCGTAGTGATCGAACTGCATCGTGAAGTTGGCCCGGCCCTGCGTGCCCGAGCGCAACTGGTTGACGTAGCCGAACATGTTCGACAGCGGCACCATCGCGTTGATGACGACGGCGTTGGCGCGCATGTCTTGACCCTGCACCTGGCCGCGACGCGACAGGAGGTCGCCCATCACGAAGCCTGTGTGCTCCTCGGGAGTCACGACTTCCACTTTCATGATCGGTTCGAGCAGAGCCGAACCGCCTTTCTGCAGTCCTTCGCGGAAAGCGGCCCTGGAAGCGATTTCGAAGGCAAGGGCCGACGAGTCGACGTCATGATAGGCGCCGTCGATGAGCGTCGCCTTCACATCGACGACGGGGAAGCCCGCGAGCACGCCGGAGCCGAGCACGCTCTGGACGCCTTTCTCGACGCCCGGAATGTACTCCTTGGGCACGGCGCCGCCGACGATCTTCGATTCAAACGACGAACCCGCGCCCGGCTCGGCCGGCTCGAATGCGATCTTGACCCTTGCGAATTGTCCCGACCCACCCGTCTGCTTCTTGTGCGTGTGGTCGATCTCGACCCGCTTCGTCAGCTTCTCTCGATAGGCGACCTGCGGCGCGCCGATGTTGGCGTCCACCTTGTAGGTGCGCTTGAGGATGTCGACCTTGATGTCGAGGTGAAGCTCGCCCATGCCCTTGAGGATCGTCTGCCCCGACTCGGGATCGGTCGATACGCGAAACGATGGGTCCTCAGCTGCGAGTTTCGAGAGCGCAACGCCGAGCTTCTCCTGGTCGGCCTTCGACTTCGGCTCGATCGCGATCTCGATGACCGGATCGGGGAACTCCATTTTCTCGAGAATCACCGGCTTCTGCGAGTCGCAGAGCGTGTCGCCGGTCCGCGTGTCCTTGAGGCCGGCAAGCGCTAAGATGTCGCCCGCATAGGCTTCCTTGATGTCCTCGCGGTTGTTGGCGTGCATGAGCAGCATGCGCCCGACCCGCTCTTTCTTGTCCTTGGTCGAGTTGAGGATCGTCGTGCCGGATTCGATCTTGCCCGAATAGACGCGGCAGAAGGTGATCGTGCCGACGAACGGGTCGTCCATGATCTTGAATGCAAGCACCGACAGGGGCTGGGAGTCGCTCGGCATGCGAACGACTTCCTTGCCCGTGTTCACGTCCACGCCCTTGATCCCGCCCCGATCTGCGGGCGAGGGCAGATAGTCCACGACCGCGTCGAGAAGCGGCTGGACGCCCTTGTTCTTGAACGCCGAGCCACAGAGGACTGGAACGAACGTGATCTGCTTCACCGCCTTGCGGATGAGGCGCTTCAACGTATCGATGTCGGGCTCCTGGCCGTCGAGATAGGCGGCCATTACGTCGTCGTCGAGCTCCACCGCCGCCTCGATCAGCGCGCGGCGATGCTCCTCCGCCTGCACTTTAAGGTCGGCCGGAATCTCTTCGTCGTGATATTTCGCGCCGAGGCCCTCGTCCTCCCAGATGACCGCCTTCATGCGGAGCAGGTCGATCACCCCCTTGAAGCTCGATTCCGAGCCGACCGGCAATTGCAGGCATACGGGACGCCCGCCGACCTTGGTGTTGATCTCCTCGACGCAGCGGAAGAAGTCGGCGCCGATCTTGTCCATCTTGTTGACGAAGACGATGCGCGGAACGTCGTACTTGTCGGCCTGCCGCCAAACCGTTTCCGTCTGCGGCTCGACGCCCTGGTTGCCGTCGAGCACGCATACCGCCCCGTCGAGCACGCGCAAGGACCGTTCGACTTCGATCGTGAAGTCGACGTGGCCGGGCGTGTCGATGATATTGAGGCGCCTGTCGTGCCAAAACGTGGTGGTCGCGGCGGACGTGATCGTGATGCCGCGCTCCTGTTCCTGCTCCATCCAGTCCATCGTTGCGGCGCCGTCGTGGACTTCGCCGATCTTGTGCGACTTTCCGGAGTAGTAGAGGATGCGCTCGGTCGTCGTCGTCTTTCCGGCGTCGATGTGCGCCATGATGCCGAAATTGCGATAGTCCTCTATGGAGTGGCTGCGCGCCATTGTCCTGATCCTGATTTCCGGGACGGCGGCCGCTTACCAACGATAATGGGCGAAGGCGCGGTTCGCTTCCGCCATACGGTGCGTATCTTCGCGCTTCTTCACGGCCGCGCCGCGATTGTTCGATGCGTCGAGCAGCTCCGCCGACAGGCGGTCGACCATCGTCTTGTCGTTACGGTCGCGGGCCGCTGAGATGATCCAGCGGACAGCCAAGGCCTGGCGGCGATCGGTGCGCACTTCGACGGGAACCTGATAGGTCGCGCCGCCGACGCGACGCGAGCGAACCTCAACCGATGGCGCCACGTTCTCAAGCGCCTGCTTGAAAACGGCAAGCGGATCGCCCTTGACCTTCGCCTCGACGTCGTCGAGCGCCCCGTAGACGATCTTCTCGGCGACGGACTTCTTGCCCTCGTACATGATCGTGTTCATGAACTTGGCGATCACCACGTCGCCATATTTGGCGTCGGGGATGATCTCGCGTTTCTCCGCGCGATGCCTTCTCGACATAGCCTAGCTCTTTCTTCTCCGTCATGGCCGGGCTTGGCCCGGCCATCCATGACCACTGTCCTCGAGATCCCCGGATTTCGCTTTCGCTCGTCCGGGGATGACCCTCGCTCCGCTCAGGTCACTTCGGCCGCTTGGCGCCGTACTTCGACCGCCGCTGCTTGCGATCTTTGACGCCCTGCGTATCGAGGACGCCGCGCAGAATGTGGTAGCGAACGCCCGGCAGATCCTTCACGCGCCCGCCACGGATCATAACCACCGAGTGCTCCTGGAGGTTGTGCCCCTCGCCGGGGATGTATCCGATCACCTCGAAGCCGTTGGTCAGCCGCACCTTGGCGACTTTGCGCAAGGCGGAGTTCGGCTTTTTCGGCGTTGTCGTGTAGACGCGCGTGCATACGCCCCGCTTCTGCGGGCTCGCCTCGAGGTGGCGCGCCTTCTCGCGATAGGTCTTCGGTTGCCGCGGCTTGCGGATCAACTGGCTGATCGTCGGCATATCGAGCCCTAAACTCCTGTCGCCTCGCATCCGGCCTCCGGCCGGCCAAGAAATTTCCTTTTCCCCATCGCCGAGCGCCGCGAAGCGACGCGCGAAACCGACAGCGCCCCGGAAACCCTCGCGGGTTTGGGCGCCGCCGAACGCAGAGGATCACGGGGCGATCCCGCGATCTTGCCAAACAGAAACGGCCCTTAAAGGGGGGCCGACATTGGCTCGTCGATGAGATCGTCAGCGTTTAGAGCCGTTGGGTATCGGACGCGGCGTCCGCTACAGCGAAGCTCTACGACCTGCCGAAAGCGCGCGGAACATATTCGGGCGATTCCAGCGCGTCAACCCCCCCCGCGCTTGCTAAAATGGGTGCCGGACCGAAAAATTTCCAGGTCAGAAAAGCGCGATTCAAGCTCTACGGGGTAGGAACGGCGAAGCTCACCGCTTCGCCGTTCGCATTGGCGCCGCAGGAGAGAGTCATAACCAGAGGCCTTGGCGGTCATTCGCCCGCGAGCGTCTCACATCGCCTCAAGAGGGATCGACTCCCTGGCGAACAAGGAGGACCCCCTCCGCCGAGCCAAGGGCAACGGTGCCGGCGACGACGTGCTCGAAGTCATCGAGGCGATGCCGGACGGCGAATAATTGAACATAACGGGCTGTTTGATCGCCGTGGGAGCGGGTCGTCGCGCGATCTCGACAACGACGCTCATTTTGCGGACCACGGGGCTGAGGCGGACTTCGCGAACTTCGGCTAGTCTGACCCGCGGGTCTAGTCACGCGCTTCGTACTCGATGTAGTTGAAGTCGGCGGGGACCGCGGCGCCGGACGTGTCGAACGCGAACATGCCTATGAAGGCGCCCGTAAAGGAACGGTGTTCTCCCCCGCCGCCCTCGTCGGAAAGGATCGAGGCGTCGAGGACCGGCCCGATATCGCGCCATTCGCGGTCCGACAGCAAAGAGAACTGCAGCGCGGCTCCGTCGACCGAGACGGCGAGCGAAACCGGCGCCTCGCCGGGGAGGGGAATTGGCGACTCGAGCGGGAAGCTGAGGCGCCCCCCGGGGTAATCGCCCTCGCAGCTGAGTATCGTCAGGCAGCGCCCGACCTCCTCCTCCCACGCGACCGCGAGGCAATGGAATTTGTAACGGTTGTAGTAGGCGGCCAGCCCCGCCGCCTGCTGGAAGTTCGAGGGCGAGAAATCGAGCTCCGTTTCGGCCCGGTAAGCGAAATGCTCCTGCCGACGCGCGACGAGCGACTGTTCGAACCACGAGCCCAGCGACTCGCGGGCGAAGAGGCGGAGCCAACCGGGGCGCGCGTCGAGCGAGAAGAGCCGCTCGGCATGCGGCGTGCGCGGCCATTGGAAATCCGCCGGAAGGCTTCCCGGCGAGAAGGCGTAGCGCGTCGCGCGCGGCTTCGGCTCGGAGCGAGCCTCGAACGGCGAGGGAGCCTCGACCGCCGGGACCTGGCCGCCCTGCGCCAGATAGAGCCAGCCGTCCTCTTTCCAGACGCACTTCTGGATGGCCGTCTCGCGGCCCATGGGTGAGCGCCGCATTCCTTTGAGTGGCCTTGAGCAGAGATGGGTGTGATAGATTTGCCCGTCCGGCGTCTCGACGATCTGTCCGTGCCCGGCGCGCTGCAAAGGCGCATTGGGGGCGTCCTTCGACGTGATGAGGTGGACATTCGGGTGGAGTTCGTAGGGGCCGTCGATCCGCCGCGAGCGCGCCATTGTCGCCGCGTGGTCGTAGCCGGTCCCACCCTCGGCGACAGTGAGGTAATACCAGCCGTCGCGCTTGAAGAGATGCGGCCCCTCGACGAACCCATGCGGGCTGCCGGCGAAGATGGTCTTCGCCGGGCCAGTCAATTTGCCTTGGCCAGCGTCCCACTCCTGCAGGCGAATGCCGAAGAAGGCGGGGTGCTTCAGATGTGCTCCCGCCGGATCGCGATGGTTCCAGATCATGTTGAGGAACCACTTGCGGCCGTCGTCGTCATGAAAGAGCGACGGGTCGAAGCCGCTCGAATTCACATACGTCGGATCCGACCAGCTGTCCTCGATCGCCCGCGCGGTGACAATGTAATTGTGCGCGTCCTTGAAGTTCCCGTCGAACCTTTTGACGTCGGTGTAGACGAGCCAGAAACGCCCGTCGGCGAAGGAGAGGCACGACGCCCAGACGCCACAGGAATCGGGCTCGCCGCGCAAATCAAGCTGAGAGGCGCGCTCGAGCGGCCGCCGCATGAGCCGCCAATTCACAAGATCGCGCGAATGATGGATCTGGACGCCCGGATACCATTCGAAGGTGGAGGTGGCGATGTAGTAGTCGTCGCCGACGCGGCAGATCGAAGGATCGGGATTGAAGCCGGGCAGGATCGGATTGCGGATGACGGTCATCGCGCAGCCCAGATGAGCCCACGCTCGAGGATGGAACGCATCTCCGGCACGTGGAACTCGCTCGTGACGTGGCCGAGCGAACTGTAGAAGACCCGCCCGTGCCCATGCTTGCGTTTCCACACGACGGGCATAACGACGCCTTCGATCCAGGGAGCATGTTCGGCCGAGAAGGTGGTGGTCGCGAGCACCTCGTTCGACGGATCGACGTGCATGTAATATTGCTCGGAGCGATAGGGAAAGCTCGAGACGCCCTGCATGATCGGGTCGTCCGGCTTCACGACGTCGACGCGATAGTCGATGACGTTGCCGGGATGGGCGACCCACTGGCCGCCGCACATGAACTGGTATTCGACGCTCTCGCGGAACGCGTCGCACATGCCGCCGTGGTAGCCGGCGAGCCCGACCCCTCCCCTGACCGCGCTGGTCAGGTTCTCCACCTCCTCCTTCTCGATCTTCGACATGGTGACGATCGGCACGATGAGACTCATGTCGGCGATCCCGGGATCGGCGAAGGCTTCGGTGGTGTTTTCGATATAGACCTTGAAGCCATGCTTCTCGAGCATGCCGGCCACGATGTGGGCGCCCTTCTCCGGCTCGTGGCCGTTCCAACCGCCCCAGACGATGAGGGCTTCGCGCATGCCGTTTCCTCCTTGGGCGTCCAGGCCGTTCGCATCGATGGCTTCAGTCAAGTTCTCCGACCGCGAGGCCGGCGGGCAGCGGCGCCGGCCGCTCGGGCCGCGTCGAGATCGTCACCGCATTGCCGGAGTCGGAAGAGAGTTGAAACGCCTCCATCGCCTCAAGCACATGAAAGGCAAGCTGTTCGCTCGCCCTATGCTTGCGTTTCATGCGGATCGCGGTCGCCATGTCGGCAAGGCCAAGGATGCGGTAATTGCCGTCGGCATAAGCGCGCGAAACCGGGATCTCGCGCCACTCCTCGCTGGCCGAAGCGAACTCGATCGTTCCGCCGAAATAGTTCGGATCGGGCACGATGAGCGATCCCGTCTCGCCGTAGAGCTCGATGGGAACATGCTTGTGCCGGGGCACGTCGAAGCTCATCGTCATCGACACCGCAGCTCCATTCGCGAAGAGAAGCGCGCCCGTCACGTGCGTGGCGACCTCGACGGGAATGCGGGCGCCGTTAAGCGGCTCGCTCGTGATGAACCGCTCGGACCTCATGCGGGTGGCGAGGCCGCTGACGCTCGCAATTGGCCCCAGGAGATTGACGAGATCGGTGAGATAGTAGGGACCCATGTCGAGCATCGGCCCCCCGCCCTTAAGATAGTAGAAGCCGGGATTCGGGTGCCAGCGCTCGTGACCAGGGCACATGAAAAAGGCCGCGCCTCCGATCGGTCTGCCAATCATGCCATTGTCGACGCATTCGCGAGCGGTCTGGTGGGCGCCGCCCAGAAAGGTGTCGGGCGCGCAACCAACCCGCAAGCCTCTTGCGACGGCCGCCTCGACGAGTTTCCGCGCTTCCGCAACCGTCACCCCGAGCGGCTTCTCGGAATAGACGTGTTTGCCCGCGGCGATCGCGTTCAGGCCGACTTCGACATGCGCCCTCGGAACCGTGAGGTTGAGCACGATCTCGACCGCGGGGTCGGCGAGGGTCTCCTCCACCGAGCGCGCCTCATGCCCAAACTCCTCCGCCCGCGCCTTGGCCGCCTCGGGATTGGCGTCCGAAAGCGCGACGATGTCGAGCACGGGGAATTTCTCCGCCGCCGTGAGATAAGCGGCGCTGATGTTGCCGCAGCCGACGACGCCGATTCCGACCGGTTTCATGGCGACGATCCCAGAGTCGCGACGCGCGCGGGAAGCCCGAGCTCAGGGCCGGTGGTGCTCCAGGGAGCGCCATAGAGATCGCGAAGAGTCATGGCCGCCGCCCCCCGCACCCAAGTCGTCTCGCTCCATTCCCGCACGACGACCTCGGACACGTCAGCAAGACTTGCCGGCAGCGAAGCGGCGAGCGCCGCGCGCAGCGGGCCGATGAACTGCTCGCTTCTCGCCATGGCGCGGCCGGTGATGATCACTCTCGGCGGGGCGAACAGAGTGATGAGATTGGCGATGGCGAAGCCGAGCGCTTCGCCAGCGTTGGCGAGGATGCGGACGCAGCCGCTGTCGCCGTCCGCAGCCCGCTTCAAAAGGAGCGTCATCGCGCGCTCGGATGGGAGCGCAACATCCGGCGCGCCGCTTTCGAACAGCGCCTCGGCCTCGCTGAGGACGGAGGTTTCTGAGGCAAGCCCGCTCAACCGCCCTCCCCCATAATTCGATGGGCGCACCATGAGATCGCCAAGATCGGGGCTGAGCCCGTTCGCGCCGCGGAAGAGATCGCCATTGTGGAGAATGCCGAGCCCTAGGCTGCGTTCGACATTGACAACGAGAAAGTCCTTGAGGTCGCGCGCCTGACCGAACCAGTGCTCGGCGAGCGTCACGAGATTGACGTCGCTGTCGATCGACGCCGGGATGCCGAGGCGCTCGGCGAGGCTCGAGCCGAAGGACACGTCGCGCTTATTGAAGATCGGGCTCTGGCGGCAGACGCCAGCCGCCCGCTCGACGACGCCAGGCAAGCCGACGCAAACGCCGGATATGTCGGCGATCGCAAGACCCGCGTCGCTGACGCACCTTCTCACCCCATCCTCAACCAGGTCCGCGATCACGGAAGCGGTCTGCCGGTCGATGCGAATGGGCAGGATCAGCGAGCTCAATATGTCGGCGCAAAAATTGGTCGCCGCGACGGTGATCTGGTCCGGGGCGAGCTTCACCCCGACGACATGGGCCGCGTCCGGGTTCAGCTTGAGCATGACCCGCGGGCGTCCCCGTCCGGCGTCGCGCACCGCGCCGACCTGGAGGGGGATGATGAGGCGATCGTCCAGGAGCGCCGCGGTGATCGCGGAGACGGTGGTCGGGCTGAGCTCCGTTAATTGCGAGATTTCGACGCGCGACACCGGGCCGAACCGGCGGATTGCATCCACTACATGGAAGCGGTTGATGGCGCGCATCAACTCCGGATCGGCGGTTTTCATCGTGTCTCGACAGCCCGGTCGCGGTTATTTTCTCCGGGAGGCTGAATTATTCCCACTCTCGCTTCCAGCTGTCAATGGGGGCCAAAGCACTTTTTCAGCCCAATTGAGGCATCCACGCTTGACATGGGCGGTGACTCGCGAGATATTTAATTTGTATTTCGGACAAAAAGCCGAGGCACATCCTTGGGAGGAGACGCATGTCGTTCAAACGCTTTGCCTTCGCAGCCGCTTGCCTGGCTGCCCTGACGGCGCCGGCTTTCGCCGACACGAACGTAACCGTCCTGCACGTCAGCGACAACAACGCTCAAAAGGCGCTGTGGGACAAGATTGCCCAGGACTATAACGCCTCGCACAAGGGCGTGAACGTCCAGATGAAGTATCTGGAAAACGAAGCGTTCAAGGCCAAGCTGACGACGATGCTGCAATCTGACGCCCGCCCCGACCTGTTCTACTCGTGGGCGGGCGGCGTCATGCAGGCGCAGGACAAGGCGGGCTTCCTGAAGGACATCACGGCCGACGTCGCGGCGGTGGACCAGACCCTGTCGCCGACCGCCGTGGACGCCTTCAAGGTCGGCGGAAAGCAGGTCGGCGTTCCGTTCGAGGTCGGCGAGGTTGTCTTTTATTACAACAAGAAGTTGTTCGAGAAGGCGGGCGTCAAGGCCGAGGACATCAAGACCTGGGACGATTTCCTCGCCGCGGTGAAGAAGCTCAAGGCCGCGGGGATCGTGCCGATCGTCGTCGGCGGCGGCGACAAATGGCCAATGCATTTCTACTATTCCTACCTCGTTATGCGCATCGGCGGCGAGCACGCGCTCGCCGACGCGAAGGCCGGCAAGGACGGCGGCTTCAAGAACCCGACGTTCGTCGAAGCGGGCAAGCGTCTGCGCGAACTCGCCGCGCTCGAGCCTTTCCAACCGGGCTATCTCACGACCAAGCACCCGGAGTCGGCTGGAATGTTTGGCGACGGCAAGGTTGCGATGGATCTCATGGGCCAGTGGCTACTCAACATGCAGGTACCGTTTTCCACAAGCGGCAAGGGCCTGCCCGAAGAAGATATCGGCATCCTTTCGTTCCCGATCGTTTCCGGCGGCAAAGGCAAGGCGACCGACACCCTCGGCGGCATCAACGGCTGGCTGGTCAGCAAGTCCGCGCCTCCGGAGGCGGTCGACTTCCTCAAGTTCTTCAGCCAGGAGAAATACGCGAAAGAGGCCGCAGCGACGGCCGCCTACATCCCGATCGTCAAGGGCGCGGAAGCGTCGTTCACCAACCCGCTGTTCAAGCGCCTGGCCAGCGATCTCGCGGCGACGACTTACCACCAGAACTACTTCGATCAGGACCTCGGCCCGGCCGTCGGTCGCGTCATCAACGACGTTTCGGTGGCGGTGGCGGCCGGCGAGATGACGCCCGAAGCCGCGGCGGCGGCAATCCAGGACGCGGCCGAACAGCAGTAGCGGAAGGCTGAAGGCCGCCTCATCCGGCTCCGCCGCCTGCAGCGGCGGGGCCGCATTCCAGCAAACATGCGAGGACCCGGGGCTTGTCGACGGCGGACACGAGCTATGTCGAGCCCGCCCGGCGCATGTCCGCCAACGGCTGGGCCATTGTCGTCCTCTTCCTGCCGCCGGCGCTTCTCCTGTTCACCGTATTCGTCGCCCTGCCGATGGCCGAGGCGGCGTGGTACGGCTTCTACAACTGGAACGGCTACGGCCCGCCCGAGAAATTCATCGGCCTCAAGAATTACGGCTACCTGGTCGGCAACGCGACCTTTACGCGATCGCTGGTCAACAACGCGCTGATCATCGTTGTCTCTCTGCTCGTCCAATTGCCCTTCGCCCTCGGCGTGGCGATGATGGTGGCGGGCCGTGTCGCCGGCGCGGCCTGGTTCCGGTTGATCTTCTTCCTGCCCTATGTCCTCGCCGACGTGGCGGCGGGCCTGATCTGGCATTTCATGTTCGACGGCGGCTACGGGCTGTCCAGCCTGATCACCGGAGCGCTCGGCGTTGCGCCCTACTACCTGCTCGCCGATAAGACCTGGGCGTTCAGCGCCGTGCTGATCGTCATCCTGTGGAAATACTTCGGCTTCCACATGATGCTCTATGTCGCGGGCCTGCAGGGCATCGACAAGTCGCTGCTCGAGGCGGCCGAGATGGACGGCGCAAGCGCCTTCCAGCGGTTCTGGCACATCACCCTGCCGCTGCTCGGACCGATGATCCGGCTTTCGATCTTCTTTTCGGTCATCGGCGCGCTGCAGCTGTTCGACATCATTGTGCCGCTGACCGGCGGCGGCCCGTTCGAGACCACCAACACGATGGTCTCCTACCTCTACTATTTCGGCATCACGCGGATGCGCGTCGGCTTCGGCTCGGCGGTCGGGGTGGTGCTGTTCATCATCTGCGTCACCTTCGCCTTCGGCTACAGACGGCTGTTCATGCGCGATGACTGAGAGCTCCTACGCAATCGAACAACCCGTGACGGCGGTTCACGAACCCTCGGGCCGCAGTCCGCGCGGCTTCGGGAGCATCGCGCTCTTCGCGACGCTCGTCGTTCTCGCGGGCGTGGTGCTCGTTCCGATCCTCGCCACCGCGCTGAACGGCTTCAAGGAGCTGGGCGACCTGCAGACGCATCCGTTCAACCTGCCGCGGATCTGGGTCTGGCGGAATTATTGGGACATCCTCACCGGCTTTCGCTACTGGCAGGTGCTCGGCAACTCGCTGCTGATCGCCACCCTGACCGTGGCGCTTACGCTGGCGCTGTCCTCAATGGCGGCTTTCACCTTCGCCCACCTGCGCTTCTTCGGCGACCGCTTTCTGATGAGCTACCTTCAGCTCGGGCTTCTGTTTCCGTTGGCGACGGCGATCCTGCCGCTGTTCATCAAGGTCCGCGATCTCGGCCTGCTCGATACCTATTGGGGCGTAGTTCTGCCGCAGGTCGCCTTTTCGCTGGCCATGAGCGTCCTCCTCCTGCGCAACGCGTTCAAGCAGCTGCCCATCGAACTCCTGGACGCGGCGATGATGGATGGCTGCGGCTACTTCCGCTTTTTCTTCCATATTGCGCTGCCGCTCTCGGGGCCGATCCTGTCCACCGTCGCCGTGATCTCGTTCGTTGCAAGCTGGAACGGCTATCTTCTGCCGCTCGTCGTCCTCAACAGCGAATCGCGTTACCCTTGGACACTCGGCATGATGGCCTACCAGGGCCAGTATTCGACGTCCTGGCAGCTGGTTCTCGCGTTCATCACGCTCACGATCCTGCCGGCGATCCTGATGTTTCTGATGGCGCAGCGCTACATCGTGTCCGGGCTCACCGCAGGCGCGGTTAAGGCGTGAGGCCTCCTGCCTGCAATCGCCCGCTTTATCCTAACCTCGCGCGCCTTGCTCGCTTTCGGACGAACGCGCATCCAGGTGTTCTGGGATTCGGACATCGGCAAATGGATCGAAGCTGGGTCTTACGCTCTCACCCACAGGCCCGAAATTGAAGCAAAGATCGACGCCATCGTGGACGATCTTGGCGATACGGACGGCGCGCTTTATGCGAGCGCCCCGCCTCGCGCTGAGGAGGCCGCGCTGATCGCCCGGCCCTATCAGTCCAATTCCCGCCGGCTTTCGAGCTTCTCAGCGTCACGCGTCTCTCGCAAGACAAGGTCCCAGGCAAGGACAATCGCCAGCAGAACGCCGACGGTCGTCATCAGCTTGAAGAACGTCTCCGGCCCCCAAAGGCAAAGCCAGAGCTGCGCCAGCCCAAGCGCCGCGCCGACGAGAAAAAGGACGAACCCGACCGGAAGAGTCCAATTCATGTGCGCGCGTCTTCGACGACGACCGCCGATCCGTAGCAAATGACCTCGGTCACTCCGTTAAGGATCTCGTTGGCGTCGTAACGCATCATCAGGATCGCGTTGGCGCCGTTCGCCTCCGCCTGCTCGCACATCATCTGATAGGCTTCGGTGCGCGTCCGCTCGCAGAGGTTCGTGTAGACGGTGATGTTTCCGCCAAAAAACGTCTGCAGACCGCCGACGAAATTGCCGACGACAGAGCGAGACCGCACCACGATTCCGCGCGCAATGCCGATGTTTTCGGTCACTCGGTAACCAGGCAATTCGGGCGCCGTGGTGATCATGCCAGCCTTCATCAGAGGTCCCCGAGTTTGATCGCTCGCGTGAACTCTCCCCCGAAAAGATTGGCGAATTCTCAATATCGACTAGCAGCTATGGCAGTCGATGGATTGGCTCTCGGCCACGCCTCATGAAACGTTAAGAAGATACAAAGCTATCGACTGAATTCTGTTATGATTCCGTCCCTCTTCGCGCCTTTTTACCTTGCTCGTTTACAACTGAGAAGGCGTTGCGCCGCAAAATGCTGAAATCTGTGGCAAACGTACTCGCGCCTCGGTTAGGCATGGAGCCGCGCAACATGGCGTCCTGGCCGTTGCTCCGGTGGATCCAGAATATGGATTACCTTGAGTTGTCCCTTTTTTGGGTCGCGTGGCTCGCGTTTTTTCTTGGAACGGGTTTTGCTGCACATTACATCTATGGCCGCAAGAGCATGGGTCACTATTGGAACTCCCTTTACGGAGCTCTCGGCGCCTATCTTGGCGTGTGCGTCCATGATTTGTGGTTTCAAACTTTCTCGGCCTATGAGCCTGCTCTGTCGGTCTTCCTCATCGCGGGAGGAATGCTCGGCGCATTGCAGACCGCGACCGTAATCAGTTCGTGGTGATCCAATTTCACTGGTCGGCTGGCAGGAATTTGCAGGAACAAAATCGGGTTAGGCTTCTCCCTTAGGCCCCGAGGACGCCAGGCCGCCGCATCGGCTTGCAGGGCGAGACTACGGTTTCACTCGCGCTCTCAATTACGCAGCTCCGATTGATTGTACACTTCCATTTAAGCAGCCGGTGATTGCTTTGCTCGATGCTCGCCGCAACCGGGCGCTCGGCCCGGCGGATAAGGATACGGCGATGATTGCCTTTCTCGGATGGTACGCCGCAGTCTCGGCTCTCTCGACGGCGGCGTTTCTCGCCTTGAGCTGGGCGAACGACGGGAGGGGTCGAATGACCGAACTCCCGCATGGATTTTTGGACTCGCTCTTCGCGGCGCTGATCGTACTGGCGAGCTTCAGTCGGCGATACCGCTTTTGGCGGAGTTGACGTTGTTCAAGAACGAACGGAGCGTGGCGCGGCTCCATTGTGGAGTCTCTATCTAGCCCCGCACGCCGCCCAACAGTGCGGGGCTTTTTTCGCGCCGGCAGCGTCAGCGGGCGCGCAAGCCGCCTGGATAATTGTCACAGTAGCACGGGAACTTGCGCTGCTTTGCGCTTCTCTTGCGGGGGTGACAGCGGGCGTCTGGCTCAAGAGATCGACGTATGCGCCACGGCCCTCCCGCCGGGAACGACGCGAGCCGGCTCATATATCACCCCCGCGGAGGTCCCGCTACAAGCTCCTGCATTGCTCCGTCAGCCGCGATATCGGTTCGAGCAGCTTGCCGAACGGCTCCAACGGTGACGCCCGCAGCGAAGCGGCCGGCGCCTTGATCTGTGGGCAACGGCGCGCCGCTGGGTCGCGCCCGGCAAGCCGATCGATCTCGCCTTCCGGCGCCGCAAGCCGAAACCGCTCCGCCTGGTCGCGCTGCTCGATGCGTCCGGTTCTATGGAGCTTTACGTCTCGATCTTCACACGCTTCGTGCGCACAGCGCGCGATGGTCACCGAGAGGAGCGCATTTCACGCCCGAACGGGATACGGTCGAGCGCGATCAACAGCGTGAGGGTGGCGGCGACGAGGATCATCGTCAGCGCCGCGCCGGAGAAAATGTCGCCGCGATCGGTCAGGCTGAAGATCGCGACGGGAAGCGTGACCCAGCCCGGCGGGTAGACCATCACGGTGGCGCCGAGCTCACCCATCGAGAGCGCAAAGCTGAGCCCAAAGGCTGCGGCGAGGTAAGGCCAGATCAGGGGCAGCGTCACGTGGAGCAGCCGATAGCCCGGCCGAGCGCCCAAGGATGAGGCGACGTCCTCGTAGTCGCGCGGCAACCGCGCGAGCCCGGCGGAGACGTTGCCGAAAGAAAAGGCGGACACCAACGCAAAATGCGCAAGAATGACGATCGCCTTCGTGCCGTTCAACAGAAGCGGCGGCTGGCTGAACGCGACCAGGAGACCCAATCCGACCGAGACCGAAGGCACAGCGCTCGGAATGAAGAATAGGACGCCAAGCGATCGCCCCCAGGCGTCGTTCTGTTCACGCAGCGCCAGCGCCGCCCACGTCCCGCTGAGCAGCGCCAAGAGGCTAGCCAGAAGTCCGGTCGCAAGGCTGGCAAACACCGCGTCCGCCGAGGGGCCGGTTCGCGCCGCCAGATAGTGTTCCAAGGTGAATCCGGTCGGCAAGGCGCCGTTCCATTGGCGGGTGAAACTCACGACAAGGATGACCACGAGCGGCGCCACGAAAATGATTGTGATGAGAACGGCGGCGGCGCTCCATACTGCGAGGCGCGCGCGACCCGACCATACGAGCATGATTCAGTTTCCCAAGCGACGCGCCGCCAGCCGGTAGGCGCCGAACAGGCTGAGCGACAGCAAAACGTTGACCAATGCGATGATGCAGGCCGCCTGATACTCGGACTCCTGGATGGCCTTGTCGTAGATCAGCAGCGGCAGGGTTATGACGCCCTTGGCGCCGATGAACAGGACGATTCCAAATTCGTTGACGGTCAAGAGCAGGCACAGGCTGCCGCCCGCGATCGCGGCCGGCAGCGCCGCGGGGAGGATGACATCGCGCACGATCCTCAACGGACGCGCGCCCAAAAGCGACGCGATTTCGATCTGGTTCTGGTCCACGAGCGAAAAGGCCGCAAGCAGGGGCCTGAGCGTGAAGGGCGAATAGACCGTCACTTCAGCGAGGATCACGCCCCAGGCCGTGTAGAGAAAATGGACCGGCGGCTCGGCGAGGCCGAAAGCTTGCGTCAAGGCGCCGTTGAGCATCCCCGCCGATCCGTACAGAAACGCGAAGGCGACGGTCACCAGAAATGTCGGCAGCGCGATAAACGTGTCGATGAGGCGCGCGACAAGTGACGCGCCGGGAAACGGGACAAAGGCGAAGACGAGCGCGAGCGTGAACCCCAGCGCCAGACATCCTGCGGTCGCGGCGAGCGCGATTTCCGCCGTATTGAACAGGGCGTTCAAGAAAGCGCGCGAATGCAGAACGGCGAGCGCTGCTCCCCAGTCGACGGCGCCAGCTTCGTTGACCATCGCCGAGCGCGCGATCAAGCTGAGCGGATAGAGGAACGATAGCGCAAGCGCCATCAGAGGCGGCGCGATCCAAAGCGCCGACAGATTCAACCTCGCGCCAGGCCGGGCGGCGACGAGATCAGGCGCCTGCATCTTCGGGGATGAGAGTTGCGTCCCCCGGAGCGAAGAAGAGGTCAAGCCGCTCGCCAACGTTTGGAAGGTTCGGGGCGCGGGTCGTCACGATCCGCAAGAGCGTATCGCCGACTCCCGCGACAAGGTGCGTGAGCTCCCCCTGCCAGCGCACTTCGCGGAGGCTTCCTTCGATCCGGTTCGAATGGCCGAATTCGGCGGCCAGCGTGAGATGCTGTGGACGAACGCAAAGAAGGCTCCGCTCGCCGGCGCACTCTCCCCGGCCGGCGACGATCAGCCGCTCCCCCGCCGCGCGCACAGCGACAAAGCCGTCCGCCCGGCGGGCGTCCTCCACGACGACCGGAAGCAGGTTGGCTCGACCCAGGAATTCAGCCGCGAACCGGTTCGGCGGCCTCCGGTAGAGCTCGCTCGTGCGTCCGACTGCGCTCAACCCTCCATCC
>DATJXI010000074.1:0-18537 GCA_035500275.1 Roseiarcus sp. | reverse complement strand
GTGGTTGCGGATTTTGACGGCGGCCTTCGGTCTTCCGACGCCGGGGGCTGCTTTTGTCGGAGACCGACAAGGCCATTGGGCTCGTCGATCGCTTCGCCGCCTGTTTTCGGGATCGGCGCAATCCGGGTTCGGTCGCGCATGCCGTCAAGACGCTGATCGCACAGCGGGTGACCTGGCGCGGGGCTACGAGGATCGGATCGACCACGACGCGTTGCGCAACGACCCGGTTCTGGGGGTGCGGCTCGGTAAGCTCGACCCTACGGCCGACGCGCCGGCCCCGCTGGCCGGCAAGAGCACGCTCAACCGGCTGGAGCATGCGGCGAAGGCCGGGGCAGGAAGCCGCCGCCACAAGATCAGCCACGACGGGGCGGCGATCGAGGGCTTGCTGGTCGATCTGTTCCTCGAGGCGCACGATCGGCCGCCGCGCGAGATCGTGCCCGACCTTGACGCGACCGACGACCCCTTGCCCGGCCATTAGGAAGGGCGGTCCTTCCACGGCGACTCCGATTGCTACGGCTATCTGCCGCTTTAGGTGTTCGCTGATTTCACGCTTGCAATATCGGATTTGCATCCCCTAAATATCGGCGAGCTTGACGGTGCGGACCTGCCGACGACCGAGCAACGGCCTGATGTGGGTCTCGATCCTGCTCCCGCCCATGGGCGAGTGTGGAGGGCTTGATGGCGCGGTTGCGCCGCCCAACGATTCGACCGCCTTGAGCTTCAGCCAGATATCCGAGCTTACCTGGCTCGTGCGGGTGAGCTGACGGTCAGTCTTTGCGTCCCTGAACGAGCGACTTTGTCCGCCATCCTGGCGATAAACGCAGCCGTTTCGTCCGGGTGGGTCACCGGCAGCATGTGGCCGCCGGGGATGAGTTCGAGGTCGAGCGAGGGAATAGCCTCCTTCATCGTCTCGCCCTGCACGCTCGGGTCGAGAATGCTGTCCTCGCGCCCAAACAGCACGCCGACCGGGACGCGGATCGACGGATAGCGAGAAACCATTCCGACAATATCGTCGCTGGCCGCGTTCATGTCCTCGGAGGCGGCGTGGATGTTGCTCGGGCGCATCGCGAGCAGGCCCCCGCCATTGCGGCCGAAGTCGGGCGGCGGCGTCTCCGGCGCGAAAACCCACCGTAAGGTCCAATTGCGCGCCAAGAGGGAAGCGGGAGTCGCGACCGTCCAGTAGACAAGCCGCCGCAGGAGCGGCGACCGGATCGCGAGCCCCTGAAACGCAAGCGGCGGCTTTCGCATCGGGTAAGTGAGCGGCGCGACGAGGGCGAGCGCGCCGACGCAGTCGGGATGTTCGAGCGCGAGCGCGAGCGCGACCGCCCCGCCGAGCGAATGGCCGACGACGACCGGCCGCTCGAGGTTGAGCGCCTGGATTGCGCCGGCGATGGCGTCGGCCTGAACGCGAACGCCCGCCGGACTGTGGGCGCGACGAGGAGAGTAGCCGGAGCCCGGGCGGTCGAATGCGACGACGCGGAAGTCCCTGCTCAAGCGATCGACCAGCGAATGGGTGAAATTGCCCATTTGGCCGCCGAGGCCGTGGATCAGGACGACCGGCGGACCCGCTCCGTTGTCGAGATAGTGGAGCACGCGTCCGTCGACGACAAGGAGATCCCCTTGCGGCGGGACCAAGCGCTCGATCCGGCGGGCGGCCAGGATCGACAAGGCGAATAAGCCGCCCATGACGGCGGCGCCGGACAGAAGAAGAAACCTCAATCTACGCATCTGCCCTCCGATCCGAGGCGCCCGGCCAACGTTTTCAACTGAGGGCTTGATCTTCATGTCGGCAGCCCAATCAGCAATGTCGCGGGAGGCGCGGCGCCGCCGGCGCGGTTTTATGCCTTGCCCACGAGTCGTTCTACGATCGCCGGGTAGAAGACCGGCGCCAAGCGCTCGATCAGCGCAACGGTTTTCGCGTCCCGACCGAAAGAATGCGCTTCGCCCGCCGCTCGATTCCTTCGACGATGGTCTCGGCGGCGACCTCAGGCGGAAGCCTGAGTAGGCTTTTCACACCTTCCATCCGCTCTGCGACCACCTTCTGGTCCGCGCCGGTGAGGCTACGCCCATGGTCGGCTATGGCCGTCGCGACGACGCCCGGGTGCACGACCGTCACACCAACGGACGAGCCCTCGAGCTCCTGCATCAAAGCGTTGGAAAAGCCGCGGACCGCGAACTTGCTTGCCGCATAGGCCGTCTGACTAGCCGGCGCGATGAGGCCGAAGACGCTCGACAGATTGACGATGCGCGCGTCGTCGCTCTTCCTTAGATGCGGCAGGAACGCGCGCATTGTCCGCACCACGCCCCAGAAATTGATGTCGAAAAGCCACTCGAATTCGCTCGCCGCGACCTCTTCGAAGGTCCCGCCGAGGGCGACGCCGGCGTTGTTGACAAGGAGGTCGACGCGGCCGTGCGTCGCAAGGACGGCCGCGGGCAATGCGGCCACGCCCATGCGGTCGGCGACATCCAGCCGATGAAGGCTGATCCGGAGCTGACCGCCCGAGGCCAGGCGCTCGGTGTCCAGAAGGCCTACTTCGTCAATGTCGGCGAGCGCCAGACGACACCCGCGGCGCCCGAGAGCGACGGAAATCGCCCGTCCGATGCCGCTCGCGGCGCCGGTCACGACGGCGACACGGCGGGTGAGGTTTATGCGCTCGGGCATTGGGTCGCCTTAAGTCAGGCCGCAGCCTGCGCAGGCCCGCGCGGCCGAAAAGCGAGAGCGCCGTCCTCGATGGCGCTGAAGCGATAGGCCAGAAGATCGAGCGCGTAGTTCTGGTTCATGCGCCACGGTTGCTTCGATCCCTGCTTCGGCAGGAGCGCCCGCGCGCGCTGCAAATAGCCCGAGTTCAAAGGAAGCGTCGCGTCTTCACTGACCGATCCGTCCTTGGCCTGCGGCGTCGCGACGGCATAGCCGCGCAGGTCCATGTGATTGAGGAGGCGGCAGACATAGTCGGCCGAAAGGTCGCATTTGAGGGTCCAGGAGGCGTTCGTATAGCCGATGGCGAAGGCGAAATTGGGAACCCCGCCCAGCATTACGCCTTTGTACGTCATCCTCTTCCCGACCTCGACCCGCTCGCCGTCCAAAACAAGCTCGGCGCCGCCCATGAGGCGCACGACGAGGCCGGTCGCCGTCACGATGACGTCGGCCTCCAGGGTCTCGCCGGAGCGCAGCCTCAGGCCCGTTTCGGTAAACGTCTCGATCTCGCCATTCACGACAGCGGCCTTGCCGGTCCTGATCGCCCGGAAGAGGTCGCCATCCGGCGCGAGGCACAGGCGCTGGTCCCACGGATTGTAGCGCGCATCGAACATGGAGGCCGCATCGAAGCCGGACCCCAGCTCTCCCTGCGCCAGCTTGAGCAGCGAGGCGCGCACCTTATCCGGCTTCCGCCGGGCGAAATTGTAAAAATACATCTGCAAAGCGATGTTCTTCCAGCGCGCGAGCGCGAGCGCCAGCGCCGCGCGGCGCGGCAGCCTCCTCAAGAGCCAGGCGGCGATCGGATCCTCGGCCGGCCGCGCGACGACGAAAGTCGGCGAGCGCTGAAGCATGGTCACTCGCGCCGCGGTTTCGGCCAGCGCCGGAACGAGCGTGACCGCGGTGGCGCCGCTGCCAATGACGAGGATGCGCTTGCTGGCGCAATCGAGGTTTTCCGGCCAGTCCTGCGGATGAACGATCCGGCCCGCGAACCGCTCCATTCCCGGCCAGCCCGGCATGTATCCATGCCCGTAGTCGTAGTAGCCGGCGCAAATGTAGAGGAAGCGGCAGGCGAGGCGGACGCCCATGCCGTCCTTGCGCTCGATGTCGAGCGTCCAAAGCCCCTCGGTCGAGTCCCAGCACGCGCGGACGAGGCGACGGCCGAAGCGGATGAGACGGTCGACGCCGAACTCCTTGGCGGTGTCACGAATGTATTCGACGATCGACGGCCCGTCGGCGATGGCTTTCGCATGCGCCCACGGTCGGAAGGAATAGCCGAAGGTGGACATGTCGGAATCGGACCGGATGCCGGGATAGCGGAAGAGGTCCCAAGTGCCGCCGATCGCGTCCCTCGCCTCGATGACGGCGACGGTCTTGGTCGGGCATTTGAGCTTGAGATGGCAGGCAGCGCCGACGCCCGAGAGGCCGGCCCCGACGATGACGACGTCGAGCAACTCCGGGACCGCCCGCGCGGATTTGCCAAGCTGCTCTGCCGTTAGAAGGTTCGCGTTCTGCATTCTTCCAGGTTCACTCACCTTACGTCTCAATAGATAGTGATTGGACACGAGCGGCGGAATATGGCTTTCTTGGAACATTCTCCGTCTTGCGGCTGAGCATAGCCATGCGGCTGCGGAAAGAGGAGGCTGCCATGAGTCGTCCCGGCAAATTCGGTTCTCTCCCGGCGTCACAAGCGGCGCTGCTCGGCTCATTCGTCGTCCTATCCGTCTTTGCCGCGGCGGGTCCGGCGTCGGCGGCCTGTGGGGTCGTCGCCCACACTACAGGCATCCAGCCGGCGACTGCGCACACCGGCGCGAGCAGCGGCGTTCATGCCCCGACTGGGAGCGGCGGAGCCTCCTCGCCCTGCGGCTCGGCTGGGGCCAACGCGGCCGCCACCATACATGCCGCGCCGGGCGGCGGGATCGCTGCGATCCACGCCCTTGCCTCGCCGCATCGCGCCCCGCCGATGACGAACGCGCATGCGGCCCATACGAAGACCGCTACCGCCGCAACGAATCCCCACGTCCACGCCGCTCATTCGGGGCCGGCTGAAAGGGCGACGCCCAAGCCCAAGACCTGATTGCCGTCCACGAGCCCTTGCCTTTTGGGGAGCGACAAATCGTCCCAAGACGGCATTAAAAGGCTGGCTTTGATTGAAGCGCTAACCCGCCTCCGGTAAATTCCCTCATCCGCCGGGGAGGAGGCCGCCGTGGCGCTTGCGAATGTCCTTGTGCATCTCGATTCCCATCCGCGCGCCTCGGCGCGGCTCAAGCTTGGAGTGAGCATCGCCGAGCAGGCGGGGGCGCGGCTCACCGGCCTCTTCGCGGAGAAGGCGGACGCCTACCAGGTCGGGGTCGTCGCGAGCTGGCCGAGCCCGCACTACGCGGCGGCGGTCGAAACCGCGCGGACCACCTTCGAAGCGGCGGCCGAGCCGCTTCTGGAGCAGGGCTTCTTCATGGACCTCAACCGCGGCAGCGAGGGTGAGATCAACCACCGCTTCGCCGCCATCGCCCGCGCTTTCGACCTGGTCATTCTCGGCCAGACGCAGGAAAATGTCCCCGTTCCGGCGAAACTACCGGATCACGTCATCATCGAGAGCGGCCGGCCGGTGCTGGTCGTTCCTTATGTGGGAACCTATGCAGCGATCGGCCATCGTCCGCTCTTCGCCTGGCATCCCTCGCGCGGCGCGGCGCGCGCTCTCTTCGACTCGCTGCCGCTGCTCACGGAGGGCTGCGACGCGCTGATCGTGGAAGTGGCGCGCGGGACCGAGCCGCGCGACGAGTTCGCCAGCCTCCTCACCGCCAACCTCGCGGCCCACAGGGTCAACGCGCGCTACACGCACTTCGTCGCCGACGAGGTGGACGTGATGGACACGCTCCTCAGCGCCGTCTCGGACCACGCCGCTGACCTCATGGCGATCGGCGCCTTCGACTCGGGCACCCAGGCGCTCTTCGGCCACGGGGCGGGCACGCGGCATATCCTCGCGCATATGACGACGCCGGTGCTTTTCTCGCACTAAAGCGCTCCGGCCGCGCCCGTCATGGCGAACGCCGCGCGGAACCTGACGGCCATGACGCTCGAACCTCGGCGGCAATTCGCCGAGGGCGTCGCGAGCGCCCTTAAAAAAGACGCGTCGCCGCGACCTCTTTTTGAGGGCAAAAGCGGCCGCGAGGCTGATCCGCCGGGGCTGCTCGGTGAAGGCCGCCGCATCGCCGAACCACGTGCCGGGCCTGGCGAAATGCGCGAAATGCGGCCCGCGCTCGCCAGGCGCGATGGAAAGGGCGAAGCTGCCCGCCGCCACCGGTCTACACGCCCTCGCGCGCCGCCTTGATGACAGGCCGATATCCCATGCGGTACGGTCTTCAAACGCTGGTGACTCTTCCAAGCCACACCTAGGGCTTGGCGCTGGATGAGCGGACTTTGCCGCAGGCGCTCAAGGACGCCGGCTACGCCACGCTGATGGTCGGCAAGTGGCACCTCGGCAACTCGGACCGGAAATACTGGCCGCAGGACCAGGGCTTCGATTATTTCTACGGAAACGTCAGCGGAGAAGTGGACTATTTCAGCCACGAGCGCGGCGGCCTCATTGCCTGGCAGCACAACGGCGAGTTTCCAAAACAGCAGGGCGACTACATGGACCCGATCGGCGACGATGCGGTCAGGCTCATTGACCAGCAGGACGCCAAGACCCGCTTCTTCCTTTATTTCGCATCGCTCGCTCCACACGCGCCCTATCAGGTCACGCAAAATTACAAAGATCTTTATCCCTCGGTCGCAGACAAGACCCAGCAGGCCCACTACGGAATGATCTCGTCGCTTGACCATGAGGTCGGCAGGATCGTCGAGGAGCTCGAGAAGAAGCATTTGCGCGACAACACGATCATTCTCTTCGCGAGCGACAATGGCGGCGCGACGTCCGGATTGCTCGTGAGCGGTCCGGAAAGCGGCTCGTCCGACAACAAGGCGAACAAAGGCGCGCTCGAACAGGGGGCAAGAGCGCCGGCGTCGAACGCGCCTCTCAGGGGCGGCAAGGGCAGCCTTTACGAAGGCGGCGTGCGCGTCACAGCCTTCGCCAACTGGCCCGGCAAGCGGCAGCCGAGAATCGTCGACGAGCCCCTGCATATGGTCGACGTGACGCCAACGCTTCTCGCGCTCGCCGGCGGCCACGGCACTCCCGACCATCCGTTCGATGGCCGGGACATGTGGAAGACCATCGCGGACGGCGCGGCCTCGCCGAACGACGACATCCTAATCAACGTCGAGGCGTTCCGCGGCGCCGTGCGCAAGGGCGACGGGAAGCTCATCAGGATCGCGCTCCTTCCCGGAAGGACCGAGCTCTACAATCTCGCGCGAGATCCCGGGGCATCCGACAATGTCGCCGACCAGAACCCCGAGGTCCTGCGCGACCTCGAAGCGCGGCTCAGGGGATACGCGAAGCAAATGAAGCCGAGCCTCTGGGTCAAGGCTCAACCGGCTTTCCTCGGAGCGCAGAACCGGACCATCCTCGACCCCGATTTCGACATCGATGACGACGGGCTACCGCGCGAGAAGCTCGCATTGCCCCAGAAGTAAACATTGGAGGTGAGGGGCAAGGGCGGCACGGGCCGCATCCTGGTCGACGGCGAGAAGGGCGCCGAGGGGCGTCTCGACGAGACGCAATGCTGTCTCATCGCCCTCGACGAGACGGCCGACGTCGGCACGCAGACGGGAACGCCGGCGAGCGACAACTATGAGAGCCCGTTCGCCTTCAACGGAACGATCGACCGCGTCGTCGTCGATCTCGCGCCGGGGCCAGACACGGCGAGCGGCGAAGCGAGCGCGGCGGAGGACGACGCCAAGGCGAAGCGCGCGACGGCATCGGAATAGCCGCTGGCGCGGCTTTCATGCTAGGGGGCGCCGCATGAAGCCGCTTGCCCTCCACACCCTCACTGTCTGCGGGCTCGATGAACTCGACGTCCACAGCGCCCGCGGCGTCACCCAGGTCCTCTCCATCCTCGACCCCGGCTGGCCCGATCCGGAGGCGTTCCTCGCCTTCGACCCGCACTTTCGCGCCACCTTCCGCTTCCACGACGCGATCGAGCCGGAGCCGGGCGTCGTGCTGCCGCAGAGGCGCGACGTCGAGGCGATCCTCGCTTTCGCCCGCGAGGCCGGCGACGACGTGGGTCATCTCCTCATCCACTGCCACGCCGGCATATCGCGCTCGACGGCCGCGATGCTGATGATCCTGGCCCAAGCCCACCCGCAGGAGGACGAGCGCGCCGTCGTCGACCGGCTAATGCGCATCCGCCCGCAGGCGTGGCCGAACTCCCGCATGGTCGGCTTCGCCGACGCGTGTCTAAGCCGCAGCGGACGCCTCCTGGCGGCGGTTAGCGGTATTTACGCTCGCCGTCTGGAGGTTGAGCCGGAACTCAAGGAGACGATGCGGCGATTGAACCGCGGACAGGAGGTAGAGTTCGCGCTCGCCTCGGCTCATGCTCGATAGAGAAAGAGCGCTCATTAGGGCCTCGGTTAAATGTGGATTTGCTTGGAGCCGCTGTAAAATTCGGTCATTCTGAAGGATGCCGGCGCAAAAAGCCGCCTGTTTTCGCCTGTTTTCGCCTTCGCCGAGGTGGAAAAGATGCGAAAAAAAGCGGAAAAGATGCGAAAAAAGGCGGAAAACTTGCGCCGGAATTGAGCGTTTTCAAAGCCTTACGCCAAATTTGGAGCTAAAAAGTGCAAGAGCGGTAAATCCAGCGATGAAAAGGTCGACGGGGAAGCCCGCAGTTCCATTAAGGCGCCTGTTGAATTTCGTGCCGTCCATCCAGTCGGCCTCGTTCGTTCCGAGAAACCGAATCATAAGTGCGAGTCCAAAAACTTGGAAGAGTTTGTTTCGGATACGACCTGACAAAGCATCACGCCCGAGCCCCGAAAGATGGCTTCGATCACGCCTTCCGTTTGATGCATCCGGTTCATGTTCGCCTGTCCGTTCTGCGAGAACGGAAGGATAGCCGTTGTTTCTAAAAAAGGGAAGACATTGTTTCGGGACCCGTCGGTGGAACACGATATGTCCGGTCTCCGCCCGGGCGAGGAACGACTGCGCCCATTACAGACGTCCGTTGAAATCAGCGCGATTGCGAACATCCCAATCTTTGAATTGAATGAAGCCTTTCGGCCGATAAACGTCGGAAGTCTCTCCGGCGCTGACGGGGAACTCGCGAACTCAGTCAGTATGGAACACGCAATAAAACACTCCAGGCAAGCCAATCGGAGGAGGGGAATCATTCAACATTTCTTAGACATAGGGTATTGTTCGGGCTAAAGGAGGTCATCAAACGTTACGCCGGCCTAAGGCTTATAATATCCACTCATACGCGCTGCGAGAGGTTATTTAAGGCTGGGCGAAAAATGACTTTTCGTTGGAATTTGAAATTGATATGCTGGAATTTGGGCGCCTTGGAAAAAGTACGGCCACCATTCAGACTTTAGAAGTCAGGATCTAAGCGAGAAAACGATCTGCGGCGCTGCTCTTCTTTGAAGGGCGACGCTGACCAGGTACCGAAGACGGCGGTCTCACCAACCTCCTCGCGTTCGCCTGCAAGAGCGCGGTCAACAAGACATCGCCACCGAAGCTCGATGCTGCAATATCCGTCGGCCCGCCATTGCGGGGAATTCACGGAGCGGCGCTGCGTCCGCCCTTTTATTGGCTGGGTCGGTCTGCTAGCACCCTGCCCCTTATTCTCTGGCCCCCCAGGTGTGCAGCCAAATGCGCATGTTGAGTCTCGCCGCGTTCGCCGTCCTCGCCCTCGCTGTCGGGGCGTACGAGGAGGACGGCATGATGCTCCTTGTGGGCGCGGCGTCGGCCTTGAGCGCCGCCGCTTCGGCGCCGAGGTGGAGGCACTCGGTCTTTCTCTCGATCCTGTCGGATCTGTTCGCCATCGAGACGATCGCATTCGGCCTCGCCGACATCGTCGAGCTGCTTGGCTACTGGCCGCACGCCTACGCCGACTACACGCTGCCGCGCTATCTGCCGCTGGCGACGGCGCTGTTCGGCGTCGTCATCTTCGCCGTTTCGCATTTGCCCTTCGTGCGCAGACTGACCGCGATCACCGACCCCTTCTTCGCCACGCGCACGCTCATCTCGATCCGTCCTTTGCCCATGCCCCCAGTGGCGCTGCGCCAGAGCCTCTACACGCGCATCAACATTTTCTTCCTCATCCTCATCAACCAGTTTCAGGTCGCGCTCGGGGTCCGCCTCAATTTCTTCTACCGGGATTTCGGCAACGCCATCCAGATACCGGACGAAGCCCACAAAATCGCGTTCTGGCATCAGCTGTTCGGCGTGTTCACCCCGCTCGTGACCATCTTGATCCTGACGTTCCTCCTCGAGTTCTACGTGGCGCTGAACTTCGTGCTGCAATGGCGGCGCTGGATGACGGCGTCCTACACGTCGCGGTGGCTGCTCGGCGCAATGCATTACAAGCTGGCGCTAAGAGGCGGCACGACCGACAACCCGGATCAGCGCATTTCCGAAGACATCGGCGGCTTCATCAGCGGCGAGGGCGGCCGCGGCTCTTACATGAACGCCGGCATCTACAATTATACGATTCAGGCGATCGCGACCGCGACCAATCTCGTGGCCTTCTCGATCATCCTTTGGCAGATCTCGAGCAGCATGGATCTGACGCTGCTCGGCGTTCCAATCCCTGGTTTTCTGTTTTGGGTCGCCGTCCTCTACGCCTGCTTCGCGACGGGGATGATGCAGCTCCTCGGCCGTTCGCTGTCCCTGCTCATGTTCCGTCAGCAGGCGGTCGAGGCGGATTTCCGTTTCGATCTGGCGCGCAGTCGCGAATTCAGTGAACAGATCGCCCTGCTCAAGGGGGAGGAGCGGGAGATCGAACGCGCGGGCCGCGTGTTCGGCGAGGTCTTCGCGACCGTCCAGAGGATCATCCGGGTGCGGACCGTCCTCAACACGTTCCTGCAGTTCTACACTCAGATCTCGGCGATCATCCCCTATGTGGTCGTCGCGCCTTTCTATTTCGTGGTGAAGAACGTCGACTTCGGCCGCTTCAGCCAGGCTGCCGACGCTTTTAGCAACGTCAACACCGCGATGAACTTCTTTGTCGATCGGTACACGGGTCTTGCGAGCTTCAGCGCAACGCTTGCGCGGTTGACGTCATTCGAGGAGGCTTTCGCGCGGGCGAGCGAGGCAGAGAAGGGGCGAGGCATCGCCGTCGCAGCCGCAGAAGGGCCGATCCTGTCGACCCCGGATCTCGAGCTGGCTCTGCCGAACGGGCGCAAGCTCGCGCGTGTCGGCGATCTCGCGCTGATCCCCCAGGAGCCCACGCTCGTCGTCGGCCCCTCGGGGGTGGGGAAGTCCACCCTGTTTCGGGCGATCGCGGGATTGTGGCCCTTCGGCGGGGGCGCGGTCCTGCAGCCGCCCTACGCCAAGCTGATGCTGTTGCCGCAGCGGCCCTATATTCCGATCGGGCCGCTGCGCGACGCGCTCGCCTATCCGGCCTCGCCCACGTCCTTCCCGGAAGACCTGCTGCGCGAGACCCTGGCCAAGGTCGGCCTAGGGGCTTTCTCGGGCCGCCTGGACGAAAGCGACAACTGGCAGATGCGGATGTCAGGCGGCGAGCAGCAGCGCCTGGCGGTGGCGCGGGCGCTGCTGGCGAAGCCGGACTGGCTGTTCCTCGACGAAGCGACCGCGTCGCTGGACGAGAGGAGCGAGGCGGACCTCTACCGCGTCATTGCGGATAGGCTGCCGAAGACGACGGTCGTTTCGATCGGCCACCGGTCGACGCTGAACGCGTTCCACAAGCGGCGCATCGCTTTTGAGCCGAGAGACGGCGCGCCCGCGACCGTCGCGAGCGCAGCCGAAGCCGTGAGCTCATAGCGACCGGGCGAGACGCATCGAGCCGCGCGGTCCCTTGATCACGAGATCGCCGTTGACGAGGTCCCAGGTGGGATTTCCGGTCAGGTTCGAAAGGAACCCGAACTCGATCGCCATGACGTCCTTCGGGCATTGTTTCCTGGTGAGCGCGAACGGTCCGACCAGGAGATGCTGGTCCTTCACCGGGTAAAGGGTCGCCGACCAGGAGTTGCACCCGGTGAAGCCGGAGCCGCGCAAATTGCCGTCGATCATCAGGCTGGCGTCGACGCCGCTTGGCACCGACTTGCCGTTCAGCTCCCTCAAGGACCAAGTCTGATCGAGCGGGAAGTTCTTCTGCAGCGGCGGAAGCGGCTTCGGCGGTCCCTTTTCCTCTTCCGACTGCGGGCCTCCGCCGGCGAAAGCCGCGCCGATCATGCAGAAAGCCGCGACGCCGGCGGCCGCAGCCAATAACGGTTTCAGCATTGCGATATCGAACCCCTGACAAGGGAGACTCTCCTCCCGCCATTTTCGCTTTATCGAACGGTCTATCGCCGCGCAATTCCCGGGTCATGGACCGAGAGCGTGCGCTTTTTGTGGCTGTCCTCGCGCCCTTGAAAAGGCGACTTTTTCGCCCCAGATGTGACTTGCGGCGTACAACCGGAGCCGCAAGCGGCAGGCGCCGCCACCGCGGGGCGCTTTCCGCCATATCGCTCAAGAGAAGAGGATGTGACCATGTTGAACTACGATTTGTCTCCGTTTTACCGGTCGACGGTTGGCTTTGACCGGCTCTTCGCCATGCTCGACAAGGAGGTCGGCGCCGACCAGAACGCGCCAAGCTACCCGCCCTACAACATCGAGCGGACCGGCGACAACGCTTACCGCATCACGCTGGCGGTCGCGGGCTTCAGCGACAAGGAGCTTTCCGTCGAGTCCCGCGAGAACACTTTGACCATCCGCGGGGCCAAGGAGGCGAGCGCCGAGAAGCGCGACGTCCTCTATCAGGGCATCGCGGCCCGCGCCTTCGAGCGCCGGTTCCAGCTCGCCGACCACGTCGTCGTGACGGGCGCGACGAGCGAGAACGGCCTGCTGCATGTCGATCTTGTGCGCGAGATCCCCGAGGCGCAGAAGCCACGGACGATCCCAATCGGCTCCGCAAAGGCGGAGCAGACGATCAAGGCGCAGCCCGTGAAGCAGGCGGCGTAAGTTTCAAAGACGGGCTTTCGGCTAGGGCGCCCGCGGGGGCGCCCTTTTTCTTGGCCTATTCGAGCGGATTGACCGGAACGTCGTTGGGCTTCGACTTCTCGTCCGCCTTCGCCGCCGGCGCCGAGGCGGCCGCGGTGGGCGAAGCTGCAGGCGGCGCGCTCTTCCGGGCCTCGGCCGTCGGGGCGGCGGGCGATGGCGCCGGGGCGGCCTGCGGCGCGGCGGTTGGCGTCTCCGGCTTGTCCGGCTCTTTGGCCGCCTCGGCCGGCGTCGCCGGCTCGGGCGCCGCGTTCGGAGGACTGGCGGCCGTCGGCTGAGAACGCTCCGGCTCGGTCCGCTTGCTGACCTCCGTCGCTGGCCTCTGCTTCGTCCTCGAATGCGAATGGCGGGAGCGCGGGGGCGCGGCCGGTTCCTCCTGCGGTTGACCGTAGGCGTAGCCAGGCTGGGCGAGGAAGTCCTGTTTCGGCGGCGGCCCGAGCGGCGGCGGCCCATCGAACTCGCCGCCCCGCACTACATATCCGCCCCCCGGACGGGCGACGAAACGCTGCAAAATTTCGCCGCTCCAGGCGTCGATGACGAGCCGCTGGCGTCCGCCGTCTCCGCCTTGGACGTCGGCAAGGTAGACGGTGTCCCGGCGCTTGAGCGGCCCGATCAGAGAGTAGCCGTTGGCGCGCAGGCGCTCGGCGATCTCCAGCCGCGGCGCCGCTCCCGGCAGCAACTGCGCCTCCGCCGCCGTGCCCATGAAGACGGCGGCGAGCGCCGCCAGCGCCATGCGCGGCCCGAGCCGCCGCCGCTGCTTTCGAATTGAGGCAATCATGTCGCTCGCGCTCCTCAATTTCCCGAAGCGTAGTCTGCCGCGCCAAATGCGGCGGGCTTACGGCGCTTGTGCGGCGATGGTGTCGGCCTGTGCGCATAGCCCGACGAGCGTGTCGATCTCGGCGGGCTCGGTTTCGAAGGAGGTCACGAGCCGGACCAGGGTCTCGCCGTTGCGCGGCGCGACGTCGGAGGCGATTGCGCGGGTGCTCCACTCGTAGAACTTGACCCCCGCCTCGCGCCAGCGGGAGACGGTCGGCTCGGGGACGACGGCGAAGACCTCGTTCGCCTCGATGGGCCACGCGATCCTCACTCCGGGGAGTTTCGCGAGCGCGGCGCTGAGGCGGCGCGAAGCGGCGTTGGCGCGCTCGGCGAGGCGAAGCCAGAGGCCGCCCTTCAGGTAGGCCTCCATCTGCGCGCCCAAAAAGCGCCCCTTGGAGAGGGTGTGCCCCGCGCGCTTCCGCCGGTATTCGAAATCGGCGGCGCGCGCGGAATCGAAGAATACGACCGCTTCGCAGGCGAGCGCGCCGTTCTTCGTCGCCCCGAATGAAAGCGCGTCGACCCCGGCCCGCCAGGTCAACTCGGCAGGCGCGAGCCCGAGCGAGACGAGCGCGTTGGCGAACCGCGCGCCGTCCATGTGGACGCAGACGCCCGCCGCATGAGCGATGTCGGCAAGCTCCGCGATCTCGTCCAAATGATAAACCGTCCCCGCCTCCGTGGCCTGCGAAAGCGACAGCGCGCCCGGCTGGCAGGACTTGACGAGCCCGCGCGGGAAGCGAGCGAGCGTCTCGGCGAGCGCGCTGGCCGTCACCTTGCCGCCCTCGCCGGGGATGCCGACCAGTTTGGCGCCGCCGGAGTAGAATTCCGGCGCGCCGCACTCGTCGTCGTGGATATGCGCCTCCTCGTGGCAGAAAATGGCCTCCCAGGGCTTCGCGAGCGCGGAGAGCGCGAGCGCGTTCGCCGCCGTCCCGGTGGGCACGAGAAACGCGGCGACTTTCTTTTCGAAGACCTCGGCGAGGCTCGCCTCGGCCCGGCGGGTATAGTCGTCCGCCCCGTAGGCGGGCGCGTTGACCCGGCAGGAGGCTGCGATCGCCTCGAGAATGTCGGGCGCGACGCCCGCGCCGTTGTCGCTTGCGAAGTTCATGCGCTTCCGCCTCGGCTCGTGAAGACTTGAATAGCTTGCCTTACCGGCTGGCGGCCTGGCAATTGCATGAGCCTTCGCGAGGAGGTCCTCAAAAATAGCGTCGCCTCCGCTTGTGTCGATCATTCATTTCTGGCATGGTCAAAGATAGGACAGTTGTGCTGACCATTTTTCATGCGCCCGAGGTTACGGCTTGGGCGGGAAGCGGCTCACTCAGGGGCGAAAAGCGTTGTCGTTTCGAGCGACGAAACCGGATCGAAAACCGTCCGACGCGTAAAGCCCGTTGGCTGCGCGGATCGCGGCCGCCTTGCCCAACAGACGTTTTCACAAACTAGAGAGAGACAGCGAGCCAAGGGCCGGACTGTCCGGGGAGCGGAAAGATGAGCGCCAGAAACCACCCAGCCCTGCCCGAGAACAATATCGCCCCGGTTTGCATCCCCGCAGGCGTCGATCCGCTCATGCCAGAGGCCCACGGGCTCTACCTTCCGTCGAAGGAGCGCGATTCTTGCGGTGTCGGCTTCGTGGCCGACATGCAGAACCGCAAGTCGCACGACATCCTCGAGAAGGGTCTGCAAATCCTCGTCAACCTCGACCATCGCGGCGCAGTCGGCGCCGACCCGATGCTCGGCGACGGCTGCGGCGTGCTCACGCAAATCCCGCACGCATTCTTCGCGCCAGAGTGCCGCAGGCTCGGCTTCGAGCTTCCCGAGTCTGGCCGTTACGCCATCGGCCAATTCTTCATGCCGCGCGAGGAGACCGCTCGAAGAAAGGTGCGCGCGATCGTCGAGGAGGTCGTGGCCTCCGAGGGGCAGACGCTGCTCGGCTGGCGGGACGTGCCGGTCGACAACTCTGAGCTTGGCGAGCGCGTCAAGGCGGTCGAGCCGGTGACGCAGCAGATTTTCATCGGCCGCGCCGCCAATCTCGCGACCGAGGACGACTTCGAGCGGCGTCTCTACATCATCCGCAAGGTCGTCTCGAACCGCGTCTACGAGAGCGGCGGGCGCGAACTCGCTGAATATTACCCCGTGTCGATGTCGGCGCGGACCATCGTCTACAAGGGCATGGTGCTGGTGCGCCAGCTGGCCCCCTATTACCGGGACCTTCTGGACCCGCGTTTCGAGACTGCGCTGGCGCTTGTCCACCAGCGCTTCGCCACAAACACCTTCCCGTCCTGGCGCCTCGCTCACCCGTACCGGATGGTCGCGCACAACGGCGAGATCAACACGCTGCGCGGCAACGTGAACTGGATGGCGGCGCGCCAGGCGAGCGTCGATTCCGAGCTCTTCGGCAACGACATCTCCAAGCTCTGGCCGATCTCCTACGAGGGCCAGTCGGACACGGCCTGCTTCGACAACGCGCTCGAGTTCCTCGTCCAAGGCGGCTACTCGCTCAGTCACGCCATGATGATGCTTATCCCAGAGGCGTGGGCGGGCAATCGGCTCATGGAGCAGGAGCGGCGCGACTTCTACGAGTATCACGCTGCGCTCATGGAGCCTTGGGACGGCCCGGCGGCGGTCGCCTTCACCGACGGACGTCAGATCGGCGCGACCCTCGACCGCAACGGCCTTCGGCCCGCGCGCTACTTCGTGACCGACGACGACCTCGTCGTGCTCGCGTCCGAAATGGGCGTCCTGCCCGTCCCTGAGGAGAGGATCGTCGCCAAATGGCGCCTGCAGCCGGGCAAGATGCTGCTCGTCGATCTTAACGAGCATCGCATCGTCTCGGACGCCGAGATCAAGAAGAGTTTGTCGCGCACCCACCCGTATCGCAGGTGGCTCGAGGCCTCGCAGATTGTGCTCGAGGACCTCAATCCCGTCGAGCCGCGCGCGCCGCGCGCCGACGTGTCGCTGCTCGATCGCCAGCAGGCCTTCGGGTACACCCAGGAGGACCTCGCCTTCCTTCTGTCGCCGATGGCGACGACAGGGCAGGAGGCGGTCGGCTCGATGGGGACGGATACGCCGATCTCGGCGCTATCGTCGAAGTCGAAGCTCCTCTACACCTATTTCAAGCAGAACTTCGCGCAGGTGACGAACCCGCCGATCGACCCGATCCGCGAGGAGCTCGTCATGAGCCTCGTCTCGTTCATCGGGCCGCGGCCGAACCTGTTCGACCCCGTCGGCAGCGCGCGCCGGAAGCGGCTCGAAGTGCGCCAGCCGATCCTCACCAACGAGGACCTCGAGAAGATCCGCTGCATCGGCCATTTCGAGGACACGTTCGACACCAAGACGCTCGACATCACCTACGCCGTCGAGAAGGGGGCGTGCGGGATGGACGAGGCGCTGCGACGCCTCTGCGAGCGCGCGGAAGCCGCCGTCCACGGGCGCTACAACATCATCATCCTGTCCGACCGGATGGTCGGGCCGGATCGGATTCCGATTCCGGCGCTGCTTGCGACGGCGGCGGTCCATCATCACCTTATCCGCAAGGGGTTGCGCACCTCGGTCGGGCTCGTCGTCGAGACCGGTGAAGCGCGCGAAATCCACCACTTCTGCTGTCTCGCCGGCTACGGCGCCGAGGCGATCAACCCGTATCTCGCTTTCGAGACGCTGACCGCGATGGCCACGGACCTGCCTGAGCCGATCAGCGATCACGAGGTCGTCAAGCGCTTCATCAAGTCGATCGACAAGGGCATCCTGAAGGTCATGTCCAAGATGGGCATCTCGACCTATCAGTCCTATTGCGGCGCGCAGATCTTCGACGCCGTCGGCCTCTCACGCGCCTTCGTCGACGAGTTTTTCTTTGGGACCGCAACCACGATCGAAGGCGCGGGGCTCGCCGAAATCGCCGAGGAGACGCAGCGCCGGCACGCCGACGCGTTCGGCGACTCGCCGGTCTTGAAGACGGCGCTCGATGTCGGCGGCGAGTACGCCTATCGCATCCGCGGCGAAGCGCACAACTGGACGCCGCAGACGGTCTCGCTGCTCCAGCACGCGGTCCGCGGCAACGCGCGCGACCGGTACGACGCCTTCGCCAAGACGCTCAACGAGCAGAGCGAACAGTTCCTCACGATCCGCGGCCTCTTCCGCATCAAGACGGCGGAGGAGGACGGGCGCGCGCCTGTGCCGATCGAGGAGGTTGAGCCGGCCGCTGAAATCGTCAAGCGCTTCTCGACCGGGGCCATGTCCTTCGGCTCGATCTCGCGCGAGGCGCACACGACGCTCGCCATCGCCATGAACCGCATCGGCGGCAAGTCGAACACCGGCGAAGGCGGCGAGGAGACGGATCGGTTCAAGCGGCTGCCGAACGGCGATTCGATGCGGAGCGCAATCAAGCAGGTCGCCTCCGGCCGGTTCGGCGTCACGGCCGAGTATCTCGTCAACTCAGACATGATGCAGATCAAGATGGCGCAGGGCGCGAAGCCCGGCGAGGGCGGGCAGCTGCCCGGCCACAAGGTCGACGCGGTCATCGCCAAGGTGCGCCATTCGACGCCGGGCGTGGGCCTCATCTCGCCGCCGCCGCACCACGACATCTATTCGATCGAGGACCTGAAACAGCTCGTTTACGATCTGAAGAACGTGAACCCCGAGGGGAAAGTTTCGGTGAAGCTCGTTTCGGAGGTCGGCGTCGGCACCGTCGCGGCCGGCGTCGCCAAGGCGCACGCCGATGTCATCCTGATCAGCGGCCACGACGGCGGCACCGGCGCGTCGCCGCTGACCAGCATCAAGCACGCGGGCATTCCCTGGGAGCTGGGGCTGGCCGAGACGCAACAAGTCTTGGTGCTCAACAACCTGCGCAGCCGCGTCGCCGTCGAGACCGACGGCCAGCTCAAGACCGGCAGGGACGTCGTCATCGCCGCGCTCCTGGGCGCCGAGGAGTTCGGGTTCGCGACGGCGCCGCTCGTGG
>DATJXI010000073.1:0-12777 GCA_035500275.1 Roseiarcus sp. | reverse complement strand
TGGCCCTGGTTTCTTCCCACGTTCGTCCCAGCTTCTGGTGTTCGCGCCGGGCGGCGCGCCAGAGGTGGCGCATCTCAATGACCTGTCCATCGCCAGCCGCATAGAACGCCGCGGCCAAAGCGATGTTCTTGATGTTGCCGCCGGCGAGCTTAATCTCCCGCGCCAGAAGATCGAAATCCACTTTGTCCGCGAGCGGCGCCTCATGCGGGAACACGACCTGCCAAATCTGGCGGCGATGCTCTTCGTCGGGAAAAGGAAAATCCGTCATGAAATGCATTCGCCGCACGAAGGCTTCGTCGATGTGCCGGCTCAGATTGGTCGCCAGAATCGCGACCCCCTCGTATTCCTCCATCTTCTGCAGGAGGTAGCCAACCTCGATGTTCGCGTAGCGGTCGTGCGCGTCCTTCACTTCGGACCGTTTGCCGAACAAGGCGTCCGCCTCGTCGAAGAACAGAATCGCGTGCGCGGTCTGCGCTTCCTGGAATATGTGGTGAAGGTTCTTTTCGGTCTCGCCGATGTATTTGCTCACGACCTGCGAAAGATCGATCCTGTAGAGATCGCGTCGCAGTTCGTTGGCGATCACCTCGGCCGCCATGGTCTTTCCCGTGCCTGGAGGGCCCGAGAAGAGCGCGTTCAATCCCTTTCCAAGGGATAGTTTGCGGTCAAAACCCCATTCGCCGTAGACGCGATGTCGATGGCGCGCCTGCTCGCAAAGCTCCTTGAGCTGCGCTAGCGCGTCCTGCGGCAAAACAATGTCGCTCCAACTGTGCCTCGGTTCGATCTTGTGAGCGAGCGCCCCAAGCCGGGGGCTCGATTGCGCGCGGCAGGCGGCCGCTAAATCGGCCGCGGTGATCCGCCACGCTTGGGGCGACCGCCAGCGCGCCAGATTCTCCGCAGCCTGCAAGGCGTCGTGAATCTCGCTCGCGCCAAATCGGAAGGCGCTGGCCAGAACGGCGCTGTCGACGTCGTCGGCAAGGCGGTTCGATGCAGCCAGGCCCTGGTCCCAAAGACGCTTGCAGACGCCGACGTCCGGGCGGGGCACGGCAACGGACAGGAACAGATAGTCATGTGTTTCGTCTTGCGGACGCCAGGGCGCACTCGCAAACATGAAGGTCAGACGCGAAAACATCTTTGCCGCCGCGATCAACGCATCCAATTCCGCACGATGCTTGTCAGGTTCAGCAACGAGGCTGTCCATGTTCTCCATTAAGAGCGCGGCCGACTTCAGAGCAGACTCGCGGCCAAGCAGCCACGCGGACTGAGCAATCGGCCTCGGCCCCGCCTGCATCGCGGCCACGTCAGCGACCAACAACGGAAGCCCGAACTCGCCGCAAAGGGCCTCGACGATCGCCCGCTTTTCGCGATCCGCCGGCCCGTGCAGCCAGAGCATCAGATTGCGATTCGCGGACTGCGGCTCCAAAAAATGCGCCTGCATGAAGCGCACGGCGCTTTGATACAGGTCCGCAGCGGCCGGCGCATGGGCGCTAGGTTGGTGCGGAATTGCGATGCGGGCTAACCGCTCAAGACGAGCATCGACGCTTTTCTGTCCAAGGACGAAATCGACGATGCGATCATCGAGCTTGAGCGCGCGCGCGACGAGCGGCGCGGGACTGTCGGGTTGCCCGTCGACGACGTTCAAGAGC
Source organism: Roseiarcus sp. (assembly GCA_035500275.1). Taxonomy (GTDB): domain Bacteria; phylum Pseudomonadota; class Alphaproteobacteria; order Rhizobiales; family Beijerinckiaceae; genus Roseiarcus. The sequence continues at coordinate 11,134 of DATJXI010000073.1, read as the reverse complement.
ATGAATTTGCGCAGAGGCGCGTCAGGCTTGAACGCTGCCCGCGCGAGCGCCTGCTCAGCCTGGCTTTCGCACAAGAGCCGGAGGACGAAGTCGACCGTCGGCTTGCGCTGGGTGGAGTCGTCTTGAAGATAAGCGTAGAGCTTCTCGTATTTGCGGTCCAGTTCGGGCGCCAAGCAAACGACCAGGCACTGCTCTTCGAACTGAGTGAGACCGAACAACTCGCTTAGGCGCGGCAGAAACAGCGACTCGCCAGTACGTTGGGTCGCCGAACTTCGTTCCCGAATCTTGAGGTGGAGGTTGGCCGCCGCTTCGCGCGACTTTCTTTCGTGGTCCGCCAGGGGCGCTGCCCGATCTTGCGGGCCATCGAGCAGTCGGGAAATCTCCGCATCTGAGATCACCAGCCCCTTGAACGGAGCCAAGGAATCAGCGTCGCGCGAAGGCGTTCTGCTCAGAAGTATTCGTAAACCCAAATCGAGGTGGCGCAATCGATCTGAAAGATAGTCCCAATTACTTTGATAAATCGCGAAGTCGCCGCACAAGTCTTGCTCAGCCACGCTTGACATCGAGAAGACCTGGGTGACAAAGACAATAAAAGGTTAACACGCGCCGCGGCGTCAACGCAAGACCGCGTCCAAATTTGTGAGGTCAAAGGCCTTGTCGCCATAGGCGCTAGGGTACCGGCGAGGGGCGCCCTCGGAGTCACCAACCCATCCTGACAAACAGGGTCAAGCCGGATGCCGAGAAATGGAGGTCAGCTCCCGGGACAGGTGAGAGAAGCGCGGAATAGCGACAGGAACCCCCTCCACTAGAGCCTCCCAAAGTCCTTAGACGGGCTCTCAACGCATGCCGTCGCGTCCGCGCCGAACGGCGCAGATCATATTCGGAACGGTCCTCACGCCCAGTCGCATGCCGCCGGAAAGCTCGTGTGGATACTACTCATGCGGCGCGCGCCGGGTCGCATGAAGCGCGCCGCGTCGAGCATATTTGCGGGCGTGTTCCTCCGCGCTCTCGTCCAAGGCGGCGTCACGCCGCGCGGATCGTTTCCGTGGGCTGCGCGCCGGCCCTCACGACCGGATTGGGCCGTGTCATCGGCTCCTGGAGGATCTTCGCAATCTCCCCCCGCACGCGCCCCCCGCGCGTCTGCTCAGGTCGTCAATCCTCGCAAACGTCTTAAATGACTATTGTGTCAGTTTGACCGAATATCCTATGATGCGAATCAGGAGTGGGTGATGGCGAAGATCAATCTCGAGCGGCGTGCGGAAATCGGGCGGGAGAAGCGCGCGAGAACAAAAGCGCAGTTGATCGCCGCAGCGAAGGCGTTGTTTTCGCGGGGGGCGTGGGAGGCCGTCACGGTCGACGAGGTTGTGAATAAGGCCGGGGTCGCGAAGGGAACCTTTTACAGCCACTTTAACGATCTCGGCGAGCTCGCTGCGGCCGTCGCCGATGACCTCATCCAGTCCCTCGACGACCTCATTCAGCGCCAACGGCTGACGATTCCCGATCCGCTTCTTCGGGTTGCCTTTGGCTGCGACTCCTTCATCGGAAAGGCGCTGGAGGACCGGTCCTGGGCCTTGCTCGTCGCCCGAATGGCGAGATCCTATCCGGCGGTGGGGCGGGGCGCCCGGAGCAGGCTCTCGGAAGACCTGCGCGAGGCGCTAAAACAATCGCCGCAGGCGGGATTGTCTCTGGAGCTGGGCTTAGAAGTGGCGTTTGGGATCGTTCTTCAGGTCACGTCGGCGATCGGAGACGACCGTCTGGACGAGCGCGACCGGGCGGGCGCGGTCCGCAGCATTCTGGCCGCAATCGGAATATCAGGGCGCGACGCCAAGTCGATTGGCTCGCGACTCGCCGGCTTTAGGCGAGCCGCAGCGCGGTCGGCCCTCAAAGAGGACGAAGGTCCGCTTGAGGCGGAGCTTCGAGATCCGCCGGTTCCGCTCGAGCGAGCAAACGCCGCGCGCGCGCAATAAGGCTCCTTAGGCCGCCGATTGTGTTTTTGCCCCGGTCGTCGTCACGGGCTCCGCAATAATCTCGGTCCGCTGCTCGCCGAGGTCGAGACGTCCGTCGGCGCTATAGATGCGCGCAGTGACCCGGTCGCCGGGCTTGAGGTACTGCGGCCGCCGGCTTTGGGAATTGAGGAAAAGCTTCCAGAATTGGCGATCGGGAAGCAGCTGTACGATTCGGCGGATCGCTGGCGGGGGCACGCGCAGCGCGCAGCCGCTCGGCGTTCCGGTAAGAAGGACGTCTCCCGGCGCGACATTGGCGAAGGTGGACAATTCCGAGATTGTTTCGGCCGGCTTGAAGACAAGGTTCCGGGTGGAATCGCGCTGCCGCACGGCGCCGTTCACCGCTAGCTCAAGCTCGAGGTTGTCGAGAAGATCGAACTCGTCGCCATCGAGGATGGTCAGCCATGGGCCCAGCGGGCAGAAGCCGCGATAGCTCTTCCCCTTGAAGAACTGGGTCTGCGGCAATTGCACGTCGCGAGCGCTCAAGTCGTTGGCGATCGCGACGCCGAAGACATAGTCTTTGATTTGCTCGCGTCTCACCGTGACCGGCTTGTCGATTGCGCGGCGGAAGACGAGCGCCAGCTCGATCTCGTAATCGAGCAGCGCGACGTGCTTGGGGCGCACGACGACGTCGTGAGCGGACGCGAGCGACGCGTCCGATTTCGTGAAGAACATGTTGAACAGCTTTGCGTCCGGATTCATGCCGGATTCGATCATGTGCTGCCGGTAATTGGCGCCCTGGCAGTAGAGACGGCACGGCGCCGTCACGGGCGACAGTATCTTTAGAGAGTCGAGCGACAGGCTTGCGGGAGCCTTCCGCGCCGCGCGCCAGTCGGCTTCCCCTCGCTCAATCAGCGCCGCCGTGGTCGGGTAGTCCCCGTTCAATGGCGATACGCCAGAGCCGGCAAGGACGCCCCATCGCGCGGCTCCGCCGCCCAGGTCAAAACGAACGAGATTAGTAGCCATAGCGTCACTTTCCTTTCAGATAGCATTTGTCTTTGGCGCCGGACCTGCGCGTCGCGCCGTCGCCGCTTCATCTATCCATAGCAGAGCCCGATCCGCTTCCTCCGCCTTAACGCCGAGCGCGCGCAGAATGCCGCGCACGACGTCCGACACGTCGGGCGGCGACAATCGCGCCTCGCTCGCCGAGCGCATGGCCTGGAGAACGACGCCGAACACCAAGTCGAAGCCGACTTCGACCGAAAAGGGGGCCAGGCGCCCCTCGGTTTGGGCAAGCCGAAGGCTTGCTTTCAACCGCTCTCCAGCTGCGCTCGCAATTGCGGGAAAAGCGCAAGCTCCGCGCGCGATTAAAGCAGCCCAGCCGGGATCACGCTGAGCTTCGCCGATAAAGCCCGCACAGCCGATCGCGATGCGAGCGACCGGATCAGCGATCGAGCGCACATTCGAGTCGAGGAAATCCTCGAACTCCGCCGACAGCTCCGCCGCAACGACGGCGCGCAGTTCGTCGAGACTCTGGAAGTGCGAATAGAAGGCGCCCTTGGACAGCCGCGCCTGCCTCGTCACGTCTTCGACTGTGACGGAGGCAATCGGCCTGCTCACGAAAAGGAGGCGAGCAGCCTCAAGGATTCGAGCCCGACTCTTGGCGCGTCGCTCACGGCCGATTTCGGCGCGTCGTATCAGGTCGACTCTGGCCAATTTCAGTTCTCTCTCACGAACGAATTTTTCATATTGACATAATAGTCGGTTTGACGTATATGCGCAACATGAAAAACGCCGCGGGTGGCGATCGTAGGTGCGGAGGAAGCGCCGATGGCTCAAAGAAGTGGGTTTCCAGCCGGCGTTGCGATTGAATGTGACGTCGCCGTCGTTGGGGCCGGCCCGGTTGGTTTGATGACGGCCAATCTACTCGGCGCGGCCGGGGTTGGATTCGAGGCCGACCCGGCCTCGATGCTGTCCGGCAGAGACCTCGCGATCCTCGACGCGTTGGGCGCGCAGATCATCTCTCTGAACGCCCTCGGCCCGATCAAATGCGGGCGAACGTTGGCCCTGCCGCGCGACGATTCCGCTTTCGTCGGGTGGGCCAGGAGATACGGCGTCCGCGGCGTTCTCGTGCGGCCGGACCGCTTCATTGCCGCCAGACTCAACGCGAGCGCCGATCTCGCCGTCCTCAACCCATTCGCCATCGCGCCGTCCGCGGCTTTGCCGCGCGCGGCCTGACGACCACTTCTTTAAGGAGAAACTCATGTTGCATTCGCCGATCGTGACGGCTGGGCCGGGCAGCGTCGAGCTTCCGCGCAGTCCAGCGCCCATCATCAAAGCCAACGATCTCATGTTCGTTCATTTCGAGCGCCCGGATCTCGAACGCGCCGAGCAGTACCTTCGCGATTTCGGGCTGATCGTTGTCTCGAAGTCTGACAAGGAGATTTACTTCCGCGGGACCGGTGCAAAGCCCTACGTCTACCGCATAACGCGCGGCCCACAGGCCCGCTTCGTCGGATTGGGACTTTCGGTCTCGAGCGTGGATGACCTTCAGAAACTCTCGAGGGCGTTCAACCGTCCCTTGGAAGCGGCGGAGGGCCCGGGCGGCGGCTCGGTGGTGCAGCTTATTGACCCCCAGGGGGTCAAGGTCGACGTTTTGCATGGGGTCGCGCCGGCCGAGCCGCTTCCGACTCGGCGTGCGATTCCGCACAACGCCCCGAGCCAGATCGTGCGAGTGAACGATACTCAGCGTCCAGCGCTCGAGCCGCCGCAAGTCACCAAGCTCGGCCACCTCGTCCTCGAAGCGCCGGACTTCGACAGAAGCGTGCGCTGGTACATGGACACGCTCGGCTTCATTCCGTCCGACGTGATGTGCCTGCCGGACGGAACGCCGGTCGGCGCCTTCATGCGGCTCGACCGAGGCGACGAGCCCACCGACCATCATACGCTCTTCGTCGCATTGGGCCTCGAGTCGAAGGTCGATCACGTCGCCTTTGAGGTCGTCGACCTGGACGCCGTGGAAATGGGCCAGCAGGTGATGATGGCTCGCCAGTACCGTCATGCCTGGGGCGTTGGGCGACATCTCCTCGGCAGTCAGATCTTTGATTACTGGCGCGATCCGTGGGGCCAGAAGCACGAGCATTACGCCGACGGCGATCTGTTCGACGCCCGGCAGCCTCCGGGTTACCACGTCCTCGACCGCGCCGGGCTCTATCAGTGGGGCCCTGACCTTCCGGACGACTTCATCGACGCCAAACTCACGCCGCGGCGGCTCCTCTCGGTCTTGAAGACAGCCGTGACTGACAGGCCGCGTCTCAAGAAAATGCTCGCGCTCAAGAGCAGTGTTTCGAAGCCTGCGCGTCCTTGGAGATGATCGCGAAGACGTCGTCGCCTAGAGTGGAGGAAGAATAAATGGCGATCCGGAATCTGGCCGATATCGCGGCGTTCGAAGCCGTTCCGCTTCATGAGCGCGGGTTGCCCGAGAGCACCTATGCGGCGCTGACCGCAAGCGCGAAACGCACTCCCGACGCGCCAGCGCTGACGTTTTTGCCGTCGGCCGATCGGCTCGACGAAACCCATGTCTGGACCTACGCCGAATTCGTCGCCGACGTGACCCGAGCGGCGAACGCTTTCAGCGCGCTCGGTGTTGCGACCGATCGTCCCGCCGCGTTCGTCCTGCCAAATCTTCCCGAGACCCACTTCACCATCTGGGGCGGAGAAGCGGCCGGCGCGGCCCTTTCGATCAACCCGATGCTTGAGCCGAGGCAGATCTCGGACTTGCTGCGCGCGGCCCGCGCTTCGGTCCTCATCACTTTGGCGCCCGCCCTAAACCCAAAGGGGTGGCCGGCCTTGGCCGCCGAGCTCACCGCGCTTCCCGACCTTAAAGCCATCGCGTTTGTCGATATGGCCAACTACCTCGACGGCAAATCGGGAGAGGCTGCGCGCGCTTCCATTCAAGCGGCCGCAGCTGCCCCCGGCCTCAAGGTCGTCAATTTCCGGGATGCGATGCGCGAGCAGCCCTCCGAGCGCCTTGTCACAGGCCGCGAGATCCGCGCCGATGACATCTCCTCCTACGTTTGCACCGGCGGCACCACGGGCGCGCCAAAGATTGCCGTGCGCAAGCACGGAAACGAGGTCTTCGACTCCTGGGCGGCTTTGCAATCGCTTGGATCCGAAGGCGCGCGGCGCGTCATGCTCTGCGGCTTGCCGCTCTTCCACGTGAACGGCCAACTCGTCACGGGGCTTCAGCCGTGGATGCGCGGCGACCATGTCGTCCTGGCTACGCCGGAAGGCTATCGCGCAAAGGCTCTCATCGCCCGCTTCTGGGAGGTGGTCGCACGCTTCCGCATCTCGACCTTCTCCGGCGTGCCGACGCTCTATTCAGCGTTGCTCGAGACGCCGATCGGCTCCAACGATGTCTCCAGCCTGAAGTTCGCGATTTGCGGCGCCGCGCCGATGCCCTTGGCGCTCATTCGCGCTTTTGAAGCGAGGACCGGAGTCAAGATCATCGAAGGTTATGGCCTGACCGAAGGCGCCTGCGCCTCCACTCTGAATCCGTTCGAGGGTGAGCGACTTCCGGGCTCGATTGGCCTGCGAATCCCTTATCAGCGGATGGCCCCGGTCATCCTGGACGCGAATGGGCGGTTCGAGCGGATGGCGGAAGTCGATGAGATCGGCGTCATCGCGATCAACGGACCGAACGTGTTTTCGGGCTACCTCGACCCGCGGCACAACACCGGCGTCTGGATCGACATCGACGGCGAACGCTGGCTCAACACCGGCGACCTCGGACGGCAGGACGCCAACGGCTACTTCTGGCTGGCCGGGCGGAGGAAAGAGCTCATTATCCGCGGCGGACACAACATCGATCCGAAGATCATCGAGGACGCGTTGCAGAAGCATCCGGCGGTGGCGATGGTCGCCGCGATCGGGAGTCCGGACGCCTACGCCGGCGAGTTGCCGGTCGCCTACGTTCAGCTGAAGCCAGGGCAAGCGGCGACGGAGGCGGAGCTCCTGGAGCACGCCGCCCAAGCAATTCCGGAAAAGGCGGCGATCCCGAAGCGCGTCAAGATTTCGTCGTCGCTGCCGACGACGGCGGTGGGGAAGCTGTTCAAGCCGGCGCTCATCGAGCGTGAGATCGAGGAGACGATCCGCGCCGAGGCGAAGAGGGTCGGCGCCGGCATCCAATCCCTCACTGTCGAACGTCATGCGCAAACGGGGCTTCGCGCGATCATTGAGGCTGCCGATGGCGCCGATGCGCTGAGGCAGGCTCTCGACCGCTATGCGTTCAAGTCCGAAGTGTCCGCGGCGCGACACAAAGACGCATTGTCGGCGGCGAACAACGGCCAATGATCGACGCGCCAACTCGAACGGCCGGGCAGCGCCGAAGTTCGATAGCGACACGCGCCCCGGTAGCGCTGGAGACTGCGGTGGCTTCCAACCTCCAAACCTTCCAGGAACTGCAGGCGCTGCGCGAAGAGCTCTCGTCCGGCCGCCGCGGAGCGAGTTTGCCCGCCGCAAAATCGCCTCCGCCCGCGCAGTCTCGTCCGGAAATCGCCGAACCGGCCGCGAGAGAACCGGAGACAGAAGCGGCGCCGAAGGGCGCCGGTCAACGGGGTCCATTGAGTGAGGAGCTCGACGAGCTTGTCGGGGAGCTCACTCAGTTCTTCGAAGAGGCCGAGAAGAACATCGCCGCGCATCCCGCGGCCAGCGCGGTTGGCGCACTCGTCGTCGGTATGATCGTCGGCTGGATGATCCGGAGGCCGTCAAGGAGATAGATCATGATCGATGACCTCATTCGAGACCTGCAAGTTTTGTGGAAGGCGGATTCGCTAATCGGGCGGATCTGGCTCAATGCCATGGCGCGGCGCCTCGCGCTCTTTGTCTTCGCCGCGCTGATTGCCGTGTTCGGTCTCGGCATGGCCAACGTCGCCGCTTTCTATGCGCTGCAGGCATCCTTTGGTCCGGTCTGGGCTGCGGTCATCGTCGCGGTCGCCGATCTCGTTCTCGCCGCGCTTGTCCTGACATTCGCATCGAAGGTGCAGCCGGGACGCGAGATCGAACTTGCTCTTGAAGTGCGCAAGATGGCGATCGCTTCCCTTCAAACGGACTCCGCCGAAATCAAGCTCGCTGTCGATTCAATACGCCGGGACATTCAGCAGACGAAGGAGAGCATTGCTGGCTTCGTCCACGATCCCTTGAACGCAGCGGCCGAGAGGCTTCTCGTTCCGGCGGCGATGTCCCTCGTGAGGGGACTGCGCGCGAAAAAGGACTAAAGCCTCTCTGTCAGTCAAGACAGGCGGCCAAAGTTCATTGCAAGAGAGAGAGAGAAAGAAAGAAGAAACCATGTCGAATGAAACGCCTGTTTTGATCGTGGGCGGCGGCGGCGCCGGCCTGACCTGTTCGATGCTGCTGTCGACGCTTGGGGTCGAGCACATTCTGGTATCGTCGTTGCCGGGCACCTCGATTCTGCCCAAGGCGCACGTGCTCAACCAGCGGACCATGGAGATTCTCGGCGACGTCGGCGTCGCAGAGGAGATTTTTGCGAAGAGCACCCCCGCCGAGAACATGCGTTACATGGGTTGGTACACCGGCCTCGCCGGCCCAGACCCCGACTTCGGCCGCCTCATCGGCAAGGTCGAGTCGTGGGGTTGCGGATACGAGAACCTCAATTGGGTGCAGGCCAGCCCCTGCCGCAGCGCCAATCTTCCGCAAATTCGTCTCGAACCGATCATGAAGACGCGCGCCGAGGAGCTCAATCCGGGCAAGGTCCGGTTTCACCATGAACTCATCGCGCTGGAACAGGACGGCGACGGCGTCACCGCGCTAATCAAGAACCATGACACAGGCGATGAATACACGGTGCGGAGCCGCTACCTCTTGGGTTGCGACGGCGGCCGCACCGTGTCCCGGCTTGTCGGCATCGGGTATGAGGGCCTGGGCGTGATCTCGCAGACGGCCACCGCGCATGTCTCGGTCGATCTCTCCAAGCTTGCGCCGGACCCGGACGTGCTGATCCGCTGGATCTGGTGTCCCGCCATCGGCGCGCTCGCGGTGCTCGTGCCCATGGGTCCCGACCATTGGGGCCCGGACAGCGAGGAGTGGGTCTTCCACGTCAACTATCCGGGCGAAGGCCCGAAGAACCTGACCGACGAGCAGATCGAAAATAACATGCGCATGGCCCTGGGCCTCGGGGACATGCCGATGAAGATCCACAAGATCACCCGCTGGTCGGTGGAAGGGGTGCTCGCGAAGAAATTCCGCGAGGGACGGGTCTTTCTGGTCGGTGACGCGGCGCATCGCCATCCGCCGACCGGCGGGCTTGGGCTCACCAGCGGCATTCAGGACTCGCACAATCTGTGCTGGAAGGTCGCCGCGGTCGTTAAAGGGCAGGCCGATGAGATTCTGCTCGACAGCTACGAGCCGGAGCGTCGCCCGGTGGACGCCCGCAACATCCAGCGTTCAATGGAGAACGCAATGGGGCATTTCCAAATGGGGCCTGCGTTTGGATTGGAGCCTGGCGGGTCTGCGGAGGCCAATTGGGCGCACCTGAAGAGGATTTGGAGCGGTAAGGCGGAGGATGCGGAGCATCGCCGCGCGGCGTTGCGGGCGATCAGACGCCTCAGCATGGAGGCCAACGAGCTGAATGTCGAATATGGCTATCGCTATAGCTCGCCCGCCGTCGTTCCGGACGGGTCGCCAGAGCCTCAGCCGATCGACGACATTCGCCTCTACGAGCCGAGCACGCGTCCGGGAAGCCCGTTGCCGCACGCCTGGATCGATGACGAGTCCGGCGACCGCCGAGCCCTGAAAGACCTCGTGGTTCCCGGTCGGTTCCTGCTCATCGCTGGTGAAGACGGGCAGGATTGGTGCGCCGCAGCCGCCACTGTCGCAGCCGCCAACGATCTGCCCATCGACGCGGTGCGGATTGGCCACATCGACGGCGATCTGTTCGACCCGCGTCTCGCTTGGGCCCAGTTCCGCGGCACTACGCCCAAAGGAGCGGTCTTGGTGCGACCCGATCGGGTGGTCGGCTGGCGGTGCGCCGGCGCCGCAGAGGATGCGACGACGACACTGGCCGAGGCGCTTGGGAAAATTCTTGGCCGCGCGCTTCGCGCTCGCGCCGGAGGCGCCGCCCCGGTGGATAAGGGTGTCGTTACAGCATAGTCGCTTGAAGGCTGTCGGGCGCCTGCCCAGCGCCAGTAATCGGGCTGGTTCGCGCCGCTATTGGGTACGGACACGCGCGTCGCTTCCCCCGGCCCGCAAAACGCGCCGGGGGAGCGGCATTCGAATTGAGATTGGCGGGAGATTGAGCCGAGTTTGATCGCCTGCGGCAATTTCGGCACGAATGGTTGGAGAATGGGAACGGTGAAAATCGATCGGACCGCGAAAGCAGCAAGCGCGACAACTCGCTCCGTCGTCATGTGCCTCTCCCCTGAGTCAGGCGGCGGATTCGAGGTCCGCGAAGTTCCGCGCGGGAGCCCTGCCGCGGATGAAATTGAGGCCGCGGTCGAGGCCGCGTCGGTCAATCCGATCGATGTGCGTCGCGCCGATGGCTACGGGCGCCGCCTGCTTTCTCTCTTAGGCGCGTCACGATTTCCGATGACGCTCGGCAACGACTTTGCCGGAACCGTGGTCGCGGTCGGCACGGGTTGCGCGTCCGCTTTCGCAGTCGGTGAGCGCGTCTACGGACTGAAGCCTACTTCGAGAGACGGCTCGCACGCCTCGCATTTTGTCGTGAAGGCGACCTACGCGCGGAAAGCGCCGTCGAACCGAAACTTGCAGGACCTGGCTGCGCTGCCGTATTGCTTCGTGACGATGTGGTTGGCTGCGAAGGCGGCTGGGCTCACTCGCGAGAATGCAGAGGGAAAGAAAGTCCTGGTGCACGGCGCGGCGGGAGGTTTGGGAACCTTGGCGTTGCAGACGCTTTCGGATTGGGGAGCGCAAGTGACCGCCATCGCCAAGCCGTCCGACATTCCCTCCTGCCTTGCCGCCGGCGCGGCCCAGGCGATCGACCTCAACCAAAAACCCTTCTCGGACTTGAAAGGCGCGTTCGACGCTACGCTCAATTTCGCCACGTGGGACGACGAGTTGAAGTTGCTCTCCTGTCTGCGCCAAGGCGCGCTCGGCCATGCCACCACCGTCCATCCTTTGATGCAGTATTTCGACGAGTGGGGTTGGTTGGGCGGCGC
>DATJXI010000072.1:0-4720 GCA_035500275.1 Roseiarcus sp. | reverse complement strand
CAACACGGCGCGCGACGCCCAGTCCATGATCGCAACCAGATAGAGAAAGCCTGCGCCAAGGGGCACGTAAGTGATGTCGCACGCCCATACCTGATTGGGCCGATCGACGGTCAGGTCGCGCAGCAGATACGGATAAATCCTATGCCCCGACGCTGGCTTGCTCGTCCTGGGCTTCGGCCCCAGAGCCTCGATCCCCATCAGCCGCATCAACCGCTGCGCGCGCTTGCGGTTCATCTTCAGTTCGAAGGCGATCCGTCGCGAGCCGTAGAAGGGATGCTCCGTGTCCAGCGCATCGATCCGGCGCATCGCCGCCGCGTCGTCCTCGCCGCCCGGCGCCGGCGGACGATAGACGCCCGAACGCGCCAGGCCAAGAAGCGCGCACTGCCGCCGCACCGACAGCGTCTTGTGCCTCAGGTCGAGCCGGGCTCGCCGATCCGGAGCGCTCATCTTCCGGACCTCCCCGCAAAAAATCCCGCTCCACCACCAGCTGCCCGATCTGGGCGTGAAGCCGCTCGATCTCGCGTTCCTTGGCCGCGTCCGCCGGCTTGCCGACACCGCTGTCGAAGGCGCGGGTCGCTTGATCCTGCAGCTGCTTCTTCCACGCGAAAATCTGATTGGGGGTGAACCTGATAGCGCTGCGCCAGCTCGTTCACGCTCGCCGGCTCGCGCAGCGCCTCCAGGGCGATCTTCGCCTTCAGCGCCGCGTCAATCTTTCGTCGTGTTCCCTTCGTCATGGTCTGCTCCGTCTAGGAACGGAACAGCCGCTCTTCCAATCAAGCCACCGGTCCCAAAATCGGGGTCCACTTCAATGTGAAGCTGGCTCCAGTCGACGCGGCCATCGCTCGCCAGGAGGCGGTAGACACGAGGAAGGGCTGAGGACCAGCTCGTCCGGGCTGTCCCTCGCAGCGTAGCAACAGGCAGATCGCCCGCTGTTGGGCGGGCGATCTCTTGCGCCGATGTCGATCAGCTTCTCCTTGAGGCTCGCGAGCGACCAATCGTTGGTCGGCTCGAGCGTATCCAGCGCGTGTAAGCTGCCGAGATTGCCAGCGAGCGCGTGAAACTGAACGCGAACAGCATTGACGGCGAGAGAGCGCGAAGATCGCAAGTTTGGCGTTCGCGCGAGTGGTCTGTTTCCGCCGGCACTCGCGGAACTTGACCGAACGCCAGGATGGCGGCGGTGCAGATTCACGGCGACAGTTGCCGCCTATTAAAACATTTCCGACGGCAGCGCCATCAACGTATCCGCACCGCTCTTGAGCTTGACCAGATGTGCGCCCGCTTGCGGCAACATGCGATCATTGAAGAACTTCGCGAGCGTGAGTTTCGCATCAAGGTCGGGGTTGCTCGTTCCCGCTGTCTGCCGCGCGAGCACCGCCTTCGCCGTGCGCGCCCACATCAACGCGAGCGCGGTCAGGCCAAAGAGGTGCAAATAATCGGTCGAAGCGGCGCCGACATTTTCCGGGTTCAGCTTCGCGTGCTCAGCCAACCACTGGGTCGCCTGGCGTAGCTGATCGAGCGCGGTCTTCAGCGGCGCGAGATACGGCGCAAGGCCGGTTTCGTCCTTGTTCTGACCAAGGAAGTCAGAGATTTCCGCAAGGAATGCCGTCACCGCGCGTCCTCCGTCCTTCGGGAGCTTGCGCCCGACCAGATCCAGCGCCTGAATCCCGTTGGCGCCTTCGTAAATCATGGTGATGCGCGCATCGCGCACGAATTGCTCCATTCCCCATTCCGCGACATAGCCGTGGCCGCCGAGCACCTGTTGGGCCTTGACTGCGTTGGCGAAGCCCACGTCCGTCAACATGCCCTTCAAGACCGGAGTGAGCAGGCCAAGACGGTCGTCGGCGGCCTGGCGGGCGGCGGCGTCGGGGGATTCGTGCGCTTCGTCGAGGGAAAGCGCAGCCCAGATCATCAAGGCGCGCGCGGCCTCGTTGAAGGCGCGGATTTCGAGCAGCATGCGCCGGACGTCGGGATGCACCAAGAGGGGATCGGCGGGCTTGCCGGGCTCCTTGGCGCCGGTCAGCGAGCGGCCTTGCAGGCGCTCCTTGGCGTAGGCGGCCGCGTTCTGATAGGCGACTTCGGATTGCGCGAGACCTTGCACGGCGACATCGAGCCGGGCGCTGTTCATCATCACGAACATCGCATTGAGCCCACGATTTTCCTCGCCGACGAGCCAAGCCTTGGCGCCGTCATAATTCATCACGCAGGTCGAATTGCCGTGGATGCCCATCTTGTGTTCGATCGATCCGCACGAGACACGGTTTGGCTCGGCCAGCGATCCGTTGTCATTGAGCAGCACTTTCGGGACGACGAAGAGCGAAATGCCCTTGACGCCGGCGGGGGCCCCTTCGATGCGGCCGAGCACGAGGTGAATGATATTCTCGGCCAGATCATGCTCGCCGGCGGAGATAAATATCTTCTGGCCCGAGATCGCGAACGAGCCGTCGTTCTGTCGCAAAGCGCGGGTTTTGATGAGCCCCAGATCCGTGCCGCAATGCGGCTCCGTCAGATTCATCGTGCCGGTCCATTCGCCGGTCGTCATCTTGGGGAGAAAGCGGTTCTTCAACGTCTCGTTGCCATGGGCGAGCAACGCGTCCGTCGCGCCTTTGGTCAAGGCGGGATACATCGTGAAGGCAAGGTTGGCCGCAAGCGCATATTCGTTGAGCGCGACGCTCAGAAAATGCGGAAGCCCTTGCCCGCCATACGTCGGTGAGCCTGCGATCCCAACCCAGCCGCCTTCGACATAGGCCTTGTAGGCCTCCTTGAAGCCCTTGGGGGTGACGACCGAGCCGTCGGGCAACCGCTTGCAACCCTCCTGGTCGCCGGGCAGGTTGAGGGGCTGCAGCACTTCCTCGGCGAGCTTCCCGCCCTCGCTCAGAACCGCCTCGACGATGTCGATCGGGGCGTCGGCGAAGCGCGGCAGGTTCTCATAGCGGCGCAACTCGAAGACATCAGTGAGAAGGAACATCGTGTCGGCAACAGGCGCTTTGTAACTGGGCATGACGTTTCCTCGGAAGATGATGAAACAGCGGAACCCGTGGAACGCGCGTTCCGAATGCGAAGCGTCTTTCTAACTGTCGAACGGCCGTTGCCTCCTACCGCCCGATCTTGGCGAGCTCCGCAGTCAGTTCGGGCAGGGCCTGGTATAGGTCCGCGACGAGGCCGTAGTCGGCGACCTGAAAAATCGGCGCCTCCTCGTCCTTGTTGATGGCGACGATGACTTTCGAATCCTTCATGCCGGCCAGATGCTGGATCGCTCCCGAAATGCCGACCGCGATATAGAGCTCCGGCGCGACCACCTTGCCGGTCTGGCCGACCTGCCAGTCGTTCGGCGCGTAGCCGGCGTCGACCGCGGCGCGTGAGGCGCCCATCGCCGCCCCGAGCTTGTCGGCTATCGGCTCGATGTAGGTCTTGAAGTTCTCGGCCTTCTGCATCGCCCGACCGCCCGAGATGATGATCTTGGCCGAAGTCAGCTCCGGCCGGTCGGACTTGGCGAGCGCCTCGCCGACGAAGGAGGAGACGCCCGGGTCGGCGGCGGCCAGGACCGGTTCGATCGGCGCCTGGCCGCCCTGGGCGGTCGCGCTGAACGCGGCGGTGCGCACGGTGACGACGATCTTCGGATCGGTCGCCTCGACCGTCTGGATGGCGTTGCCTGCGTAGATCGGCCGCTCGAAAGTCTTGGGCCCGAGAACCCTGGTGACGTCGGAGACCTGCATCACGTCGAGAAGCGCGGCTGCGCGCGGCATGACGTTCTTAGCGCTCGCGGTAGAGGGCGCGACGATGGCGTCGTAGGCGGGGGCGAGCGTCACGATGAGGTCCGCCAGCGGCTCGGCGAGCCCATGGGCGTACATCGGATCGTCGGCGACGCGCACCTTGGCCACGTCCGCGAGCTTCTCGGCCGCCTCGACCGCCGCGCCGACGTTGTGCCCTGCGACTAGGACGTCGACCGGCTGCCCGATCTCGATCGCTGCGGTGAGTGCGCGTGCGGTCAGGTCGCTCAATTGGCCGCCGGCGACTTCGGCCAGAAGGAGGGTCGCCATGATCAGATCACTCCCGCTTCGTCATGGAGCTTGGCGACCAGCTCCGCCACCGACTTCACTTTCACGCCCGCCTTGCGCCCGCTGGGCTCGGCAGTCTTGAGGACCTTGAGTCGCGGGGCGACGTCGACGCCGTAATCGGCTGGGGTCTTCTCGTCGATCGGCTTCTTCTTGGCCTTCATGATGTTGGGCAGCGACGCGTAGCGCGGTTCGTTGAGGCGCAGGTCGGTGGTGACGATCGCCGGCGTCTTCAGCGAGACCTTCTGCATCCCCCCGTCGACCTCGCGGGTCACCTCGACGCTTCCGTCGCCGATGACGACTTTCGAAGCGAAGGTTCCCTGGGCCCAGCCGGTCAGAGCCGCCAGCATCTGCCCGGTCTGATTGCATTCGTCGTCGATCGCCTGCTTGCCCATGATAACTAGGCCCGGCTGCTCGGCGGCGGCGACCCCCTTGAGGATCTTCGCCACCGCGAGCGGCTCGACGATCGCGTCGGTCCTGACGAGGACGCCGCGGTCGGCGCCCATGGCGAGCGCGGTGCGGATGGTCTCGCTCGCCTGGGCGGGGCCGATCGAAACCACGACGACCTCGGTCGCCTTGCCCGCCTCCTTCTGGCGCAGCGCTTCCTCGACGGCGATTTCGTCGAACGGATTCATCGACATCTTGACATTGGCGAGCTCGACGCCCGA
>DATJXI010000071.1:0-6276 GCA_035500275.1 Roseiarcus sp. | reverse complement strand
CGCCGAATTGCCGCTCATGAGCGCGTCGAAATAGTCCTGGAATGAACGGATCTGGTCGGCGGTCCACTCCTTCGGCAGGGTGGCGAAGGCGTCAGGCGAGGCGCCGGTGCGGTAATAGTCGAGCGTCGCGACGTCGCGCCGCAGCGCGATGTTGACGGTGAGCGCAATCTGCTCGACCGGGCTCATCCCGTAGAGCTTGTGCGCCCGTTTGTTGCGCGGCAGGTAAAGGAGCTCGTCGGCGGAGAAGTCGGCCGCAGGCACGCCGTGCAGGATCTGCTGATAGGCCGGGTCGGGCGGCTCGGGCGCGCGGCCGTCCTCGCCGATGAGCGGCTTGATCGTCGCGCCGTCCACGATGTCGAGCGCGTAGAGCGCGCCGGAGCGCGAAAAGCGCGGGTAGATTGTCGCCGCGTCGATGACGAGCAGGTCCTCGAGCAGCATCCGGAGCCAATCGCCAAAGGAATGGCGGCGATCCGGGCGGGCGAGGAAGGCGCGCGCCTTGTCGACGCGCGCAGATGATCCGGGCATGTTCGCGCGGACGCGCGGCCGCACGGTGTAGTTCTGCGCCGCGACCTGGTCCTTGCGCGTCTCGATGACGGCGCGCAGAAGCGGCAGCGCGTCAGCGAGCGCGCGCAATTCCTGAAACGAGATCCCGCCTTCCGAGCGGGGGATGTAATTGAGGTTGGCGCCGAACGAGTAGTCGAACTGACGGCCCTTCACGTCCGGGGGCGCCTGCGGGGGGAGCGGCTGTTGCGGCCCGAACCACGAGTTGGGCGTAATGCCGGCGATGACATAGCGCGCAGCCTCGGAGAGGCGAGCGAATACGTTCGGCGTCAGCGGCCGATAATTGGCGTCCGACATTGGGTTTCCTTAGCTGGGCGCTTTAAGAGAGGGCGGAACGTTGATTCCCCTCTCCTGTAAGGAGAAGGGTCAGGGTGGGGGCGCGATAAGGCGCGGTCGGTAGCCCTGCCGCCGCGCTCCGCGTCAGGTCGGCCGCGAGCGTGAAGAACGGCCGCCGGCGGCGCCACAGGCGCACTCGACCGCCGTCAGCTTGGCGCCGGAGTCGAGCACATGCTGTTCGAAGTCCTGGTAGAGTCAGATGCGACTCCGCCAGAGGATGGGGTTGATTCGGGCGCATCGGCCGCCCGAAAACGGCCGTCGGCATCGGCCACATCAAAAGGGGAGTCAGCTGGCGAACGTGACCAGGTAGCCGCGCTCGACGTCAGTTATCAGCGCCCCCCGCTCGCAGATTGCCTTTATCGGCAGAGCGCCGCGCGGATAGAAGATGGGCACAGCCAGCGTGGGAATGGTGATGTTGATGTCGGTCATGCGGTCGGTCCTTTCAGAGTCCGGTGACGCCGTGGAAGAAGCTGTTGATGAAGTTTAGGAAGTTGACGTTGAAGTCCGTCACCACCTGGAACGGGAGCTGGCGGCTGTCCTGGAAGAACGACGCGCAAGCGTCGCGCAGGTAGCGCGGGAACCCGCGAGAGGCGATCGTGCTTGTGTACGCATCGAGCTGCAGCGCCTGCACCCGCGCCTGCTCGAACAGGACGAAGGGACCGTCCGCCATGCCGTCCGGCAGCGCGGGGATGGCCGACATCGCGGGCGTCTCATTGATGAACCGGATGGCGGCGGGAGCGCACTGATGGAACGCGCTGTCGGTCGGGTCGCCCGGATTGAACCCGTACGGGCAGGCGCTGGCCGGGCCTGCGGCCGGACATATCGGCTGGGTGGCGTACCAGTCCATCGACTTGATCTGGCCGATAAGATCCTGCGGCGCCTTCGAGACCTGCTTCAGAATGTCGGAGAGGGACGGGAGCGCGGCTGGGGCGCCGGCGCTTGGCCTGACCGGAGGCAAGGGCGGCCCATAGCGACCTGGCGGACCCGTCTCGACGGCCACCGCTGGAGAGACCGCAAACAGCGACGCCGCTAAGGAGATAGCTCTAAATTTGCGCATTTGGGATTGTCTCCGCATGAGGGACTCGTTCGGCTGCCCCGGGGCCAATGGCGGGGGTCGGCGCGGTGCGCGTCATGCTGGCCTGCAGTCGGCCGATCGCGCCGTGAACCATGTCCTCGACGGCTTTGGGCGTGACGCCGGCCGCTTTGAGGACGTCGGGCATTCGAGCGAGGATGTCTTCGACGGCGCTCTGGACGAGCGGGGAGCCGACGCGGATCGGGCGCGTGGCGAGATTGTCGCCGGCTTCGGCGACGAGCTTGCCGGCGGCTGTCTCGGCCGCCGCGGCGATCTTGTCGACCGCCGCCTGCTCAAGCTGCATGCCGGTCCAGCGTGCGAAGGCGTGGGCGGCGATTGTGACCGCGCCACCGACAAGCGCAGTGACGGCGGCGGCGATATACGGCTCGAGCGTCGCGACGAGCGGCGCCGCCGCAATGGCGGTTGCGTCTGTCATGGGGGTCCTTGTTGGCGCCCGCCCTCATGAGGATCGAGGAAGCCGCGCGAGGGGGGCGCCGCGCGGCGAAAGCCTGCCATCTCCCTGTTTGGGAAAGGGGTTCAGGAGTTCGCCTTCCCTCTCTCGTGTAGAAGAGGAGGGAGGGTTTCGCCTTCCGTTAGGGATTGGCGTGCTAAGCGGCGGGCGCGATGTTTGAGGAAACGCTACGCGCGCGCCTCGCTGCCGCCTTCGCCGCGACTATGGCGTTCATGCCCGCAGCCGCGGAGGCGGCTGAGGCGTGGACTTTTTGCGTCGCGGCGTCGCGCAGCGGGGCCGACGTCTACATCAGCGACGTCTTTCCCGCCGAAGGAAACCGCGAGCGTTTCGAGGCGGCGTTCAATAGCGCGGTTGAGCGCTTGAGCGGCCGGGGCGCGGACACGCAATGCCCGCAGCCGCATGAGGACAAGATGGTCGCCGTCAGCGCGCAATTCGACGCCGAGGCGTTCAACCGCAAGATGGGCGCCAAGCTGCACGCCGTGCCGACGAGCGTGTTTCTGGGCTCGCGCATCATCGCGTCGCCCACGCCGCCGCACGGCAAGCGCGCGCCGAAGGCGCAGGACATCCTGCCGGTCGGGTCGAACGGCAAGGCGAGGCAGTAAAGCGGCCGCTGGCCGCGTCGCGCGCGCTTGAGTGAGCGCGGTCCTATTCAGAAACCCGCTTGATCGCAGGCTCAGGGGAGCCCACCCAGGTGAACCGGTACAGCGCTCCCGGCGCGACCGACTGCACGGCGTGCGGACGCAAAGCGACGATGCATGTCCCGCCGGCGTGCCGCACAGAGGGATAGATAATCCCGTTTAGCCCTCGCGCTCGTGCCGCGTCGGCCAGTGCGTTCCCAATCGGACAGCCGACGGCGGGGTCGGGGTCGAGGCACAGGTGCCAGGGCGTCTTCCTGAGGTCGACGAACTCGCCAGCCATGCTCGCGAATAGTTCCGCGTATTCGACGACGCCCTCGAGCTTGCCGGACTTGGCGAGGAAGTCGGCCATGTGCCAGGCGACCTCGCGCATGCAGGTCTCCACATCCAGCGCGGCGTACCAGGCGCCGCGCGTCGCGTTGAACCGGTTCGGCTGGCGCGGCTTCCAATAGGCGAAGGCCGCGTTGACGAAGGTCGCGTAAGGAATTCCGTACACAAGCTCCTGTTTGCCAACACTTTCCGTCCCGCGCGCCTCGGCGATGAGTCGGGCGCTGGTCGCGCCCTCGATTTCAGCCAGAATCTCGATCTCGTCCGCCGCGACAAGCGCCTGCAAGACCGGCGGTCTAAGCCTGGCGGAGGAGGCGAGCCTGATCGTGCGCGGGAACGCCTCCCGGACGATCGCGAGGCCATCCAGCATGCAATCTGTTTCAAAGGCCGCCGCGGACCGCGTCGACGTAGCGCCGCACGTCCAGCATCGCAGGGATGCCGCCATCGATCATTGCGTCAATCGGGGTCCGGCGCTCGAAGAGCGGCCCGCTGTTGGGTCTCCGCACCCATTCGTCGGCCGTCGCGTCGGCGAAGAGAAGATGCAGGCCCTTGAAGACGCCAACAAGCGCGGAGGCGCGGGTCAGCTGATCCTGGCTCAAGGTCGGGCGGTAGCCGCGCTTGATGCGGTCGAGCGTGCTGGCCGAGACGCCGATGAGCACCGAGGCCTCGCCGTTCGACAAGCCCCACGTCTTCATGAGCGCCAGGAACGCTTTAATCGCAACTGGCGACAGGCGCTCGCGGTCCCCCTCATTTGCGAACGTCTGCAATCCGCCCGGGGCGAACTGAGCATCATGCGCAGGATGGGCTAGGGACATGGATGCCGCCTCTTGACGAGGATATGCGCGTCATTTGACGAATTGTCCAGCGTCTAATGCTACCTCCCCGCCCAAAACTCCATCATCCCCGCGCCCGGCCGGTCCAGCCCGAGGAGGTCCGCCACCGTCCACACCAGCGCGTCCGCCCGGTCGGGCGAGGGCCCGCTCCGGCGGTCGAAGTCGGGAGTGAGCGCGCACATCTGGTCCTCGAGCTTCTCGAAGACCCCCGCGTGGAACACCAGCCCGCGCTCGTAGGCCGCCGCGATCGGCTCGGCGCGCAAAAACTTGCCGCGCGTCGCGTGCACCGAGCGCACCGGCAAATGCGGCTCGGCCTGGCGCATGACCTCCGCCACCATGTCGCCGCCGTTGTTGACCTCGGCCACGACCCGGTTGGCGGAAAAGCCGCGATAAGCCGCGCCGACGCGCGCCGCCCACCCGGCGGGCGTGTCGCCCTGGCTCGACTTGTCGGCCAGCACATAGATGCGCCCGTCCGTCGCCTTGGCCGCTACGATAAGGCCGCATTCGTCGGCCTTCGAGCCGGAGCGCGCCGGCGGATCGACCCCGACCACGACCTCGGCGAATTCGCACGGCGCGTCTTCGGGGCGGACGCGCTGGCGCTCGATGAGCGCGCGGGTCCATAGGCTCCCGGGCGTCTCCTCGACGATCTCCGCCATCAGCTCCTGCCGGCCGATGACGCGCCCCTCGTATCGCTTGGCGATGCGCTCAAGGAAGGCTTTGGCGAGATGGCCTCGGTTGTCGAAGGTCGAGCCGCGCGTGACGATCGTGTGCTTGTCTGCGGCCAGCTGCTTGATGATCTTCGTCGGGCGCGGCGTCGTCGTGACGACCGCCTGCGGCCTGTCGCCGAGTCGCAGGCCGAGCAGCGCCTGATCGAACGCGTCCGGCCGGCGCCAGGCGGCAAGTTCGTCGCACCAAAGCTTCATGTGCTGCTTGCCGCGCAGCCGGTCCGGCTCCTCGGCCGAGAAGAGGAGACTCACCGCCCCGTTCGGCCATTCGAGCCGGGCGGCGGAGGGAAGATAGCGCGGGCGCTCTCCGACGGGGCAGACGTTAAGGAGGCCGGAGTCGCCGAGCACCATGACGTCGCGCACATCGTCCGCCGTCGGGCCGATGAGGTTGACGATCGGGAATTTCTCGATCCAGCGCCGCACCGCCTCGGCGCCGGCGCGGGTCTTGCCGGCGCCGCGCCCGGCGAGGATGAGCCAGATGACCCAGTCGCCCGGCGGCGGCTCCTGCTCGGGCCGCGCCCAAAGCGACCAGTCGTAAAAGAGCCGGCTGCAATCCTCGGGCGTCATGGCGGCGATCAAGCCGGCCCTCTTGCCCGGAGGCAGCTCCAGAAGGTCGCCGATCTTGCGGATCGGCTCGCCGGGGACAAGGCGGCGGGCGCGAGAGACGTCCGGGGAATCTGCGGGCGGCGCCGCGTCTTCGGTCATTCCTCGCACTTGTCGGTGTTGAGCCGCGCCGCCATCGCGTTGAGCTTGTCGAGGAGCTTCCGGCGGTCCTCCTCGGTGTATCGGTGGACCACCGGGTTTGCGCTTTTGAAGCCGTGGTAGCGGTCGAGCCGGTCGAAGATTTTGAGCGCGCGGTCGATCGCCGGGAGATTGCCGCTCTGCGCCCGGTCGAGCACGGGAAGCGTCAGACTTTCGAGTCGTGCGATCTGGATCTTGGCGAAATCGGCGACCGGCGCCACCCAGCGGCGAGAAATCTCCTCGCGCAGAATGGATTCGACGCGCGCGACCGGCAGGTTCTCCAGGACGCTGATCGTCTCGATGCCGATGCCGCCGACGAGGGCTTCGAACATGCGCTGGGCGCAGTCGGGCGTCACGTCGGGCGACGCGTTGGGCTGGGCGTCCATGGGTTTGGGCTTTCTTTTTAAAGCGAGGGCGGCGGGGCCGCCGAGGAGCGGGCCGCGGCGTTGTCGGCGCGGCCGCTGGCCGCGCCGGACGCCCCGGATCAAGTCAAGGGGGCAATGAGCGCGTCCATATTCAGGCGGCGCCTTCCTGGCGGACGCGGCGGCGAGCGGGGTCGGTGGGGGCTTTGCGG
>DATJXI010000070.1:0-16582 GCA_035500275.1 Roseiarcus sp. | reverse complement strand
TCTACGGCGGGGAGATGCGCGAGCGCATCCTCGAAACGCTCCACAAAAGCGGCGTCTCCTGGCTGGAGAGCAAAGACTTCGATGACTCTCACGCCGAATGGGTCGAGCCGATCCGGGCCGCCTACCGTGGGCGCACAATCCTCGAATTGCCGCCGAACGGCCAAGGCGTCGTCGCGTTGATGGCGCTCGGCATGATCGAAGGGTTGGACATGGCGAAGCTCTTCGCGGATGACGAGGTCGAGGCCAAGCATATGATTCTTGAGGCGATCAAGCTCGCCTTCGCCGACGGCGTCCGCTATGTCGCCGACCCGCGTTTCGCGGCGACGCCGGTCGATGAACTGCTGTCCCACGACTACCTTAAGGTCCGGCGTGCGCTCATCACGCCGGACCGCGCGCTCGATACGCCCTCCGCGGGGCGCATTTGCGGCGAGACGACCTACCTCACCGTCGTTGACCGCGACCGCAACGCGATCTCGCTCATCACGAGCATCTCGGACGTATTCGGCTCGGGCGTCATCGTGCCGGGAACCGGCGTCGTTCTGCACAACCGCGGGGCCCAGTTCTCGATGGATCCCGTCCATCCGAACTCGGCCGCGCCGGGCAAGCGCGTGCGCCACTCGATCTTGCCGGCGATGATGCTCAATGAAGACGGGTCGCTTGCGCTCTCCTTCGGCTGCATGGGGGCCAACATGCAGCCGCAGGGGCAGGTCCAGATCCTGCTCAACCTCATCGACCGGGGCATGGACCTGCAGCAGGCGCTCGACGCGCCGCGCGTGCGCGCGCTGGACGGGCGGCGCGTTTCCGTCGAGCCGCACCGGGACCCGAACTTCACCGAGAGGCTTGCGGCGCTCGGACATGAGCTCGTGACCGGCGAGGCGCCCTCAGACGGCTCGCCGGCGCCGCACGATTTCATCCGCTCTTTCAAGGGCAGCGCCCAGGCGATCGCGCTCATGGGCGAAGCGCTGTGCGGCGCGACCGACCCTCGCCTCGACGGCGCCGCCGCGCCGCTTTAGGCGCGCTTCGGGTGGGTGCGCCAGACGACGGCGCGCTAGCGAGCGCGACGGGTCTATCGCGTCTTGATGTTGGCCGGAATCCCGCCGAGGGCTCGCGAAGCGAGCATGCCCGACTCGATGGCAGATTCGAAGCAGCCGCCGCTGAACCTTGTGCGCGTCCAGTCGCCCACGACGAGGAGATTGGAGTAGCCTGCGGGTTTGGCCGGCGAGAAGCGACTTTCGACATTCGTTCCGCTCGGCGTCTGCACATAGAGATCGGAGCCGTCGAAGTTCGCAACAAGATGGCGATCGCACATGAGGTTGGCGCGGGTTGCCGGCCAGAGCGTTGCAAGGTCGGCCTGCATCCACGCGTCGGCGTTTTCGGTCGCGACCTGCTTCATCACGGCGGGGTCGCGCGGCGTTCCAGGCGGTATCGCCATGACGCCGCAGAAATAGCCGACTGAATGAGGTGTGTTCGGGCCGCTCCAGGATTCCGACCACAGGACGTGCGACATGTCCCCCCAGGAATCGTAATCCTCGGCGAATGCCGTCATCACAGTGGGGCCCAAGCTCCACCCGAGTTCTTTGACCGTTGGCTGCATCCAGACCTGCAAAGACTGGGTGGCGACCGATTTGACGTTGAGAAGGGCGTTTTGCCATGCGGCGCTCCCCTGAACCCAGGATTGGGTCGTGTGAGCGATGGCGGCGGGGGGAACAGCAAGAATGACAACGTCAAAATCTTGGCCCAGCTCAAGGATCCTGGAACCGACCGAGACGTTGCAATAGCCGGCTTCGAAATTGACGTGATCCGCCTTGAGCTTGTCGCCGTTCTTCAGCTGATTCCAATTGGGCTGGTTGGGCCAACAGTCGAGCCCGAGCAGTGGGATGGGCAAAAACGGATCATACGGGCGCCCATCTACCGTCTCCGCCTGGCGCAAGAGCTCAATTTCGGCGATGCGCCCGTCCGGACCGGGTCGAAGGTCGGCTAGGCGATAAAAGAACTGGACGGTCCCCGGTCGGCGCGCCTCGAGCACTTGATAGAACGGCGTGAAGACCGTATCGCCCATGCCGGTCGCCATTTTCCACAGCGGAGCGTCGCGGTAGCCGAAGGTCACCTCGATGATGAAGCGCAATGACACGCCCGCTGCGATCGAACCGT
Organism: Roseiarcus sp.; assembly: GCA_035500275.1. Classification (GTDB taxonomy): domain Bacteria; phylum Pseudomonadota; class Alphaproteobacteria; order Rhizobiales; family Beijerinckiaceae; genus Roseiarcus. Next base: position 14,431 of record DATJXI010000070.1, on the reverse strand, counting down.
TGTTGATGCTTCCCGCGTTGCCATCCTTGAAGGCGAAGGTGAGGTCGTAAAGCGCTCGGATCGGGGCTGACGCGAGCGCCTCGTCGCACGCTCCGTGAAGGGAGAGCCATTCGCGGAAATCCAGTTGGTTGAGCCGGTCGTAGGCCTCGTCGCCGCGTCCGAGGAGGTCGACGAGGTAACCTAGGCCCACAGCGATCCCGAGATTGGCCAAGATCAGCAAGCGCCGAACGTCCGGCTCTGCCGAAGCCAGGCGCAGGGCGAGCTCGACCACCGGACTCCTGATCGTGTCGCGCACGGCGGCATTGGCCGCCTTGAGCCGAGCCGCATGGATCGGGACGGAAACCGCGTCTCCGCTCAGGATCGCCGCTCGCAAGGCCTCGATCGCGTCGCGCAGGGGATGGATCCGATCAAAAATGTGGATGAAGCTCTCGAGCCAGTCCGACATCTTCAAGACGAGTTGTCCAACCTCGTCGACCCTAACCGTGTCGGGGTCGTTCAAAGGGGGACGCGGCGCAAAAAGATCGTCCCCGGGTTCGCCCGGGAATCGTGGCAAGTTGGGGAAGTTCCACGGCGACCAGTCGCCCCCCGGGCCGTCCTCCTCCATCAGAGTGACCTGCCTCTGCGGCCAGAACGCGTTCTGCCAGTGCTGGAAAGGGCAAGTCTCCGGGCGCTTCCATTCCGCGTAGCAACTCCGCAGCGTCGCGAAGGCGTTCTGGTAGCAGCCCATAAGCATATGCAGGCCGTGCTCTTCGATACGGTTGTTGCGGCCCGGATTGCGCCCGCTGGCGCATTTGCCGCCGAGCCTCCAGCCTTGCGTGTAAAGCGTCGCCTCAAAGCGATTTTGTTGCTCGGGCGCGGTCAGCCAATAGGCCGCGGCCAAGCCTGCCGGACCGCCGCCGAGGATCGCCACCTTCAGAGGCAAAGACCCACCGCCTGGTAGATCGGACATTCTTCGCCTCCTCGTATCACGACGGGTGGAAACTGGTCCCTTCCCAAAAGTCCATCCCGCTCCAAACCTTTCAAGGCGCTAAGCGCGGACTACGATCTCGTCCCCCGCTATGGCCTCGTAATCGACGGTCGACCAGCCGGCGAATTTCACCGGCACTGTGGTTGAGTTCGGGTCCGGCAGGCGCCCAAGGAGATCGGACACGATCGGATGGCTCTCGCAGGTTGCGATCTCCAGCGTGAACTGACCGAAATATGGACCTCCGCCGACGAAATTCGTCAGCGCGACCGGCGAATTGACGATTGCCTGATAGCAGGCGAGCTTCGGCTCGGACGACGATCGGAATTGCTTGAGCACGACGCACTCCATGCGCGGCTTGATGCACAGCGCCCGAAGAACATCCCCGCTGAGGCCCCCGAGCAGGCCTTCCGCTAGCCCCAGCGCGGCATCCGCGCCGCTCGCCCAGGCGGGTGCCGGCTGCGCAGCGGGTTGTGTCTGACGGATTCGTAGGAGCGTGGCCTGCTCGCCGCGAGTATCGGGCGCGAGCGTGCGAAATATCGTTGTTTCGACTGAGAAGTCGCCGCCCGGTCGATCGGCGGCAACCCCAATTTTGCCTATGTTTTTCGGCCAGCCCCAAATCTCCCGACCGCATACGAGGCCGATCGTGTAGTCGATGAAGATATAGGGAGCCCAGAAAACGAGACGCGTTGGCAAGGGGCTCCGCGAACGGAATTCCCAAAGCGCCGTCAAGACCATGGTCTCACGCCCGGGCGTCCATCCGGCAGGCTCAGTCACGGATGTGCATCTCTGGGCGTCGGCGAAGCTGAAAATCGCGATCGGGAGGGCCGCCTGGTAGCGGACCTGGCCGCCGCCAGCGGGGTTCAGCAGCCTGTCCGCAAGCGATTGGATGGCGGAGAGACTCGCCGCCACCGCGAAGATGTTCACGTTCACGTTCGTAAAGCTCGCCGGGGGGGCGAAATTCGTCGTCCCATGGCCGAACCACGATACGTAGGGCATTGGGTTCATCATCCGGGTCCTTGGGAGGGACGACGCTGTAGGAAGTCGTAGCCGACGATCTTCCGCGGCAAGCCGCAGATGGTGCGCGAAGCCGCGGCACCCGACATGATGGCGCCTTCAATCGCCGTGGTGTTGAAGCCGTGCCGCGTCCCCTCGCCGGCGAGGATGAGGTTGTCGAAGCCGGTCTCGTTCGGATGCAGCCGGTATTTGGTTGTTCCCGCCGCGGACAGCGTGCAGCACTCAGTTGGGTCGATGTTCGCTCGCCAATATTGCGCGTCGAACCGGGCCTCCCCGACCGCGCCGGACGCGGCCTGCAAGACCTCGAAGTCGAACTTGCCGCCGGAGCTTGCGCTGGGCCACTGGGCGTACGACGAGGCGTTCAGCCACTCGATCGCCTGCTCGCGAATTTCATCGCGGGCAATGTCGGGGACTTTCGCGTTGGATCTTGGCTGCCGATAGAGCGTCGTTTTGTAGGTTCCGGTCAGATAGTGCAGCGAGAGCGGGGGCGGGTCAGACCACGTCTCGAAAGCGATGACCTGCGTCATGTCGGCCCAAATGTTGAGATATTCCGGACCTGAAACTGTCGCGGCCTTGCCGGTCGTCCATCCAAGCTCGCTCGACGTTCCGTTGCACCAGAGCTGGACCGATTGCGTGGGCACGACCCCGACATTGGCGACGTAATCGGCGAAGCGCTTGCTTCTGGGGATCAGCTGCGCGCACATGCTCGGGTCCTGATCGTTCAGCTGCTTGTAGGCGCCTAGCGAAATGGCGAGCACCGCGATGTCGAAATCCCTGCCCCGTTCGAGCGTCTCCTCTCCGGCGCGCGGCCAATTGCACCAGTAGCTCTCGAAGTTCACCTTCGACTTCTGCATCTCCTCGCCGTTCTGCAATTGCTTCCAAAGGGGCTCGAAGGGCCACACGTCGTAGCCGTCCGCCGTCTTATAAATTGGATCGTAGTCGCCGGTCGTCTCGGCCTGCACGTCCATTCGGATCTTTTGGATGAGCGGTTCCCTCGGCGCCGGCTCGATGCTCGTCACTTTGCGGAAGAACTTGAATGTGACACCGGCGTCCAGGAGGCGGCAGTAGAGCGGCGCGACCAGAACCTCCCCCATCCCAGCCTGGATGTCCCACATCATGGCGCCTTTGTAGCTCCCGACGAGGCGCATGATGACGCCGAGCGAAGTTCCGGCGGCGTAGGAGGGACGGTCAACGTTGCCGTCCGCGTACTGAAACAACGTGTCGTAGACGACTCTCACGACGGTCGACTTCGCCACGATGTCGCGATCGGCTCCATGACGAATGAGCCAAGCGCGAAAGTCCTCGTCGTCCAGCGACTCGAGCGGCCGGTCGGGGATGATGAGGTCCTCGATGATTCCGCGCATGGTGGCGAGTAAGATGTCGAGGATGTCTCGGATCATTTGCGGTTCGAGCGGCGATCGGCCCGTAAGTTTCTGCGCTTGCGCCTGGGCGTCGCGCGCCCATCGCACCAGCTCGACGAGGTGATCCAAATGATCGCGCCTCTGGCCGTCGAGACGGGAGCCGACCGCGCGCAAGTGTTCGCGCGCTGCCTCCAGAACCGACGACGGCTGCGGATTGACCGAGGTCGGCGGCGGCCCGGCCTTGGCGAGCGCGTCAGCAGGCGAAGGCTGTCCTGTTCGCTCGATGAATTCCTTAATCCAGCCAAGGACAGTCTCGATCATCTGCCCCCAAGTGGGCAGCAACGTTCCGTCTCCGGGGACACCGCTGTTCGAGGGCCAAGTGAGGGGCCGGTAGCGCCAGACGCCATCGTCGCCGAGGACGCCGACCGGCGTATAGGCCTGCGGTTTCACAGCGTCCTGCCAAGCCTTCAGTTTTCCCCCCGGCGGCCGCGCGGCGTAAAGCTCCCGCAGCATCGAGAAAGCGTTGTCGTAGCAGCCGAACCAGACGTGAAGCCCGTGCTCGATATTGCGGCCGTCCCGGTCCCTGCCGCTAGCCGCCTTTCCGCCTAGCCTCCAGCCAAGCTGGTAGACGGTGACCTCGTGGCGCTCGCGGAGTTCTGAAGTCCGGGTCAGTTGGTACGCTGCGCTGAGCCCAGCCATGCCTCCGCCCAGGATTGCGATCTTCGTTTTCGCCATCTCATCCCATGCCTGTTTGATTCGTTACGCGGCAACCGCACTGTTCCCGTCGCCCAACACAGAGTATGCGTGACCAGGCTGCAAAATCCAGGGGCGCGCCTCAAGCCTGTTCAGCAAAGAATCGGCAGCTGCGCGGCGTTGGCGCCCGGCCTCTGTCTTCCCGAACGCCCGGGCCAGCCCGAGCTGCGCCAGCGCCTGATCGAGCGGCATGCGCAGCCGCACGGACCAGTCCAATCCTCGCTTGAACCGGCTCGCTGCGCGCCACGGTCGCCCCAGGACGAGCGCCAACTGACCCTCGTAGAGATAGCGACGGGGCCTGCATATGCGTGTGCGGGCGGCGTATGCTCGCACCGCGAGGCATGCCTGCTCCGCCTTGAGCGTAAGCGCAGGGTCGAGGGTGCGATGCGCGGCCTGCCTGCCTAAGAGCGACAAATAGACTTCCGCGATCGCGCCGACGCTGAACACCGCGATGCCCATAGTGCAAACGACTTGGCGCATGCTTTCGAGCTGCTCGGCCGCCGTGCGCTCCGCCGCCTCGTTGTCTCCAGCGCGCAACAGCGCCGCCGCCTTCAGACCTCCGCAGAGCAAGCGTTCCGCCCGATGGAGATGGAACTCGGCGGCGATCTCCATTCGCCGCACCGTGCGCCCCGGAGCGTGGCCCTTGATCATATCAAGAATGCTGAGACCCGCGAGCGCCCATGCGCGCACGGGTCCGTTCTCGATGGCTTCCGCCGCTTCGCCGAATTCGCTCAAGCCTGTCCGCGCACGTTCATACTCGCCAGTGGCGATGGCCAAATGGCAGTCCACGACGCGGCAGGATTGAAGACGGAAACGGTCGCCGAGCTTCTCGAAAATCTCTGCTCCGCGGTCGAAATGCGTTCGCGCCGTTTCCCAGTCTCCTGCCTGGTAGGAATACACGCCAGCCAGTAGGCGGGCGAAGCCTCGATCGTGCATCTCCCCGGCGTTGTCGGCGACGGCGATCGCCCGTCGCCGATAAAACCGTGCAAGAGAATGAAGCCCGGCGGCGCCCAGCCCGATCGCCAGTCCTCCATAGCCCCCGGTCATCTCGGTCACCGAGCCGACTTTCTCGGCTCGATTGAGGGCCGTCAGCGTGCCGTGCACAAGCTCAAGGGTGTTGCCCATGAAATAGGCGTGCTCCGCAAAACGCGTATTGAGATGCGCGGACAGTCGGGCTTGGTCCCGGAGCTCGTCGGTCTTCGGCGTGCGCGCGAGGCCGATCCGATGCGCCGCCTGGTGCGCCGCTTCCCTAGCGACCGAGATCGCGATCATCGCGGGCGTGGCCGGGCGGTCGATGCCGCTGAACCGCATGCATTCCTGGAATTGCTTCTCCGCTTCGAAGAAGCGGGATAGCGCGTGCAGGGCCTCCCCGCGGTCGAAAGCAATCTCTGCGAGCTGCGGCTGGAACAGGGTGAGGCGTGCGCGCTTCGCCAGGCGCTCTGCGCGCTCGACGTGCATCAAGGCGTCGTCGTTGGCGTAGCGGCGGATGGCCAGACTCGCGGCAAGTAACCGAAAATCGACAGCCTTCGCTGCATCGCCCGCGTGCTCGCAGTGGTGCGCCAGCTCCGCGTAATGCGCTTCGAGCGAGTCGGAATAGCGCTCTTCGATGAACTCTACCAGCCTTCCGTGCAGGCGCCGCCGCTGGGCGAAGCTCAGGAGTTCGTAGGTGGCCTCCTGAATGATCACGTGACGGAAGGCGTGCGGCGAGCTGTCGCCTGTCGATTCTGACGAGAGGATGCCGGCCGTGGCGAGCCTCCTCACGCTCGCCTCAAGTGAGCGCGCGTCGGTCGGCTCCGGGTAGATCGCGCGCAGCACGTCCATTTCAAACACGCGCCCGATCACGCTCGCAACTTTCGCGACAAGCTGGTCGGCTTGACTGAGATCGTCGATGCGGCTCACGACGATGTCCCGCAGCTTGTGGGGAACTGCGGCAGTGGCGAGATCCGACGCATGCACGCGACAATGGTCGTCCTTCGCCTCGATTAGACCGTGCTCGAGGAGCGACATCACGAGCTGCTCAATGTGGATCGGAAGGCCTTCGGATTGCCCGTACACGAAATCGACGAGCCTGCGAGGCGCGGATCGGACGTTCAACAGCCCGCAAATCATTTGCGCCGTCGCGCCGGCGTCGATGCGCGCCACTGGCATGCGGCGCGCCGCCCGTTGGGCGACCCGCGCCCCGTGCGGCGCCCCGACGGGATCGAGCGGCCGAGACGTCGCGACGACAAGGACATCCGGCAGCCGTCGGCACAACGCCAGCAGAAGATCGGCCGAGAGCGCGTCAATCCAGTGGAGGTCGTCGAAAAGAATGACGAGCGGCCGCGTGGCGGCTTTGCGTGTCGCGATCGCAGCGACGATGTCCTCGACGCCGGCCCGCCTGGCAGCCCCCTTGATCTGAGCGGCGAGCTCGCTGTTTTCGACGCCGATCGGCATGACGTCTTCAATCAGCGCGGCCTTTTGACCTAGCCCGCTGCCGGCCAGGGCTTCAGCATAGCGGGCTCGCAGGACGGGTAGACTGACATCATTGCGATCGCCGGGCCGCCGGAGCAGCTGTTGAAAGACGCCACGGAATGCGAAGTAAGCGGTCGCCCGCTCGATCGCATGGGCGCTCGTCTGAACGACGACGAAGTCGCTGTGCAGCGCTTCGAAACGAAGCTCGTGAAGCAAACGGGACTTTCCAGCGCCGGGCTCCCCTTCGAGAACGACCAGTCCGCCCTCGCCGCGAGCCAGCCGATCGAGCCGGTCGCCGAGGTCGGCGACCTCCGCCTCGCGTCCGAGCAGAAGGCTCCGTTGCGTCACCGCAACCGGGAGCGGAGCTTGGGCCTCGGCGAGCCGACGCACCGCGAGCGCTCGGGCCCTCCCCTTGACCGAGATTTGCTCCGCGTCCGCGAACAAAAACCGGCCCTCGGCCGCGCTGGCGGTTTCAGCGTCGCACAGCACCGTTTCTTTCGCCGCCTGCATAAGGCGAACGCCATAGTTCATCACCGGCCCGTTCAAGACATATTCCCGACGGGTGGCGTTGCCGACCAGACCACAGAACACTCGGCCGGAGGCGACGCCGATCGAATGAGCGACCCCGAGAGTCGAGACCTTTTCTCGGATGCGCGCTGCGAGGCCCACCGCGTGGGAGGCGTTGTTGTCCGCGCTAAACGGGGGAAGCCCGCAAACGATTAGCGCCGTCACGCCCTTCTCGTCTGCGATGACGCTGAAGACTTCGACGTCAAGAGATTCTGCCGTCTCCGCCACGATGTCGAATATGGACTGGAGACGTTGGACTGCGGGGGCGTCGGCCGCCTCGGGTTCGCCGAGGCGCGCGTAGACGAGGCTCACAACCCGGAACTCTCTCATCCACGCCTCGAGGCCGGACTCGCTCCGGAGGACCACGATTTGCGGGAGGAAGGAGAGTGGAGGGCCGGGGGCGGCGGGGAGGAAGGCGGGGCCGGACGGCGTCGCCGCGTTCTGAAGCCGAGCGAGCCGCGCCGCATATGGCTGGTCGCCGGAGGAGTCGGCGATTGGCTCGAGCGCGGCCTGCTCGCCCAACCAATCAGCGATGCCTCGGTCGACAACGATGTCGCCAGCGTGGCCGAGATGGGAAATAAGCCCCACTGTACGCAGTGGCGCTCCGGCCAAGACGTGAAAGCTCCTCTTGCTGCGGCCGGAGAGGATGATGGCCGAGAACTGGCCCGCCGCCAGCGTCAACCGATGACGAAGCGGGGTCGCCGGCTCCACTGGCCAAAGCATCTCGAGATTGCGGAGCGCAAAGGCCGCGCCGGCCGCGAACCGGACTTGAAGGCCCGGTTCCTCGCCGCCTGGCCAGAGTCCAATGACCGCGTCGCCGTCGATAGAGACAACATCCCCGCCGTGCGAAGCAACGATGTCGATGACGCGGCTGAAGTAGTCGTTCAGCGTCTCGCCGAGACGCTCGGCGCCGTCAGGACCGCTAGCGGCTATCCGGTCGGTCATCAACGTAGAGTTGACGATGTCGACGAACAGGACGACGCCTGGGAAGACATCGAACCAAGTTTCAGCGGGAGCCGTTTGTCTTGACAGCTGGTCGGCGAGCAGCCGCGACGAAAAGCCCCTGAACGGGCGAAGCCCTGATAAATGCTGCGACACGCTGTCCTCGACCCTTCGCACCGGTCTCCTCTGACCCAAGCGATTCGAAGCGCAGATCAGGATGAACGTAACCGCCCCATTAACACTTGAGAGCCACGGAATGACAAGTGACGGCCGTCACAACCCGGCGCTTGCGTCGAGCCCTTCTTTGGCGCGCTTTAGAGCGTCTGAGCCGCCTCAACGAGTACAGCGAGCTTGCGACGGGCAATATGCAGCGGAACGTGTCCGAAGCCGCACACGCTCGTTAGAACACCGCGCTCCCGTGAGAAATGCTTCAGCGCCGCTTCAATGCGCCTTTCGATCACTTCAACGGTCTCGATCTCGTCCTGCGTTGGTCGATGACGCCGAGCCCGAGGTCGCCGTCGAAGTCCAACAGCCTCCAAAGCTCTATAAGATCGTAACTGACCGGGCAATACCCAAGGAGAACCTCGTGAATATTTGCTTTCCGGAATGCGGGCGCAAGATCACTGCATCTCGTGAAATAGACACGCCTTCGCTTTGGATTCCGCCGCAAACGTGCAATCCGATCCGGTTTTCCTGGCAGCGAGGTCGATCAGCTCGCTGAGAATATCCGCCGCCCATTCGGTCCCTGCGGGGCTTCCGTCCACATCGGCTCGTCAAACTGAATTCGATACAACCTGCTTCAATCGCCTCGCAAGATCGAAGCGGGGGTTCTCAAGGGGGTTCTCGGTCGGCCCGACCACCCGCGGGCACTCGATGCCGAACCCAGCGTCGTCGAACGTCAGGCGCGGCATATCCTCGAATGACATCCCATCCACCTGCTTCTGATAGAGGTAATACATGTTTTCGCGATAGGCCTTACCATCGGTGTTGACCCGAGATCGCTCTGGTCCTTTGCCTCCCAACGCACCATCTCGTCCGTCTCAGCTTGGGTGGAGCATCGGCTTCTTCACCGTGTCCGCTGCTTGCACCGCGCGGGGGTAACTGCTCACGACGGTGTTGCGGTATCGCGTCATTTCAACACGGGCTTGAGACCCGCCTCCTCGCGCGCCTTGTTGATGTGGGCGCACGCCGTCGAGCTGCGATCGCGGCCTGAATCTGATTTCCGCCTCGAGCTGCATCCCATCCTGCCAGTCAATCAGGGCGTCGTCGGCTTTGTTTCGTCGAACTCGAATCGAGTTTCAGGTAGCCAGCGGCGCATGCCGCGACGAGTTCCTCGGCCGTCACACTCTCCCCGCCATTGTTGTGTGCAAAGTAGGAAAGCGACCGCTTCAGAGCGAGGCGAACAAGCTGTTCCGCACAATCGTCCTTGTAGGTCCACGTGTCGCGCAACCCGCCGGGAGAAAGGGCAGCTTGCCGATCCGTCCGAGCGCGGGCTGCGTCGCCAATGCTTTAGCCCACAGCATCGAACCGCGCTTCCGACCGTGGCCGAACACCGCAGCGGGCCGCGTGCACGCGATGCTCACGCCATGGTTTGCGACATACTTCGGAGCCACGATTTCGTCGAGGATCTTCATGACTCCGTAGGCGAAGAAATGGTCGCGGGGCTGCAGTAATCGTCCTCGACCACTGGACGGTCGCCATAGACTATCTGCCAGCCGCCGAACACAGTTTCGCTGCCCGTGAAGATGAGGCGCCTGAGTCTGTGCCGCACGGCGGCCTCGAACATATTGACCATGCCGAGCAGCTTCACCTTCACCCCGAGCGCCATGTCGGCCGGTCCCGTCGCGGGAGTGGTTGGAATTGGGTTGGCGTAGTCTCCGGGTTGCCTAACCCGAACGATTCCGGCGTTGGCGCGCTGGAATGGAGACCACGCCATGACGAAGGATACCACGAAGGAGGCGGCTGTCGGCGCCGAGGTTTTGCTTTTCGATGATTGGTTTGACGCGATCGAGGATGGGGTTCGTTCTGGCGTTCGCGGGTTCATCGAGGCGATGCTGGAGGAGGAACTGGCCGGCACATTGTCGCGTCCGCGCTCCGGCCGTCTGAAGCCGGGCGGGGATGGCGAACCGCCTCCGGCCGCCGGCGTCCGGCACGGCCGTCGCGAGCGGACGTTGACCGGAACGTTCGGCAAGACGCGGATCGCCGCGCCGCGGGCTCGGATGATGGGCACGGACGGCCAGACGCGCGAATGGCGGAGCGCCGCGCTTCCGGCCTACCAGCGCCGCACCAAGGCCGCCGACGCGCGGATCGCCGGGGCCGATCTTTCCGGGACCAACACCCGCCGGGTGCAGCGCGCGTTGAACGCGGTCTTCGCCGGGCCGGTCGGCAAGGACGTGGTCAGCCGCACATGGCGCAAGGTGAAGGGCGATTGGGACGCCTGGAACGCGCGCTCTCTCGGCGGGGAGCCCATCGTTCGGCTCATCCTCGACGGCACGGTCGCGCGCGTGCGGCTCGACCGGAAGGCGACCTCGATCTCGCTTCTGGTCGCGCTCGAGGTGCGCGCGGACGGACAGAAGGTGCTGCTGGCGATCCGGAGCATGGGCGGCGAGAGCGAGGCCGCCTGGCGCGCGCTGCTCGACGACCTCGTTCGGCGTGGATTGCCGACGCCGGAGCTGGTCGTCGCCGACGGCGCGCCGGGCCTGGAAAATGCGCTGGCGGCGCTGTGGCCCAACGCGCCGGTCCAGCGCTCCACCGTGCACAAGCACCGCAATCTCCTCGCCCACGCGCCCGAGCGGCTGCATGAGGAAATCTCCAACGACTATCGCGACATGATCTACGCCGCGACGAGGCAAGAGATCGAAGGCCGGCGCAAAGCCTTCATCCGCAAATGGCGCCTGAAATGCCGCGCCGTCGCCGACAGCCTCGAGGAAGCCGGCGACAAGCTTTTCACCTTCACGCGCTTCCCGCCGAGCCAATGGAAGTCGATAAGAACCTCGAACGCGATCGAGCGATTGCACGAGGAGTTCAAGCGCCGGATCAAGACGCAAACCGTTCTGCCCTGCGCCGAAACGGCGGCCATGTTGTTCTGGGCGTTGCTGGCGTCCGGCCAGATCGCCATGCGCAAAGTCGACAGATGGCAGACCCTCGCCGAGAAGCCGTCCGATCCGATCATGGACCTTGCCGCATGATCGGATAACCTCATGCCGCCCGAAGACGCGTCAGCAAATTCCAACACTATTCGCGACGGGACCTGTCGGCCTTGACTTTCGCGCTCATGAGATATGCCAGGTGCATGCAATGGGTTCAGGTCCGGATGGCGAACGAAAACGCCTTCGACCGAATGCGCGTCAGCGACGTCCATCGGCTCAAACTCCACGCCGTTCAGTTTCGCGAGAACCGCCTTGTTCGGACTACTATCGCCAATAACCACCTTGAGGCCACGCTCGAGGAGATTACGCACGAGCGCAGCTCCGATGAAACCTGAGCGCCTGTCACCAAAACGTTCATTGCGCGCCTCCATAGGCAGCTTTCGCCTCAGCGACTGTGTTCGAAGTCAAGCGGTTTGGCTTCGCCATGGTTGTTTGTCTCGCAAGATGGCGTTGAGGGTGGTTAGGAGTTTTCGGGCCGCCGCGATGGCGACGAGCATTTTGGGTTTGCCGGCGTCGATGAGCCGCTTTCGGAAGGCGTTGAGGACGGGTTGTGACGGCCGGCGGCAAGGGCGGCAAGAAAGAGGGCGGAGCGGACGGACTTGCGGCCGCCGGCGATCATGGCTTTGCCTTTCCACTGTCCGGACTGGCGGGTGAAGGGGGCGAGGCTGGCGAGGCTGGCGACCTTCTTGCCGTCGAGCGAACCGAGCTCGGGCATCTCGGCGATGAGCGTGCGCGCGGCGATCGGCCCCACGCCGGGAACAGAGGCGAGGAGGTCCTCCTTCGCGCGCCAGGCCGGCGCGCCGCGCACGGAAGCGTCGATTTCCGCGTCGATCTCGGCGAGTTCCTTCTCAAGCGCCGCGATCAGGCGGGCGATGCTCTTGCGAATGCGCTTGACCTCGGTGCGGCGTTCCCGATTGCGCTCGGCGACGATCATCTCGATGATCTGCCGCCGCCGGGCGACGAGATCGGCGAGAAGCCGCGTGGCCTCGTCGGCGAGAGGACGCACATCCGGCTTCGGCGCCTCGACCCGCCCCGAGTTTCGCCCGCCGTGGAGCCTGCGCTCGCACCACAGCGTGATCTCGCTCGCGCCCCTTAATCGCGCGCAAGTCGCGCGCATGGTGGGCGAGATTTCGACGCGCCATGCGCTGTCCAAGGAGGTGATCGACGGGGTCAGCGAGCGCACCGGCGGCGTGCCGCTCTTCGTCGAGGAGGTGACGCGGCTCTTGCTCGAGCGCGGCGAGCAAGGCGGCGTGCAAGCGATGCCGCTCACGCTTCAGCAGTCGCTCGCGGCGCGCCTCGATCGGCTGGGACCCGCGCGCGAGATCGCGCAGATCGGCGCGGTGCTCGGGCGCGAGTTTTCCTACGCGCTGCTGCGCGACGTCGCCGAGGCTGACGAGCCGGCGCTGCAAGCCTCGTTGGATCGGCTCGCCGACGCCGATCTTCTATTTGTCGAGGGCGCGCCGCCGGAGGCGAATTATCGCTTCAAGCACGCGCTGATCCAGGACGCCGCCTACGACAGCCTGCTGAAAAGCCGCCGGCAGGCGCTGCATCGTCGCGCCGCCGAACTCCTGCGCGACGACCGCGAGCGCGCGGCGGCCGAGCCCGAAGTCATTGCGCATCATTTCACGGAAGCCCGCCTCGACGACCTCGCGATCGAATGGTGGGGCAAGGCGGGCGATCAGGCGCTGCGCCGCTCGGCCTTTCAGGAAGCCATCGCCCATCTCGGCAAGGCGATCGCCATGGCGGACAAGACGGCGGGCGGGACACCGGAGGGCGATTTGGGCCAGCGGCAAAAACTGCACGCCGCGTATGGCAACGCGCTCATTGGGGCGCGAGGGCCCGGCGCGCCTGAAACGACCGAGGCTTTCGCCAAAGCTCGCGAGTCTTCCGCCGCCGCCGGCGACGCGGGACAGCATCTAGCGGCCGATCATGGCCTGTGGGTGGGCAGCTTAGTCCGGGGCGAGCTGCAGGCGGCGCGGGCTTACGCTAACGCTTTCCTCGGTGATGCTCAGACGAAACAGGATTCGCCAGAGGCCGGAGTCGCTCACCGCGCCGCGGGAGTCACGCATTGGTTCGCCGGAGAGTACCGCGAATCACGAGATCATCTGAAACGCGCGCTCGCCTTGTTCCAACCCGGCCGGGACGACGAGTTGGCGTTCCGTTTCGGCATCACCGACGCCGGCGTCACGGCAATGCATGTCCTAGCGCTCACGTTGTGGCCCCTCGGCGAAGTCGAGCGCGCGATTTCCCTGATCGCCAACGCTCAGGCGCGGATCGCGGGCCTCACCCATATTGGCACGCGCGCAAATGGGGCCATGCAAGCGGCCTTGTTCGAACTCATGCGCGGCGACAGGTCGCGCGTAGCGGCATACGCGGCCGAACTTGCCAGACTAACACGCGAGTGGGATCTGCCGATGTGGCGAGCGTTTGGAATCTTTCTCAGGGGCGCTGCCACGGGGAAAAGTGACACACGCGGAGGAGCGCTCGAAGAAATGCGTCGCGGCGCAGGACTCCTGCGCGAGCAGAACATCCTGTGGTTCGATGGACTATTGAAAATTGCGCTCGCCGAAGCTGAAGCCCGTGCAGGCGATGTCGACCGCGCGATCGTGCTCCTCGATGAAGCGCTGGCGACGTCCGACCGCACCGGCTGCCGCGCATACGAAGCGGAACTGCGCCGGGTGCGAGGTGAACTCCTGCGGCAGCACGATCCCACCAACCCCCGCCCTGCCGAGGAAGCGCTTAAGGCAGCCCTCGCTATCGCTGAGTGTCAGGGGACGCGCGCCTTCGAACTGCGCGCCGCGCTCTCCCTCGCGAAGCTCTACCAATCGACCGGCCGCCCGGTGGAGGCGCACGACGTCCTCGCGCCCGCGCTGGAAGGCTTTTCGCCGACGCCGAAACTGCCGGAGATCGCGGAGGCTGAGGCGCTGTTCGCGGCGCTCGCCGAGCGCGAAGAGGTGAAGGCGCAAGAGGTGCAGCGGCGTCGACTAACGCGGCTGAACGTCGCCTATGGCAACGCACTGTTTGCTGCGCGCGGCTACGGAGCCCGGGAAACGACGGGAGCGTTCGCAAGAGCTCGCGTGGCGGCCGTCGGCGAGGAGGATAGGACCGAACGATTGGCTGCAGACTACGGCTTCTGGGTCGGCAGCTACCTGCGTGGCGAACTCCCCGCGATGCGGGTGCATGCGGCGACCTTCTTAAGAGACGTCGAGTCGCGACCCGATTCTGCC
>DATJXI010000069.1:0-8576 GCA_035500275.1 Roseiarcus sp. | reverse complement strand
GCACAGGGAAAGATTAGCAAGGTCGATCATGACGCCCTGATGGCGGCCATCGCCGCCCTTAAGACGGTTCTGGCCGCGATCGACGAGAAGAATCTGGTTGCGCAGCACATGGCCAGCACCACACACGCCGTGCAGCAGCAGGCCCAGGCGCAGATCAGCAATCTGATGGCGGTGGCGCGGAGATAGCCGCCAAATCCCGTGACGTGTGGGCAGGCTCGTCAGCTCGCCTGATCGACTTTGGCGCATGAAAGCGCCCCAATGTCTGTGGTGGCGTGAGACCGGAGGCATGGTGATGTCGGCGGTTAAATTTACGCGGAGATTTGACGCTTGGGAGGCTTATCAAGACGGCGTGCTGAGATGCGCATTGATTCATTCGAGTCAACAAAGCGCGGCGCTGAAGCCATCGGCGACACTCTTAGAAGTCGGGTTTCCCGCCGCGCGCATTTTGCGCCGGCGGCCATGGAGCGGCGGCGATGATTCTCAGGCTTCTTCACCGCCTTCTCGAGATTTTTCTGCACTTCGAGCGGCGTATCGAGCAGCCATTCTTGCGTCCTGCCTTCGACGCCGTCTTCCGCATGCCCCTCGCCTACTTCTTCACCGCCCTCATCAACCTCGGTCGCAGCCGGGAGAACCTGGGCATCGCCGAGGAGACGCCGCAGATCGGCGAGGATGAGGACGTCCAGACGATGATCGACGAGATGCGGCGGCATCTCGTGCGCGATTTTCCGCAAGGCGGCTTTGAGCGCGCCGGCAACACCAAGACGCATGGGCTTGTGCGCGGCGAATTCGTCGTGCACGACAATCTGCCCGAGAACCTGAGGCGCGGGCTGTTTGCGACGCCGAAAACCTATCGCTGCTGGGTGCGCTTCTCCGGCCCCGGCCCGCACGTCGAACCCGACATCAACGACGTCGGCTTCGGAAGCCTCAGCGTCAAGGTCATGGGAGTCGAGGGCGAGAAGCTCTGGGACGACGAGAAAATGACCCAGGACTTCACCGCCATCTGCACCCCGACCTTCGTGACGCCGAACGTGAAGGCCAATGCGCGCCTGCAATATTGGAGCCGGCGGCACCTGCCGGTCTTCTATTTCTTCGATCCGCGCGAAACGCATCTTCTCGACTTCCTGATGCAGTCGCTGTGGAACGAGACGCAGACCAATCCGCTCGGCCAGACCTATTATTCCTGCGTGCCCTATCTCATGGGGGAAGGGCAGGCGATGCAGCACAGCTGGTGGCCGAAGACCAAGGTTCCGATGAGCATTCCCGGCCTGCCGTTCCGCCCGGCCGACAATTACCTTCGCGACAACATGGTGCGCACGCTCGATCGGATGGACGTGGAATTCGAGATGCGCGTGCAGCTCCAGACCGATCCCTTCCGCATGCCGATCGAGAACAACGCGGTCTTATGGCCGACCCGCCTATCGCCGCGCGTGTCCGTTGCGACGCTGCGCATCCGTAAGCAGAAGTTCGACTACCCGGATCAGTTCGCCTTCGCCCGAAACTTGCGGATCAATCCGTGGCACGGGCTCGTCGACCATCGCCCGCTCGGCAACCAGAGCCGGGCGCGCAAGCGCATGTACGACGAGATGGCGTCGTTCCGGCAGCGCATGAACCACGAGGCGCATATCGAGCCGACGGGGGACGAAGTGTTCGGGCCGGAGGCGCAGGCGAGGCGGGCTCTGGAGGCGGCGGAGTAGGCGAAGCGCACGGTCCGCGACCGCGCCTTTTCTTCCAAATCCTTCCTTTTATGGTCCGAAACAGGTTCGGAAATGGTTCATTTATGGTCCTTTTCCTTCCCTTTCCTTTCCCGTTTTGAGGTTTTTCAAGGGGTTGCGACCAATCCCAGCCGAATTTTTTTCGCCCTCGCCCCGAATCCGTCTCCTGCCGCTCCCGTCCCCACTCGCTCCCATCGGGCCTGGGCCATGCGATCGACGATCGTCAGCCGCAGCCTCCGCGCCGGCAAACTCGCATCAATGCCCCACCCTCGCGCTCCGCCGCGCTTCAAGGCCTCGATGGATGAGAACATAACATGAACAAGCTCCAACGCGAAGAAAATGCCGGCTTTTTTTGCGACGCTTTTTTCGGCTGCCGGAAGCGGCGCCACCGGTCTTCGGAGAGCGGAAAATGCCCTTTGCAGAGCGGATTCAAGCGACGGGAAGGGGCGCCAACGGCAGTGCCGCGCTCACTTCTCCCATTAGGAGAAGTAACGGGGACGAGGAAACCTCGCGGATCAAATCAAACGCTTGGCGCCCAGCGGGCGATGTCGCAATTGGGCGGAAAGTGCGCGTCGGCTGCACGGCAGGAACACGCGGCATAGCGGACGTTCAAGCCCTGTAGGCGTAAAGTCCGCCTCAAGCAGACTTGCGATCTTCTCATACCGTTGCTGTGCCTTGCTGACACGCGTTCCCTCCACGCCCTTGCAAAAGGGCTACCCTTTTGCAAGTCAACCACATTGGGTCATCGTAGACTGTACAGATCCGCCAAGGACAACGTAGTTGGATATGAAATGATCTATTTACAATCGACCCTAGAGGAAATCATCGACAGCGAACGGGCAATGCTCCTGGACGCGCCCAAGCGCTACGGGCAGCATTACAAGCATGCCCGCGCCACAACGGCGTACCTGACGCTCTGCATCGAGAGTATCGAGCTCGACCGCGCCGAAATGTTCGGCCGTTTGTTCTCGCTAATGAAGAAGCACCACACCCTCAGTGTCTTTTCAGCCCTCCGGCTTCACAAGGTGCAGGCGATGATGAACTTGCGCCAGGTCCTCGAAGCGGGCGCGGCGGCAGCCTTCGCGATCGCCAATCCCGAAACGCACCACTTCGTAGACATGGATGCGTTCGGCATCATGGACGCGTCGCAAAAGCTGACGAGCAAGCGCTACAAATGGCTCGATCAAAACTATCCCGATAAATCCGCGTGGATCGCAAGCACCAAGGACCGCATCAACAGCTCTGCGGCGCATGCGAATATCATCAGCGGCAACAGCACCTTTCGCATGGCCGACGATCACTCGGCCGCGAGCGCGCCGTTCTTCGACGTCGAAGATGAGTACTTTGTCAAAGCCGATCTGTGGCTGATTAGCAGCATCGCCATCACGCTCATGGATTTGTTTTTTGGCGTGGCTGGCGATGTGGCACGGGCCGGTCGATCGGTGATCGATTTCCGGCCCGACTTTCAGCATACTGTCCAAGGCTTGGCTGTGGAAAATAACGCGCTCCTCGCCGAAATTCAGGCGAGCGAGCGCTTCCAGAAGGCAATGCAAAAGTTCACGCGACGCCAGCAAGGAACGCCCGGCTCAACGTAGGCAGCGCCGGACTTCGTTTAGAGTCTGTCCGGAAACGCTCGCCGACCCCTCGCCGGGCCTTGGGCCGACAAGCTCGACAAAGGCCTGCGAAGGACCTATCATCAGCGGCGTTTCCGTGGCCCTCTTTCAAAAGGAGCCGTTGATGAACATGCCTGGATTTACAGCGGAAGCCTCGCTCGCCACCCCCAAAGAGCCATATCGCGTTGTTCGGCGCATCTCGGACAGAGACGGCCGAGCGAGCGTTATTCCAGCTGTGCGGAGTTGGTGCTCCTCACTAATGCTGCTCTGTATATCGGGGGATGCAGCAGCCTGCTCGTGGGTCGATAGATTTTGTTGACCATTGAGGCCGAGTTCCAGCTAAGAGTCTGTCCGAAAACACTATCTGGGATTACATAGCTTTCTCAACATGAGGCGGATGGAGGCGAGGCGCAGGAAGGCGAGCGCCTTGCGGTTGAGGCACTCCCAATCCTTGGCGAGCCTTCGGCAACGGCCGAGCCAGGCGAAGGTGCGCTCGACGATCCATCGCTTGGGCAGGACAAGGAAGCCTTTGGCCTGATCCGAACGCTTCACGATCTCGATGTTGACCCGACTGAGGACCCTCTTCACCGCCGCTTGAAACTCCGTCCCCTGGTAGCCGCCGTCGGCGTAGAGCTTGAGCAGGAAGGGGAAGGCGCCGAACAGGCTCGCCATCACAAGTGCGCCGCCGTCGCGATCCTGGATGGCGCCGGCGTGCACGAGCGCGTGCATCAGAAGGCCCTGGGTATCGACGAGGACATGCCGCTTCTTGCCCTTGATCTTCTTGCCGGCGTCGTAACCCGCCGGGTCGATCGCGAGCCCCCCCTTTTCCGCGCTCTTCACGCTCTGGCTGTCGATGATCGCCGCGGTCGGGCTCACCTCGCGCGCGACGGCCTCGCGGCACTTCACGTAAAGCGCATCGTGAATGCGATCGAGCGTTCCGTCCCAGCTCCACAGATCGAAATAATCATAGACCGTCGAGCGCGGCGGCAGGTCCTTTGGGATGGCGCGCCATTGGCAGCCGGTGCTCAAGACGTACATCAGGCCGTTGACGATCTCGCGCAGGTTCACAGTCCGCTTGTTGCCGCCGCCCTTGGCCGGCGGAATCAGCGGCCCTACCTGCGCCCATTCCTCGTTCGTCAAATCGCTCGGGTAGCGCAACCGGCTGCGGTCATAGCGTCCGCGATTCTTGCTCGTCCACATCGGCGACCCCCAGAGAATCAGGCCGCCTTCCTTGAATCACAACTGATTCCGATGATTCAATATCTTCGCGGACAGGCTCTTAGAGGGCAGCTCTCTGAAGTTCTCTGCGCGTTCTGCGCTGATACGGACGACAGCAACGGGTCGATCCGGTCGTCAGATTGAGAAGGGGACCCCAAAGCGTTCGGGGTCAGGCGCTCGCGATCCAGTTCAGCGCCTGCAAGCCCGGCATGAAGAAATAGGCGCCGCCCTTGACCGTGACGAACTGCGGCACGCCGACGGACCGGCGGCGCTGCGGCTCGGCGCCGGGTCGCGTGAAGGCGTCGGTGCGCTGCGGCGCCGGCGAAACCGGGGGGATCGGGAAAGGCTCGCGATTGCCGAGCAGCGGATCCTGCTCACTCGCGAGGCTGGCGAATTTCGAGTTGACGATCCACCCGCCCTGCGCGAACTCGAACTGCCGATTGATGTTGGAATTGAGACAGAGGAAGTGCAGGCCGGCTTTGGGATCGGGCCGCGCCGGATCGAGCGCCTGCGCCACGTCGATTTGCTCGCCGTATTCCCGCCCGCGCCGCAGGATGCGGTGGAAGCGAGAAGAGGCGATGGCGTCGTCCTCGTGGCGCAGGTATGGCCAGACGGTCGTGTTCTTTTCCCACGGCAGCGTCGACGAGGTCGGATTCTTGAGCCGGCGCGTCGTGAGGCCCAGCGTGACGAGGAGATGATCGATCGGGCCGTCCACGGCCGCAGGCGCATCGCCGGTGCGCGGGTTGGCTCTGCGGATATGTGCGCCGAGCGGGCAGGAGAGGCCGTCCGGGTCGGAGTCGAAGAGGAATCCGTTGACGCCGCGGTCGTCGGGATCGACGCCGGGAATGGAGAGGCCGGTCTCGATGTCGATGAGCGGCGTCCCGTCCATGCGCCGTCCGACCATGGTCTCCGCGAGCGACTTGAGATCGGCGCCTGTGCGCGCCGCTTCCTCCTGAGTCCAGCGCCAGAAGCCGCGCACGTCCTGCGCCAGCTGGCGGAAGACGAGATAGGAGCCGTTGCGCCCGAGGTCGCGCGCTCCGACCGGCCCGGCCGCGACCGGCAGGAGATCGGCGTTGCGCTCGTGCGCAGCCACCATCGGCGATTCCGCCGGAAAACCGTATTCGTTGTAATAGCCGAGCAAAATCTCGCCGAGCGCGATGAGGTTCGTGTACTTGCGGTCGGCCTTGGTTCCGGGCGTGCGCGCGCGATCCCAGTCGAAAGTCGGCTGCGAGACGCCGTCCAAGAAGCCGAACGGCTCGACGCCGCCCATGTCGTTCGTGCCGAGCGTAAGAATCGTTTTCAGGCCGCTCATCTCCGCGGCGCCGCGCGTCTCGGCCTCCAGCTCTGAGATGCGGTCGGGCGTGGCGAACAGCATGAGAAGGACATGCGCCTCACGGTCGCCGAACCCCCATTCCCAGCGCTCAGGCGCATTCACGCCGATGTCGCCCAGTCTGAGCGAGCGGTTCGGACTGCCGGTCATGCCCTCGATGAATTCAGGTGAAAAGCGCTCGATCACCTCCTTCTCGACCCCAAGCGCCTTTAGGCCTGCCGCCGTGATCGCCACCTGCGTCGCCTCGGCCAGGCGCGCCGAGGAAATGTCCGCGATCGACGTCGGCCTCAGCGCGCCGAGCCAGCGCCGCGCCGCTTCAGCGTTTTCGACGCGCAGCAGCAGGTAGGTCGCCCCCTTGAGCGGCCCGAAAGCCGTCCGGGCGAGGGCCTGAATATCGGCGGCGTCGACGTCGAGGCGCATGGCGAGCTCGCCCTTCAGATTTCCGCGATCCAGCGGCGGATTTCGTCGTCGTCCATCGCCGTCTTTTCGAAGCCGTTTCGGATGCGCGAGTTGCGCGCGAGGTCGCGCGCGGTGAGGCCGGGATAGGCCTTGTACCAGACGTCGGTCGGGATCTGGTGGCGGCGCTGGAAGCGTTTGAACTCCATCTCGCGCCACGCGCCTTTCTTGATGAGCCAGTCGGTCTGCGGATAGGCGATGGCGCTCGAGAACGACAGGTTGAGGCCGAACGCGGCCTTGTTGATGAAGTCGTCCATATAGGCTTCGTGGAAGCCGTCGTAGTTGCTGCAGAAGAACGCGCGCCGCTTCTCGTCGATGAGCGTCCAGTGCGCGAAGTGGATCGTGCCGATGCGGCCGAGCCCCCCGCGGGTGAGGACGTGCCGGGCCGCCCAGTCGATGACGGCGAGGATGACGAGCTCGATGCCGAGTCGAAATTTGCCCGGCTTGATCGAGCCCATGGCGGTGTACTGGTTGGTGACGTCGTGGTCCTCGCCGAGCCTCAGTTTGGCGACCCACTCCGGGTCATAGCCGTTGGCGACGATCGGATCGCTGAGCTCCCGGCGGCGAAGTTCGATCGCGACGACGATGAGCGCGATGATGAGGAGCGGGATCGTCACCAGCGGGAAAAAGATGAGACACACGGCGGCGACGACGATGGGCAGGAGAAAATGCGCAAGGTTGCGCATGCGCCAGTCGGACGGGGTTGGCGGGATCGGGGTCAGGGACATGCGCGCGCCGACGGCGTCGCGCAATTCCTTCAGCATGGTTTGCGGCTCGTTGGAAACGACGTTCGGCAGCGCGTCGCGCAGCAGCTCGCGCAGGCGCGCCTCCTCGCGCGCCTGAGTGACGCTCCGGCCCACCCAGTTAACATAAGATGCGGACGGCTTGACCCGACGCTTCTTCAGCCAATCCTCAAAGTCGGCGTTCGCATCGTAGTCCGCGCAGAACGCGAAGACCTGCCGCAAGCCCTTGCATTCCCGCGCCATGCCGGAGAGCAGCGTCGTCGCGTCGCCGTCGCAATCGACCATGAAGCAAAGATACGTCGGCTCGTCCTTGGGCAGCTCGGGATAGACCGCCCGGTCGACGAGCGTGTTGTCTTCGAGCACGACGAGGCGCCCGAAATGGATCGTGTCGAAGGCGCCGAACGGCAGGAGCGCGTTCATCGGGTCCGCTGCGCCCGGATAGCCGGGCAGGGTCATCGTCGCGAGAAGCGAACGTAAGCCAGCGACGCGTTCCGTCGGAACCTCGGCCACGACGACGAACCTGTCCTGCGGTATCATGCCAGGCTCGACCTTGAGAAGATCACTTGCGCTCCCCGCGAAGCGGGAATCCTAATGCGACGCTTTCGCCCTTCTGAAGTCGAGCGAGAAATCGAACAGGCGTTTTTTGTCCCAATAGACCTTGCCGAGATAGAAGCCCGGTTCGATCTCGCGGATTTCGTCGCGAACGTGCGCCGCGACAATCGACGTCTTGGAATAGTCGAGCACGATGCACTCTTTACCGTCGAGCCAGCTCGGCCCCTTGTACACATCCGCGACGATGGCTCTCACGCCCAACAGAAGAATCTCGTTTTTCAGGCATTTGAGGTCCGCGTCGAACACCTTGCCCTTCCAAGCGAAGATGTTGATGGCGGCGGCGATCGCCTCGCTCATTGGCGTCCCGGGCGCGATGATCGCCGTGCCCTCGGCCTCGCCATTTGGGATCGGACCCGCCTCGTGCGCGCTGAACAACGCGTCGAGCTCCTTTTGCGACATGCCGAGCAGTTGCTTCGCGTCCATAGGCCACCCCTTAGTTTGTGAACCGCAAACGGGTCATCGGCTCTCCTTCTAGTGTTTAACATGCCGGCGCCCGCGGCGCGATAGGCGTCGATCCCTGCACGCATGCAAGCATGGGCAGGCAGAGCCACTTCGGGCAGCCATCCGGCCGCGGTCCGTCGCCTTTTTGAAGGAGTGGCGCCAAAACCACACCCAAAAACCCAAGCGGCCCGTGCTGTTGCTATCGATATATTTGCTGATATACATCGTCAAAAAAAACGGGATGAGCGATATGAGAATTGCTACGGCGACCTTGGCGCTGATCGGCTTTGCGGGCCTTGCGCATGCAGCGGATCTTCCGACGAAGAAGGCGCTCGAGGCGCCCGCGCCCAAGCCCAACTGCTGGGCCAGCTTCTGGACCTGGCTCAGCTCGTCCGCCGACGATTGCCCAATCGGCGCCTACGGCATCACCCTTTACGGCACGCTCGACGTC
>DATJXI010000068.1:0-11839 GCA_035500275.1 Roseiarcus sp. | reverse complement strand
CATGCGCGACCGAACCCGGATTGCGCCGATCCCGAAAACAGGCGGCGAAGCGATCGACGAGCCCAATGGCCTTGTCGGTCTCCGACAAAAGCAGCCCCCGGCGTCGGAAGACCGAAGGCCGCCGTCAAAATCCGCAACCACCCGACGCCCAGCCCTTCCGAAATCCACCTCGGCCGCGCGACACTCCGTCTGCATTGGGGACCCACTTCAAATCGGCTAACCTGTTGTCGCAAAACAAGTGTACCCGATTCGAGGCCCCGATGCGCCCCCCGCAGTGAGAAATGCGGGCTAACCGGAAAGAAAAGGATCGTCGCCTCAGCGTCGATGAGATCAAGAGGCTGGGCGAGGCGATGCGACGGATATAGCCGGCTGGTTCTCGGCCATGGCCGTCCTGACCGCGTCGTTGATGACGTGGAATTGCGCGTCGCGGTCGGGATTGTCGGCGCCCGCGCGTCTTGCGGTTGGCTTGCAGGCTGAACTTCTGCTTCTTCAGCAACTCGCCGACAACCCTATGGCTAATCTTGCGCTCGAGTTTGTCGCGTTCAGCCGCCAGCCGGCGTAGGTACTTGCGCGTCGAGCGAGAGCGGCGACCGCAGCAAAAAGCTGTCGCCGTTCATCCCGTTGAGGCAATATCGCTGCATTGCGCTTCTGGCGCTTTTGGAGACAATCTTCATCAATCAACCCCAAAACTACGACGCGCCACGACCGCAGGGAATCCCCGCCGCCTCACGGTCGGGCCGAGAACCGAGTCAGCTATTGTCTGACCGGCCCCAAGGACGGGGAGCACACTGTTCACATCTTGTTCTCTCCAGTTTTGTGACTTGTTGTTTTCGCGCCGAGGAACATTATTTCTTCCGTAGCGGACAGCGAAGCATCGAGAGGCGGGTAGATGCCGGAAAGAGTAAATTCATTAGGACTGCAGAACCTAGAAAGCAGGAAGGGCGAGTTGAAGCTGACGGCCTTGGAATTTTGGGAGTCGATGACTTGTGCGAGGATTTTCCCGATTTGGGTATTCGCCGGTCCGGCAAGATAAATCGGCGGCTTGGCCTGTGACCCACGTGCAAGAAAAAAGTGGCGCTCAGCGCGTTCACCTCCAAAGAGAAAAACCGAAAGACCATGAGAACGGCCTTCTATTCCGCGGGTAAACGGCTGACTGAGGCGATCTTCGAGGACCCCGGGGCGGTCGAGCTCGTTGAGACTCTCAAAGAAATCGCAGTCGAAATTGGCGTGCGACATATTGCTCAGCTGCGATTTGCCAGCGACAAGAGCCCTGACACAAGTCTTCTGACCGCAGTCGTGACCTATTCGAGAGAGTGGCAGGCGAGATACTTCATCAAGCAGTATATTTTGATTGACCCGGTTGTCACCTTCGGTCGAACCGCAGTCTGCCCTTTTGATTGGCAAGATTTGAGTTTTTCCGAGCCGGCGGCCGTTGTATTTGCCGACGCAGAAAAATTCGGCGTCGGACGCAACGGGCTGTCGATCCCGATTCGCACCCGTCCCAATGTGATCTCGCTGGTGTCGTTCAGCAGCGACTTGCCGAGAGGCGAGTGGGAAGAATACAAGCTAAATTATATGGCGGACCTTCTTCTTCTTTCTTTGCTTATCGACTCAGCTGCCCGATTGGGCGGAAAGCTTCAGCCGTTGAGTACGACGCTTTCTCGACGGGAGGAACAATGCCTGATCTGGGCCGCTCGGGGTAAAACTTATCATGAGATTGCCGAGATCTTGGATCTGACCTTCGGAAGCGTGAAGACCTATCTGGATACTGCCCGCCACAAGCTGCGCTGCATGAATCTTACGCATGCGGCAGCCTTTGCTGTGGCCACGGGCGTCATCCCCCCGACCGTCCTCCAGAGGAGCGACCGGGACTGGCAGCGAGAGCCGCCCTTCGAGCCCAGCGCCGAACAGCGCCCGATCTTGGCTGCGGAGGCCGCGCGGCGAGGGGCAATATTGTAGTTTGGATTTTCCGTAAGTTTCACTTTTCGGCGCCCAAAGCATTGAAACTGCATAGAGCCGCGTAATAGCCGCAATTCGCCGCCCGCCTCGGCGCCTGTCCATTCAACTGACATTTAACCGTGACGCGGCGCCAACGCCGCGATCGCCTCCTCCGCCGCTCTCAAACCGCTGTCATGCGCGCCGTGAGCGGTGGAGAAGTCGTCCGGGTTCGTCGCCTCGCCGGCGAAGAAGATCCGCCCCTCAAACGGTCGGGCGAGATCCTTGCGGTCGGGCGCATGACCCGGAAGCGCATGGCTGTAGCCGCCGCCGATATAGGTCATCCGGCTCCAGTTCGAGCCGATGAGCGGACGCAGAGAGCGGCGGACGCCGGAGCCGAACAGATTGGCGAGCTCGTCGATCGCATGGGCGAAGCCGGCCGCCTGCCCATCGTTCTCGACGATCCGCGCGCCGGCGCCGCCGAAGAAGCACTCGATCGCGGGCCGCCCGAACGGGCGGTTGTAGTAGGTGCCGGTCCGCTCGTCCCGCGGGTTCCCAAGCGCCTGGGTCTCGGGCTCGAAGGGATTGGGGCCGACAATTTCGAGGAAGAGCTTTTCGTTGCGTCCGAGCGGCAAGAGGGAAGCGGCGTTCCGCCAGGCCTCCAGCTCGGCCGGAAGCCGAATGCCATCTCCGGCGAGCACCATGGTCGAGACGGTGAGGATGGCGGCGCGCGTCCGGATCGCGCCGGCCGGGGTCCCTAGCTTTAGGCCGGCGCCCTCGATCTCGATCGATGTGACCGGGGTCGAAAGCCTGAGGTCGAGGGGCCGCAGCAGGCTCGCGGCGATCAAGGTGCCGTAACCGGATGGGACGCGCCAATTGGCGTCGGTGGAGGCCGCGTCATAGGCGGAGAAGTCGGCAACCGAGATGCGCTCCACCTCGGCGCCGTTGATGAACCCGCTTATCGCCTGAACATAGGCGTTCCATTCGCCGTCCGGCTCCAGCGCGTCCGCCGCGCAGTCGTTGGCGGGCGGCGTGTTCTCCAGGCGGCTGCTCCACTCGGCGAACGCCCGTCGGGCCGCGGCCTGCTCGTTATGTGAGAAGCCCAAATCGCGATACTGCCAGCCCCAGGCCGGAAGTCGGCGATCGACGCCGAATCCGGCTTCCTCCGCGATGCGGGTCCATGCGTTGCGGTCGGCCGAATGGAGCCATCCGCACCCCAGGTCGAGCGCCATGCCGGCGACGTCGCAGGTCCAGGCGCGCCCGCCCACGCGCGCGCTCGCCTCAAGCACGATCGTCGAGAGCGGGCTCGCGGCCAGCCGGCGCGCCGCCGCGACTCCGGCGGCGCCGGCGCCGACGACAACAACATCGATGTCTGCTTCAGCCAATGGGCGCCTTCGCTGTGAGGCCACGAAGCGACAACGTTTGAGAACGTCAATACGGCAGCCCGACGTAGTTTTCGGCGAGCGCCGTCTGCGCAGCCTCGGAGCCGAACAAATAGTCCAGCTCCGCCGCTTGAATTTTCTGGTCGAAGCCGCTCGCCTCGGGGAACCGGTGCAGCATCTGGGTCATCCACCAGGAGAACCGCTCCGCCTTCCAGACGCGGGCGAGCGCGCGCTCCGCGTAAGTCTCGAGGCCCGCCTCTGAATTGCGCCTGTAGCGTTCAATGAGCGCGGACGACAAATAGGCGACGTCGCTCGCCGCAAGGTTCAAGCCCTTCGCTCCCGTCGGCGGCACGATGTGGGCTGCGTCGCCCGCGAGAAACAGATTTCCGTAGCGCATGGGCTCGGCGACGAAGCTGCGCAGCGGCGCGATGCTCTTTTCAATGGACGGACCGATATTCAGCGCGCGGGCCGCCTCTGGATCGAGCCGTCGCGTGAATTCTTCCCAGAACTTCTCGTCCGGCCACTCCTCAACGTGCTCGTCGACGTGGCATTGCAGATAGTAGCGGCTGCGGGTCGGGGAGCGCATCGAGCACAGGGCGAATCCGCGCTCGTGATTCACATATATCAGCTCATGGGAGACCGGCGGCTTGTCGACGAGGATGCCGAGCCATCCAAACGGGTAGACCCGCTCGTAAGTCCTAAGCCTCGCCTCCGGGATTGACCTTCGGCTGATGCCGTGAAAGCCGTCGCAACCGGCGATATAGTCGCAGGCGATCTCCTGAACGTCGCCGGTGGCACGGAAGCGAACCTTGGGGCGTCCGCTTTCAATATCATGCAAGCTGACGTCCAACGCTTCGTAAAAAGCGGGCGCCCCGATCGACGCGCGGGCGTCCATGAGGTCGCGGGTCACCTCGGTCTGCCCGTAGACTGTGACCGACTTTCCAGTCAGGCCCTTGAAGTCGATGCGGTGACGCACGCCGTAGAAGGCGATCTCGGTTCCATCGTGCACCAGCCCCTCGCGATGCAGCCGCGCCCCGGCGCCCGACTCGTCAATCAGGTCGACCGCTCCCTGTTCGAGCACTCCGGCTCGGATCCGCCCAAGCACGTAGTCCTTGGACTTTTGTTCGAGAATGATCGTATCGATTCCTGCCTTGGCCATGAGCTGCCCGAGCAGCAGGCCGGACGGGCCCGAGCCAATGATCGCAACCTGTGTCCGCATTACAGTATGCCTCTGGAAGCCGAGCCCGCTTGCGTTGATGGACGCCTCGAGGCGGCCGTGTCCCTCCGCGACCGGATCGCCTCGCCGGGAATGCGGTCGTTTTTTGAGGTGACCGCAATAACGGAAAACACTAGCGATAACGGGCCTGATTCCATCGGTGTCCGACAAGCGAGAGGATAATGATGAGGCCGTTGAAAAACTGGACGTAGAAGCCGGAAAGACCGGCGCCGACCACGCCAGTCTGAATGAAGGAGACGATAAGGGCGCCGATCGCGCCGCCGACGACGGTGCCGACTCCGCCCCATGTCGGCGTGCCGCCGACGAACACCGAGGCGAGCGCCGGCAAAAGATAGCCGTCGCCGGCGGTCGGCCACCAGGTGAAATTGATCATGGTCGAGAAGATGCCGGCGAGCGCCGCGCCAAGACCGACGAAAACAAAGGTCTTCACTCTTACGAGATTGACGTCGATGCCCATCTGACTGGCGCTGTCTGGGTTGTCTCCGACGATCTTAACCTGCGCGCCGAAACGGTGGCGGTTAAAGAGGAAAGCCGCGAAAATGACGAAGGCGAAGCCCCAGAAGATTTGGGTCGGGACGTCGAGGACGTCGCTAGAAAAGATCGTCTTCGCCGAGCTATGCGCCAAAGACGTGAGCGCGATCGACTTGCCTTCGGTGACAATCTGAATCACGCCGCGCAGCATGAAGTTCATGCCGAGGGTGGCGACGAGGGACGAGAGGTTGAAGTAGACGACGATCGACCCGACGATGAGGCCGAGGACCATGCCGGTCGCGATCCCGACGACGGCGCCGAGATAGGGGCTGAAGCCCGCCTGTACCGCGAGCGCGAACATCCAGGCGGAAAAGCCCATCGTCGCCGGGAAGGAGAGGTCGATTTCTCCCGCGGTTACGACAAAGACGAGCGGCACGACCAAGAAAAGGGCGACCGGAAGCGTCGTCAGCACCGAGCGGTAGATGTTCCACTCCGAGAAGACGCGTGGATTGGCCGCCAGGAAGACCCCCATCATCACGACGAAAACCGCGAGTGTGCCGAGCGGCGCGCGGTTGGCGTCGGCGAAACGCCAGAGGGGATGCTCCGCGCGCCGCCCCAGCGGCCCCGCATCGGTCGCGCTTGTTCCATCTTTTTCCGGCCCGACGAATTCGGTCATCGAGGCGAGGCGGCGGTCGACGGAGGAAGCGTTGTCCGCGGATGCGCCACGTCCTCCATGAATGCGATAAGCGCTTCGGCCGAGCGAACGTCGGCGCGGTTCGCGTCGAGTACGACATTGCCGCGGTCGAGGACAACGAAACGGTCGGCGATGGCGTGGACGTGGTGGATATTGTGGCCGATGAACAGAATCGAGCGGCCGCTTGCTTTGACCTGCCGCACGAAGTGAAACACCTTCGACGTCTCGGCGAGCGAGAGGGCCGTTGTCGGCTCATCGAGGATGATGAGATCGGCCTCGTTGTAGATCGCGCGAGCGATGGCCACGCCCTGCCGCTCGCCGCCCGACAACTGCGCGACGATCGAGCGCGGCGTGAAGATCCTGGAGGTGAAGCCGATCTCCCTCATGAGGCGCTCGGCTTCGCGCACTTCTCTGCCGAGTTTCAGCCAGCCGAAGCGCCCGGCAAGCTCGCGCCCCATGAAGATGTTGCGCACGATCGACTGCTGGACCGCGAGCGCGCGGTCCTGGAAGACCGTTTCAATCCCCGCGTCGCGCGACCGCGCGGCGTTCCAGCCGCTCACCGGGTTCCCGCGAACCAGAATTTGGCCCGACGTCGGCTTCACGACTCCGGCCAGAATCTTGATGAGCGTCGACTTTCCCGCGCCGTTGTCGCCGATGAGCCCGACGACCTCGCCTTTGTCGACGCTGAGATTGACGCCGCCGAGCGCGTCGACGCGCCCGAACGACTTCCGAATGTTGCGAAGTTCGATCAGGCGTTCGGCCATTGGCTCCGCTCTTCGGTTAGACGCAGCCGGCCGCTTGCCGCCGGCTGCGTCTGCGGTTCCTAGCGCAGTCCCTCTGTCGCGAGCTTCGCCACCGTCTTGTAGTTGTCGGGGGTCACGAGCCCGGCGCCGGTGTCGACGTCGATGGGCGCAAGCCCGTAAACGACCTGCTCGCAGAGGCTCAGGATCGGCAGATATCCCTGCTGGAAGGGCTGCTGATCGGCGGTGAGCTGGACCCAGCCGCCCTTGAAGGCTTCGATGACCTGCGGGCTCGTGTCGAAGCCGAAGTTGAAGATCTCGCCCGGCTTCTTGCCGGCGGCCTGCATGTCGGTCGGCACGTTGCCGAGGTGCTGGCCGCCGGGATAGCCGATCGCCTTGACCTCGGGGTTATTCGCCAGCGCGGCGGTGATGACCGGAATCGCCTGGTTCGGATCGGCGGCCCATTCCGTCGGCGCCTGGATCTTGATGACCTTGACGCCCGCCTCCTCCAACGCCTTGACGGTGCCAAGCTCCCGCTCTGTGCGGTTCAACTGGTCCCAATTCGCGAGCACGATCGCGACATCTCCTTTCTTGAGCCCAGCGCGCTTCACCGCCTCGACGCCGAGCGCATGGCCTTGCGGACCCTGCTGGGCGCCGACATAGCCGCCGCCGAACTTGGCCACGACCTGCGGCACGGGCACGTTCTGGTACATCATCTTGATCCCGGCCTTATGGGCCTCTTCGGCGAGCGGCATGATCGCGGCGTCGCCCGGATGGCCCATCATCGCAATGCCGTCGGGCTTGGCGGCGACGGCCTCGCGTAGCTGCTGGGTCATCTTCTCCATGTCCCAGCCGGAGAAGATGTAGTCGACCGTCGGCCCGAGGTCGTGTTCGGCCTGTTTCGCGCCGTTGTAGACGATCGTGCCAAAAGCGTCGCCCTCCGCGCCGCCGACGAAGAAACGAAGGTGGACGCCTTTGCACCATTTGTCGCGCGGATCTGCGTTCGCCGGCGCCGCTGCGGCGGTCAGCGCGAGCGCGCCGAGACTCGCAAGCAACACCGCCGAGAACCGACCGGAACTGCGCTTTCCTTCCTTTGTC
Source organism: Roseiarcus sp. (assembly GCA_035500275.1). GTDB lineage: Bacteria > Pseudomonadota > Alphaproteobacteria > Rhizobiales > Beijerinckiaceae > Roseiarcus. The sequence continues at coordinate 4,282 of DATJXI010000068.1, read as the reverse complement.
GCTGCGTCGCTCATTGACTTATCCTCCCATTTTGCGCCCGTTCGCCTAGGGCGACATCGCAGCCAGCGGGGCTGCCGCTTGGCCAAATGCTAGACCGCGTCGGGCACGTGGCGCGCGCCGCCGCGGCATTGCTTCAGATACGCGAGAGCGCGAACCTGCCCCGTCATCTCGAGCGCGTCGCGGTAGACCGGATCGTGCCAGCCTTCGATGTCGATCGATCCCTCGAATCCCGCTAGGCGCAACTCGCTCACGACACGCGTCCAATCGCTGTCGCCAAAGCCAGGCGTGCGCATCTGCACGAACGGGACTTTACCGAAGATGCCGTGCTCGCGGATCACGTCCCAGCGCACGGTCGCGTCCTTCCCGTGAATGTGGAAGATCTTGGGCGCCCACTTGCGAATCTGCGGGATCGGGTCGATGAGGTAGACGAGCTGGTGGCAGGGCTCCCATTCGAGACCCAGGTTCTCGTTGGGCAGCGCGTTGAACATCATCTCCCAGGCGTCGGGATTATGCGCGATGTTCCAGTCGCCGGTAGCCCAGTTGCCGTCCATGGCGCAGTTCTCGAAGGCGATCCTGACGCCCTTGTCGGCGGCGCGCCGCGCAAGCTCGCCCCACACCTTTTGGAAGGCGGGCAGGCTGTCGGTGAGCTTGGCGCCGCGGATGCGGCCGGTGAAGCCGGCGATCGTGTCGGCGCCGAAAAGATGCGCGTTGTCGACCAGGGTCTCCCAGCCTAGCAGCGTCTGCCGATCGAGATCCTGCTTCTCAAGGGGATTGCCGAACATACCGAGCGTATTGATTTTCACGTCGGCGTCGCCGATGGCCTCTTTAAGCTCGTTCGCGAGGCGGGGAATGTCCTTGCCGCCGATCGTCTGCCAGAAGAAAGGCTGGATGCTCTCGAAGCCGAGGGGAATGAGGGCGCGCACATAGGCCGCGGGATCGGGCTGCAACGCCTTCACCATAGTGCCGATGCGGATTTGGAGCAGGGGATCGGTCACGTCTGGCTTCTCTAAATTTCAATGTCGACCGGGCGGCCGGTCTCGGCGCTCTTGATGGCGGCGAAGACCATGGCGAGGCTCTTCAGATTGTCGGCGCCGGCGGTTTCAGGGAGCGGGCCGCCGCGCACCGCGGCGATGAAATCCTGCATGACGCCGAAATGCCCGCCGACGCGGTCGGCGGGATCGAGCGGGGGGATTTCGAGCCCCCTTACCGCGTCGAAGAGTCCGTCGCGCGCGCCTGACGTCGCCTCGGCGCCGATGGCGTCGAATCCGTCCCAGACGAGCGAGCCGCGCTCGCCGACGATGCGCCACAGGGCCTCCCAGCTGGTGCGCTCCCCGTCCGCGCACCAGCTGCCGCGGTAGGTGAACACCGCGCCCCCGCCCATGTCGAAGATGGCGGCGGCTGACGAGCCCTGCCGGTACCAGGAGTTCGGCGGGTTCCATTCCCGGCAATAGACCCGGCTTGCTTCGAGGCCGGTCATGGCGCGGGCGGCGTCGAACGTGTGAATTGCCATGTCGAGGAGGAGGACATGCTCCATCTCCTCGCGGAAGCCGCCAAAATGGGGGCCAAGGAAGAAGTCGCAATGGATGCCGGTGGGCCTGCCGATACCGCCGCTGTCGAGCAAACGCCGGATGCGTCGCACGCCCGGGTGATAACGCCTGTTCTGGACCACCGCGTGGACCCGATCGGCCTTTCGCGCGGCTGCGACGACGGCGCGCGCCTCCTCGAGACTGGCCGCGAGCGGCTTCTCAGTCAGCAGGTGGCAGCCGTGGGCGAGCGCCGATCGCGCCACCGAGGAGCGCGCCGCCGGCGCGACCACGTCAAACACGACGTCGGGCTGCTTCGAGTCGAGCATCGCGTCGAGAGAGGCGGCGGCGTCGGCGCCGTTGAGGCGGAACTCGAGCGCCCGCGAGCGCGCGCGCTCGAGGTCGATATCGACCAGCCCGACGATGGAGAGTCCGTCGATCCGGCGCGCTGCGTCGAGCCACGCCTTGCTCATCGCGCCGCAGCCTACAAGCACGGCTTCGAGCACCGGTTCCTCCCCCTCGCTGGTCCTTTTCCGTTCAGGAAACGTGATCGCGCTGACGTTTCCGAAAGGCCACGAGTTGGCTAAGACTGTCAAGGCCGCTGGCCTCTGGCGAAATGGAGCAGCGATATGAAACTCGCCGGCGAGATCGCCGTCGTCACCGGCGCCGGGCGCGGCATCGGCCGAGCGATTGCGCTCATGCAAGCCAAGGAGGGCGCAAAGCTCGCGCTCCTGGCGCGAACCGCCGCCGAGATCGAAGACGTAGCGAAGACGATCGCAAGCGAGGGCGGGACCGCGCGCGCGTATCGGCTCGACATCGTCGACCTCGACGCGGTCACGAAGACGTTCGCCGCGATTGAACGCGATCTCGGTCCGGTCGGCCTGCTCACCAACAATGCGGGCGCCTTTACCGCGTTCGGCCCGATCTGGACGGTCGACCCCACCTCATGGCGCCGCGACGTCGAGACCAATATCTTCGGGACGTTCAACTGCTGCCGCGCGGCGCTGCCGGGGATGATTGCGCGCCGGCGTGGGCGCATCATCAACATGACCGGCGGCGGGACGGCGAGGTCCTTTCCCAACGGCTCAGGCTACGCAACCAGCAAGGCGGGCCTTCTCCGCTTCACCGAATGCGTCTCGGATACGCTCGCCGGCACAGGCGTGCTCGTCTTTGCGATGGACCCTGGCCTCGTGCGGACGGCGATGACCGAGCTGCAGCTCACGAGCGAGGCGGGCCAAAAATATCTGACCGACATCCCCCGGCTCTTCGACATCAGCGTTGACGTCCCGCCGACGCTCGCGGCGCGCCTCAGCGTCGAGATCGGCGCCGGAAGGTTCGATAGGCTCGCAGGCCGCATGCTGATGGCGGCGCGCGGCGACCACGATCTTGGCGAGGCCGAGATCGACAGGATCGTCGCGGCGGATTTGCGGAGCCTGCGCGTCAACGGCATGCCCCCGGAGCGGCCCTACGCGACGTGGACGGCGGCGCCGCCGTTTGCGAGGGAGCCGTCGAGTCGCTGAGCCAAGCGCCGCGTTCACGTCTGGTTGCGAGGCAGGTTCATCCCGCGTGACGCAGCTCTCTCTCAAAAAAGAGTCTTGCGTGAAACTCGCCGCGAAGTCGCCGTCGTCACCGGCAAGCGCCTCGAATTTCGGTTGTTTGCAACTGAGAGATTGCAATCTTCCGTTAACTTACGAGCGCGGTGGGACGACATATTCGCTTCCCGCCACAACACGCTCTGTTCGCAATGTCCAGTGTTAAACGAGCGAGGTCAAGGGTAAGAATGACTCACTAAAGAGACTGCGCCTCTGCTGTCGCACAACAACCGATCATCGCCCGCCACGAACTCGACGGGACTAAGCGTTCACATGATGATCTTTTTTTCTAGTCTAGCTTGAATCGCGGCTAGACGGTCATGTTCGCGGGCTGAGGCCGGTGGCCCGCCCTTTCGTGCAAGTAAGAACGAGGGTTGCTCGGGCAGGCCGAGCCTTAGCCTCATCCACGGAGGGCGGACCATGGGAAAGCATAGCGAAGTTTTTGTGGCTTTTGACGTCGCCAAGAAGAGGCACGCCGTGGCGATCGCAGAAGGCGGCCGCAGCGGGGAAGTCAGGTTTCTTGGCGATGTCGAAAACAGACCGATTGAGCGAACGATCAAGAGATTGGCGGGCCCGGCGCGAACCAGGCTCTTGCGTTGAACCGCGGGAACCTTCGGCGGCGACGCCAAGCGAAAGGCCCAAGCCGGAAAATCGAGGCCGACAGTGGCGAAGCGCCGCCAAGGGACGGAGCCGTCCGCCGCCGGTAAAGGCCGTGCCGATTCCGAAAAAGTCCGGGGGCGTGCGTGTGCTGGGCATCCCGACGGTATCCGATAGGATCGCGCAGACAGCGGTCAAGATGGGGCTCGAGTCACGGCTTGATCAGATCTTCATGGCGATTCCCATGGATATCGGCCGGGGGAAGTCGGCGCTGGAGGCGATCGCCGTCGCCAGACGCCGCTGCTGGGACCCTGACGGGGTTGTGGAGTTCGACATCCGGGGACTGTTCGACAATCTCGATCACGACCTCCTGATGACGGCTCTGGGCAAGCACCGCCAGGAACCCTGGATCCGGCTCTACGTAGAGCGTTGGCTTGAAGAGCGCCGACGCAAAGCGTATTGGGGACAGCTTCCGGCGCGTGACAAGGGCGCGCCGCAAGGCGGCGTCTGGCCAATCTATTCCTGCACTCTGCGTTCGATCTTTTGGGTGACGCGGCATCTCCCCGGCGT
>DATJXI010000067.1:0-3401 GCA_035500275.1 Roseiarcus sp. | reverse complement strand
TTCACGCAGATCTGGCCGGTGACGGTGGCCGAACGCATCGACCCGGCCATCAACGCCCTTCTTCGCAAGCTGGCCAGCTTGGCGGCGGCTGGGAGCCGAACGAAACGCTGGGCGCTAGCGGCCGAGACGCAGACGGCTTTCGGCTCGGTCCAACAGGATCTCGAACTCCTTCGTTACGAGCCGTCTTCAATCCGTCCGCATCAAACCTGGATGAACCGGCGCCGCCGGATCGTCAGCGCCGTCGCCTCTTTGCAGGGGCCATTGCTGGCGTTCGCCGATCAGGGCGCCGACGAATCCGACGATATCCGGCGCCGGCTCGATCGGGTGGCGGAGGAGTTCGGGGCGGATTCGGCGCACCAGGGCGAGGCGCTCCGCAGCCGTACCCCGGCGCCTTCCCGAAACGAGACCGAGACAGTAGTCTCAAACGCGACCTGGGCGTTAGTTGAAGCGCCCCTGGAGGGCCTCGAAGGGGCCGTCGCCGGATCGCTGGCAGACGAGCGGGACCAAAAGGAGATCTATGCGCTCGCGTAATGCGGCGATCGTCCTGATTTCCTATTTGTCGACGGCGGGTTGCGCTACCTCCGCGCTCGACATGGCGCCGGAAAGGCCGGACCGGCCTTGGACGCCGGCGACCACGGCGGACGGCGAAATCATCGCGGGGGAGCGGGGCGTCTCAAACGGAGCCGGTGGCTACGTGCTTCCCGCCAATCCGGCGCTCGCGGTCGTTACTCCGCCGCCCGCCGTCGACCACAACAAGGTCTATACCCTCGCGGATCTGATCGATCTGGCCGAATCGAACAATCCGACGACGCGGATCGCCTGGAACGAGGCTCGTAGGGTCGCGCTCGCCGCCGGCATTGTCGAGAGCCTGTACCTTCCGCAAATCACGGCTGGCGCGCTGACGGGGTACCAGGCCAGCAATGGATCGCAAGGGAGCGGCTTGGGCGCAAACTTCAAGAACAACGTGTCCTTGAACGGCGTCGTTTCGGCGGCGTCCGTGCAATGGTTGTTGTTCGATTTCGGCGAGCGGATCGCCGTCATCGACGCAGCCAAACAGGCGTCCGTCATATCGAACATCGCCTTCACCGAGGCGCATCAGCAGGTGATCTATGCGGTTGCTCTCGCGTTCTATGCGAACTCAGCAGCGCAAGCGCGCCTTGCCACGGCCAATCAGTCCTTCAAGAACGCGCAGGCGGTGCAGGCTGCGGCGGAGGACAGTTACAATCACGGAGTGGGCACCGTGACAGAGGCCGCCCAAGGCCGACAGGGCACGGCGCAAGCCAAGCTCGCCCTGGTTCAGGCCACGGGCGCCGCGCAGGATGCGTATCTCGCCTTGCTCACTGCGATCGGCATATCGCCGCTGACCAAGATCAAGGTCGCGGATGTGTCGGGCCGGAAGCTGTCTCCATCCTCGGCGGCGCCCGTCGAAGAGATTATTGCAGACGCGCTCGCACGGCGTCCCGACGTGCAGGGCGCCTACGCCGCGGAGAAGGCGAGTATCGCGAAGGTTCACGCCGCGGAGGCGGAGTTCATGCCGAAAGTGTTCGTCTCCGCAAACGGCACCTACGGCGAGGGGAACCTCAACGTGACGGCGATCCCATCAGTGGGCCAGGTGCCACTACAGACCAACCTTAGCGGCGGGCGCCTCACCGGCAGCGTCTTCGCCGGCGTCGCCGTGCCGGTCTATGACGGCGGCACACGCGCCGCCATTCTCGAACAGGCGCGCGCTGGGGCCGACTCCGCCGCAGCCGGCCTCGAGCGAATCCGGCAAGATGCGGTCCGCCAAATCGTGCTCGCCGACAATACGCTGCGTACGAGCCTTTCAGCTTACGCCGCCTCCCAATCGCTTGCCGCCGCAGCGCAAAAGACCTTCGACTCGGCGCTCGCCGGCTACCGCAGCGGCGTCAGCTCGATCACCGAATTGAACCTGGCGCAGACTCAATTGCTGCAGGCGAAGAACGCGTCGTCCGACGCCCACAGCGCCGCATTGTCCGCGGCAGCGACGCTCGCTCTGGCCACCGGGGCGCTCGGCCGGGCGCCGCGATAGGCAGCGGCTTGGGCACACGCGGCGAACACAAGTCGTCAGCAGGCGATTGGATCGCGATTTTCACAACAGGCGGCGCTTTCGAAACCATATGATCGCCGCGACCACATTGGCGATCAGTAGCGAGACGCCCAGCGCGAGGAGGGCCGTCAAGCCGTCGAAATGGTTGGCCAGCCAGCCGAAATTCGTTCCGAAAAAGCCTGTCAAATCAAAAACGTCAACGGCAGGAAAATGACCGATACCGCCGTCAGCCGATTGATCTCCTCGCTCTGCCACCGCGCCAGAACGATCATGTAGTCTTGTAATCCCGCGCCACAACTGACGCCCAGTCGAAGGACATGGAGATTGGGCAACCTATAACTCCACATGATGTTCAGAAGCTGCTGATGGCGTCGCACGCAACAGAGGAGGCTTATCCCGCTGACTCAGGGTGATCTATAGGTGGTAGGTCGTTGCGAGCCGCCGCTTGGTGAGCTGGCGTCGCGGTTGACAATGTCGCGGTAGGTCTCTGGGCCGCGGCGTGCGGCGAACCCGAGGATCGTTTCGAACGAGACGTGCCGATGAAAGCGGCGATTGTAGCGAAATACGAATTCCTCGAGGTAGGCGTCGACATGTTTGCGGCGCAGACCATGATACGTCCCCAGCGCCCAGCGCTTCAGCAACGAGAAGGCGCGGTGGCTCCAGGGCAGGACGATGTTGGCCGCCATGTTCCCGACAACGCGGATCGTGGCGGTAATCGCCCGAGAGCCCCGGAAAGGCGGCGTGGCCGTCGGTGATCAGCGTCGCGCCGGGCCTCACGTTGGCGCGCACGAAAGCCTCGATCGATTTGGCCGAGTTGTCGGCGATCACGGCCAGGCGCAGCCGGCCCAAACGGGTGTCGAGATACTTCGCGCCCTTGCGCCTCGGCTTGGGCCTGCCGGCGCTGCGATCGATCACTTCGACCGCGCCGGCCACCAGGATTTTGCCGGCGGCGCCGGGCTCGAAGAACGCGTCGCTGGCGCGGAAGGGAATCTCCGTCTGGTCCACCTCGACGACGCCTTCGAGAAGATCGCGGTCGGGATCGACCATCGAGCGCCGAAGCTTCTGCGCCAGCAGCCAGGCGGTCTTGTAGGTGACGCCGAGTTGGCCCTCCAGCTGTCGCGCCGACATGCCGTTGGAATGCGTCGCCATCAAATGCGCCGCCCAGAACCACATCGTCAGCGGCAATTTCGACCGATGCATCGCCGTCCCGGCGGTAAGCGACGTCTGTCGACCGCAATCGAGGCATTCCAACAGGCGGGGGCGACTTTTCAGCCCCACAGTGCGCCCTCCGCTGCATGCGGGACAAACGAACCCGTCCGGCCAACGTCGTGCGAAA
>DATJXI010000066.1:0-3238 GCA_035500275.1 Roseiarcus sp. | reverse complement strand
TTGCGCAGCACGCGCACCTGGTCGTCGGTCGTGAGGCTGAGCCGCGAGTTCATCTTGACGCGGCCGACCGCGGAAAGGTCGTAGCGCTCCTGGTCGAAGAACAGGCCCCGGAACAGCGCCTCCGCGGACTCGAGCGTCGGCGGCTCGCCCGGGCGCATGACGCGATAGATGTCGATGAGCGCGTCCTCGCGGGTCGCATTCTTGTCGATCGCGAGCGTCGCGCGCATGTAGCCGCCGACCGCGACATTGTCGATCGCGAGCACGGGCAGGTCCTTGGTCTTGCTCTCCTCGAGCTGGATCAAGAGCGCGTCGGTGACCTCGTCGCCGGCCTCGGCCAGCACCTCGCCGGTCTCCTCGTTGACGAGGTCGACGGCGAGGAACTTGCCGACGAGCTCCTCCTTGGGGACCTGGATCTCGCGCAGGCCGTCGTCAAAGAGCTTGCGCGCGGACCGCGGCGTCAGTTTGTCGCCGGCCGCAGCACGCGACTTGCCGGTCTTGGCGTCGACGAGGTCGGCGACGAGCTTCACGCCGCCGCGATAGCGCTCGGGATCGAAGGGCGCGGTCCAGCCCTTCTTGCCCTGATGGAACACCGTCGAGTGATAGAAGGAGGCGAGAATCTCCTCCTTCGACATGCCCTGCGCCTCATAGGGCTGCAGCGACTTGTTCTCGGCCGCGCGCTCGAGGCGGAGCTCCGCCGTCGCCTTGCTGTCGAGCGCCATCAAGAGCGTCGTCACCGGCAGCTTACGGCGGCGGTCGATGCGGACATAGAGATGGTCCTTGGCGTCGAACTCGAAATCGAGCCAGGAGCCGCGATAGGGGATGACGCGCGCGGCAAAGAGATACTTGCCGGACGAATGCGTCTTGCCCTTGTCGTGGTCGAAGAAGACGCCGGGCGAGCGGTGCATCTGCGAGACGATCACGCGCTCGGTGCCATTGATGATGAAGGTGCCGTTCTTGGTCATGAGCGGCATGTCGCCCATGTAGACGTCCTGCTCCTTGATGTCGCGGATGGAGCGGGCGCCCGTCTCCTCGTCGACGTCCCAGACGACGAGGCGGAGCGTCACCTTGAGGGGCGCCGCGAAGGTGATGCCGCGCTGCTGGCACTCCTCGACGTCGTATTTCGGCGCCTCGAGCTCATAGCGCACGAATTCGAGCCGAGCGCGGTCGGCGAAATCCTTGATCGGGAACACGGACTTGAAGACTTCCTGCAGGCCGACGCTGGTCCGGCCCTCCGGCGGCACTCCCATTTGCAGGAAGTGGTCGTAGGAGGCCTTCTGCACTTCGATGAGGTTCGGCATCGGTGCAACCTCGGGAATGCGCCCGAAGCTCTTCCGAATACGCTTGCGGCCCGTGAACGACTTCGTCATGGATGATCCTCGTTAGTCTACCCGTCGCGCCGCGCGACCCCGCGGCAAGCTGGAAAATCGCTCTATCTCTTTACCCGCGGGCAGAGCCTGCGGGACCTGCGTCGAACGCAACTCATCAAACGCAAAAAGCCGGCCTGCGCGCCCTATTGGGCTCGCCCCGGCTCGAGCCGCCCGGGAGACGCTGGATCGGGCGAGTCGCCCTTTCCGCGCGCTCCCGGCGCGAACTCGGTGTGTTATTTGACCTCGACCGTCGCACCAGCCTCTTCAAGCTGTTTCTTGATTTTGGCGGCCTCGTCCTTGTTGACGCCTTCTTTGACAGCCTTCGGTGCGCCTTCGACCAGATCCTTCGCCTCCTTGAGGCCGAGACCGGTGATGGCACGCACCTCCTTGATGACGTTGATCTTCTTGTCGCCGGCTGCAGCCAGGATGACGTTGAACTCCGTCTTCTCGACTGCTGCTTCCGCCGGAGCCGCGCCGCCCGCTGCACCCGCAACGGCCGCAACCGCGACCGGCGCTGCCGCCGACACGCCCCACTTCTCTTCGAGCATCTTCGAAAGCTCGGCCGCCTCCAAAACGGTCAAGCTCGAGAGCTCGTCTACCAACTTCGCAAGATCAGCCATGATAGCACCTCTGGGATGAAGAAAAATACAAGATTGTCAACGACTCAGGCCTGGCCCGCTTTGCCGTAGGCAGCGAAGACCCGCGCGAGCTTGCCCTGGGGCGCCTGCAGCACGCCGGCGATGCGCGTTGCCGGCGTCTTGAGCATTCCCAGGAACCTCGCACGGAGCTGATCGAGCGAAGGCATGGTAGCGAGGGCTTTGATGCCCTTGGCGTCGAGCTGGGTCTCGCCGAGGCTTCCCCCGATGATCTCCAGCTTTTCGTTCTTAGCGGCGAACTCGACGGCTACCTTCGCCGCTGCCACGGGGTCGCGCGAGAACGCAATCGCGGTCGGCCCCTTGAACAGCGGTGACAGTCGCTCGAATTTCGTGCCTGCAAGAGCGCGACGGGCGAGGCGGTTCTTCGTCACTCTGAAGCCGGCGCCCACCGCACGCATCTGACGCCGCAACAGGGTCACTTCCTCGACGGTCATGCCGTTCTGGTGAGTGACAACCACCGCTGCGGTGTCAGAGAGCGCTTGGTGCAGCGTATCGACCAGCTTCGCTTTTTGTGACCGGTCCACTGCTCGTCTCCGACCTTGTGACCCGCCCGGAGGCGGGTCGTTTGCACGAGGGCGACGGGCCACCTGGCCTGCCGCCCGGTTCGCCTGTCCCAGAAGTACCGGCGACCTCGCGGAAATCCGCTTGGGCGTCGGCCACCCCTGTCTATTGCAGGCGCCTCCGGAGAGGCCTTAAGCCGGTTTCCCGGCACCAGCAGTCTCGGACAGGACCGAGAACGGTCTGCCGCCCCGAGGGACGACCGCCCGCCTCGTCTACCGCCAAGCCTCTCGGCCGGACGGAAGCACTAAAACCCCTCAGGCCTGCTGGCCGAGGGACGTCAATTCCAGTTTCACCCCGGGCCCCATGGTCGAGGAGAGACTCACCTTCTTCACGAAGGCCCCCTTGATGCCCGTGGGCCGCGAGCGGGTGATGGCACCCACGAATGCCCGCACATTCTCGGCGATCGCCTTCTCCGTGAAGCTCGCCTTGCCGACGCCGGCATGGATGATGCCGGCCTTCTCGGTGCGGTACTCGACCTGGCCGCCTTTCGCCGCCTTCACGGCCTCCGCGACGTTCGGGGTCACGGTTCCGAGCTTCGGGTTCGGCATGAGCCCGCGCGGGCCCAGAACCTTACCGAGGCGGCCGACGATACCCATCATGTCCGGGGTCGCGATGCAGCGATCGAACTCTATTTGGCCCGCCTGGACCTTTTCT
>DATJXI010000065.1:0-3253 GCA_035500275.1 Roseiarcus sp. | reverse complement strand
TTAGGCGGGTGTGGATTGAGGCGCAGCGGTCTTGGGCAGGAGGCCGCTGCGGCGCTTTTCGCGCAGCCTGTAGCTGTCGCCGCGGATGGTGATCACGTGGCTGTGGTGAAGCAGGCGATCAAGAATTGCGGTCGCGACGACCGCGTCCCCGAACACGGCTCCCCACTCGCCGACCGCCCGGTTCGACGTCACCAGCATGGCGCCGCGCTCGTAGCGGCGGCTGACGAGCTGGAAGAAGAGATGCGCGGCGTCGGGTTCGAACGGCAGATAACCGAGCTCGTCGATGATCAGGAGCTTCGGCTTGGCGTAATGCGTCAGCCGCTCCTCGAGCCGGCTTTCGGACTGGGCTTTGGCGAGCTGCGCGACCAGCGTCGTCGCCGGCGTGAACAAGACTGTGTAACCGGCGACGATGGCTTCCCGGCCGAGCGCGACGGCAAGATGCGTCTTGCCGACGCCTGGCGGCCCAAGAAACAGCACCGCCTCGCCATTGGCGATGAAGCGGCCTGTCGCGATCTCCCGGATTTGCGCCTTGTCGATCGACGGCTGGGCGCCGAAGTCGAAGCTGGCGAGATCGCGCACGAAGGGAAAGCGCGCGAGGCCGAAGGCCATGTCGATGCGGCGCTGGTCGCGACGGGCGACCTCCCGTTCGCAAAACAGGGTCAGCGCCTCACGGATCGAAAGCTCGGACCGGCCGGCTTCGTCGACGAGGCTGTCCAGCTGGTCGCGGAGGGCGGTCAGCTTCAGGCGGCTCAGCAAGGCGGTCAGATGATCGTCCATCAGAAGCCTCCTCCGGCCGCCGCCTCATATTCGGCCAGGGGACGCAACAAGGCCGAGCACGCCGCCGCCGCTGCTCTGGAAAGTGGCGCAACGCGATGCGCCGGCCGCTCTCCGGTTCCGACCAGCCCGGCAAGATGCGCATCGTCGACCGCGCGGCCGTGGCGGCCCCTGAGCTCGGCATGCACGGCGACTTCGCGGCCGCCGTGTGAAATGCGGACGATCTCATTGGCGACGGCGACCCGCACCCGTTCGCCGATCAGCCGCCAGGGGACCGAATAGGCGTTGCCGTCGACGGCGACGGCGCAATCCGCGCCGACGCAGCGGACGAGATCGCGCATGGTCGTGAAGGGCGGCGCCCCGAGTGGCTTCAACCCCTGCGCCTCGTCGCGGGCGAAGCGGTCCCTCGGCGCCTCGCCCGTCGTGCCATGGACGCGGGCGTCGGCGACTTCCCGCGTCCAGGCCGCAAGGTGAGCCTCCATCTCAGCCCAGCTCGCAAAGCTGCGCCCGGCGATCGCGTTCTTCTTCACATAGCCGACGCCGCGTTCGTCCTTGCCCTTGGTGCGCGCGCGGTATGGCGCGCAGGCGCGCACGCGAAAGTCCCAGTGCCTCGCGAAGGCATGAAGTCGCGGATGCAGCACGACTTCCCGGCTCGAGGGATCATGATGCAGGATCAGCGCCCTCGCATTGTCGAGCAGAACCTCGCGTGGAATGCCGCCGAAGGCCGCAAAAGCGCTCTCCATGCCGGCGAACCAACTCTCCTGTTTCTCATGGCCGAAGGCGCGCACATGCAGCCGACGCGAATAGCCGAGCGTCGCCACAAAATACCTTGGTCGGCGCGCCGCCGATCTCGACCCGCCGTTCGCCGAAGTCGATCTGCAGCTGCTCCCCCGGCCGCGTCTCGAATCGAACCGTCGCGCGCGCCTCCGCCACAAGCTCCCGCCGCAGCGGAGCGACCGCTCGCTCCACCGTGCGCAGGCTGATAGAGATGTTCTTCTCCCGCGCCAGCTCCTGGCGGATCACGTCGGCGTTGCCGCCATGACGCCGGAACCTTTCCGCCAGCCAATCGGCGAGCCCGTCGAGCTTCTTCGACCGCGACGGCGTCGCGCAAGGCCGCCAGTCGCCATATTCAAGCCAGCCCTTTACGGTGTTCTTCGAGCAGCCAAGCTCGGCGGCGATCCGCTTCGCTCCCCAGCCAAGCGCCTTCAGACGCACCATCGCCGATACGTCGTCCGGCGTTTTCATCTCATCCCTCCGCGGTTCTTCGAACCGCGGCGAAACCTGAACCTTTTGAAGCGTCATGCCGACCTCCTTGCTCATGAAGGGGTCAGTTCCTCATGGCGTCAGGGGGTCAGTTTGCCTTGTCGCCTGACAGCTCCGGCCGGCGAGATCGAGTGGCCGAGCTTTCTCATTTCGTTGGCGACGCGAACCTGGCCCCAGGCGGGCTGTTCGATGGCGAGGGCCACGACGGCGTCCTCGATTTCGGGCGCCACCCGGTTCTTCAAAATGGGCTTGCGGCGTGAGATCTCCTGCAGGGCGAGTTCGCCGCCTTTGATGGTGTGGACGGCCCCACCTCGGCGGCATCAAAGTGCCAAGGGGGCCGCTGGCGCCATAAAAGAGGAAGACCGTCTATGAAGAAATTTATCAGAATCGGTATTGATCTCGGCAAGAATTATTTTCAGATCCATGCGCTTGGAAGAGAAAACGGGGAAGCGACGACGCGCAAGCTAACTCGCCAGGCGATGCGTAAGTTCTTTTCCGAAATTGAACCCTGCTTTGTTGGTATGGAGGCCTGCGCTTCATCGCATTATTGGGCGCGCGAACTTTTGGCGATGGGTCACGACGTGCGACTAATCCCGCCGATCTACGTCAAGCCGTATGTCAAACGCGGCAAGAACGATGCAGCCGACGCGGCGGCGGTCTGCGAGGCCATGTCGCGCCCCGGCATGCGGTTCGTTCCGGTCAAGAGCCAAGAGAACCAAGCGATATTGATGTTGCATAAGACGCGCGAGCTTTTGATCAAGCAGCAGACGATGAGCGTCAACGCTCTACGTGGGCACCTTGCAGAGTTCGGCATCGTCGCCGCCAAGGGGATCGGACGCGTCGATGAATTGATCGAAAAAGCTGAGAATGACGCGACTCTTCCAGCAGCTGCCATGGCGGCTCTAACGGTTTTTGTGCAACATCTCAAAGCAATCGACACTTCCATTGCGAATCTCGACCGCCGGATTGCGAGCGCCCATGCCCAAAGTGAGGCCAGCCGATTGCTGGCGGGCATTCCCGGCGTCGGAAAGATTACGGCCTCGGCGATCGTCGCCAGCGTGCCTGATCCGAACGCTTTCAAGTCGGGGCGCGACTTTTCCGCCTGGCTCGGATCGACGCCTCGGCAAAACTCCAGCGGCGGCAAGGAGAAGCTCGGCTCGATCACCAAGCAGGGCAACGCCTATATCAGGCGACTCTTGGTGTTGGGCGCGACTTC
>DATJXI010000064.1:0-2951 GCA_035500275.1 Roseiarcus sp. | reverse complement strand
CTTGCGGTATGAGCCTAATTCCGGCGGGGGCGCGATTTTCCGCTTCACTCTTGCCGCCGCTCCGACTGCCGAACCTTCCAATGTCAACTGAACCTAGAAACGGCGGTTGAGACTTTTCGCAAGCGTGTTGATGGCGCATTTTCAGGGGCATGACGCGCGATTCTTCGTAAGCGTGATGTGACGGCCGCCTTACGGGAGGGGTTGGAGTGGGTTAGGTGTCCACCTGCTATTTGGTGGACACCTGATGACGACGGCGAAGAGATCGAGAGGGCTTGAATCTGGCGGGGTCGAGGGCGGCCCGCGGGCCAAGCGCCGCTCGTGGAGCGTGGCGGAACGACAGCGGATCGTGGAGGCCGCTCTGGCGCCGGGCGCTTCGGTTGCAGGCGTGGCGCGGGCGCACGTCGTCAACGCGAACCTGGTGTTCAAATGGATCCGTCGGTCGCGGGAAGGCTGGCGCGATCGTCGCCGCGCATTGCGGCGCTCGCCCGGGGCCGACGCGGCCCCGTCGTTCGTCCCCGTTCGTCTTACCGCGCCGGAGCCAGCGGTGCTGAAGGATGCGGCCGGCGAGGGCGGCGCGCCGAGCCGGCAGTGTGATCTGCCGCGCTCCGCGCGGGTCGGGACCATGGAGATTCGCCTTGCCAACGGCGCGCAAGTTCGCATCGAAGGCGGCGCTGACGGCGAAATTCTGCGTCTCGTGTTGTCGACGCTGAGCGGTCTGTGATGTTGCGCGTCGCGCCTGGCGTCAAAGTCTATCTCGCCTGCCAACCGGTCGACATGCGGCGCGGCTTCGACGGTCTGTCGGCCGACGTGGCGCGGATTCTCGCCGCCGATCCCTATTCGGGCGCGGCCTTCGTCTTCCGCGGCAAACGCGGCGACTACGTGAAGATTTTGACCTGGGACGGCTCCGGCCTGTGCCTGTTCGCCAAGCGGCTGGAGAAGGGCAGGTTTGTCTGGCCGCCGATCGTCGAGGGCGCTCTGCAATTGACGGCGGCGCAACTGGCTCTGTTGCTCGAAGGCATCGACTGGCGCCGCACGGTGGCGCCGCCGCAGACGGAGCGTCCCCGGTTCGCCTGAGCGCCCGGAGTCGCCATAAAAATCAGACGATTCCGAGAGATTGTGGCTGCGCCGGAGGCGCGATTGTGGTAGGCGTTGTCATGTCGCCATCGACGCCTGATTCGCCCCGCGATCCCGACGATCTGCGCCGCTTGGCGGACGATCTGCGACGCGACGTTGCCTGGCTCAGGGCCGAGGTCCACGCCAAGGCGCTGCTGATTGAAAAGCTGCGAGCTGAGCTCGCCGTTCTTCGTCGCGCCCGCTTCGGCCGCAAGTCGGAGAAGCTCGACGCGCAAGTCGAGCAGCTCGAACTGCTGATCGACGAGCTCGAGGAGGGCGCCGCGGAGACGCTCGCGCGCGCCGGCGTCGCCGAACCGGACGCGGCGGAGGCGACCAAGACTGGTGCGCCGTCGTCGAAGAAGAAGTGCAAGCCTTCGACCCGCGCTCCCTTGCCCGACCATCTGCCGGCGGAGACGATCGTCCACCAAGCGCCGTGCGTATGCCCGACCTGCGGCGGCGACAAGTTCGGCCGGATCGGGGCCGACGAGCGCCAGGTGCTCGAATACGTTCCCTCCCACTTCAAGCGCGTCGTGCACGTGCGGCCGAAGATGAGTTGCCGGGCCTGCGAGACCGTCGTCCAGGCGCCGATGCCGACCTTGCCGATCGAAAAGGGGCGTCCGGGTCCGGCGCTGCTCGCCCATGTCGTCGTGTCGAAGTTCTGCGATCATCTGCCGCTGTATCGTCAGGCCGACATCTACGCCCGCAGCGGGGTTGAGATCGATCGTTCCGTCATGGCGGGCTGGATCGGCCGTCTCGCCGGATTGCTCGAACCTTTGAGCGAGAGCGTCGCGCGCCACGTTCGCGCCGGCCTCGCCCTGCACGCCGACGACACCCCGGTTCCGGTGCTCGATCCCGGCAGGGGCAGGACCAAGACCGGCCGGCTATGGACCGTGGTGCGCGACGAGCGTCCGTTTGGTTCCACGACGCCGCCTGCCGCCTTCTATCGGTATTCGCCTGACCGCAAGGCCGAACATGCGCATGCGTTGCTCGCGGGCTGTCGCGGCTTCCTGCATGCCGACGGCTACGCCGGCTTCGCCGATCTTTACAAACCTGAGCCGGAGACCGGCGTTCCTCGCCTGACCGAGGTCGCGTGTTGGGCCCACGCCCGACGCAAAATCTACGACGTGCATGTCGAGACCGGCTCGCCCGCCGCGCGCGAGGCGCTGGAAAGGATCGCGCGGCTGTTTGCAATCGAGGCCGACATTCGCGGGCGCAGTCCGCCCGAGCGCCGGGAAGTCCGACAGCGACGCTCGGCGCCGATCCTGGCCGACCTCAAAGCCTTCCTCGATGCGACGCTCGCCAAGATCAGCGGCAAGAGTTCGCTCGCCGCCGCCATCCGCTACGCGACCTCGCGCTGGACCGCTCTCACCCGCTTCGTCGACGACGGACGACTCGAAATGACGAACAACGCCGCCGAACGGGCGATCCGCCCGCTCGCCCTGGGGCGCAAGAACTATCTGTTCGCCGGCTCCGACGACGGTGGCCGCCGCGCCGCCATCATGTACACCCTCATCGAGACCGCCCGCCTCAACGGCGTCGACCCCGAGGCCTGGCTCGCGGACGTCATCGCTCGCATCGCCGACCATCCAATCAATCGCGTCAACGAACTGCTGCCCTGGAATTGGTCCCCAGTCCCAGCCCAGGCCAAGGCCGCCTGATCAGCCCCGCGCGGTCATCGCATCACGCTTACGCCTTAATCGGGCCCGTCCGGTTTGATGAGCGGGGAAGGGAAACGGGGCAATTGGTCAAACCTCATGCCACCGCGCCCTTCCTCGACTCTACGTGCGCCCCGAAGGCGCGTATCACCAGTGGAGGAAGATTCCACCCAGAGAGTTGTT
>DATJXI010000063.1:0-15452 GCA_035500275.1 Roseiarcus sp. | reverse complement strand
TGAGCCGATGCCTGACAAAGCCCTTGACCCAGTGGAATGGGAATTAGTTCGCGCCGACATCGCAATGGAGAAAGCGCGCCTGAAGGCGAACGGCGATTGGTCCAAATGGGAAGAATTCCAGACCCAGACGAACGCCCGACTCGCCGCCTGTTCTGCGCCCCTTGATTGGAGGGCGCGTGAACGTTTCGCATTGTGGTGGAACCGAACCCCTGAGCTATCGGGGCTGATGGGGCCGCCTCGAAGCCGACGGCGGCCGGGCTGGCCGCTTCGCTGAACGCGGCGTCCGCGCACTCCGAGGCGCCGAGAGTCCGAGCGCCGTTGGCAAGAGGCTGGCGCCATGAGAACGTCTGGCAGCAGGGCCGCGTCCGCGCCAACAAGCCCGATCCCGCCGATAGCTTCCGGCCCGTCCGCATCGTTCGCAGTCGATCGGGCCGGCCGCGGCCGGCGCGCGCCGCATGAACCGTCCATGTCGTATGCTGCTGACATTCGCCTATCCGCGTTTGACAGACGAAACGGCAATGTTACACTTTGTTTCCGTTTGCCCTTCCACGCGAACGGCGATCATCGCGATGTGTATCGTCCCCCCACTCAAGGACATCGGCCATGACATGGACAACTCCGGAAGTTCGCGAGGATTGCGCAGGTATGGAAGTGACCGCCTATTTGTCCGCAGAAATGTGAGACCCCGCCGCCTGTTTGCAAGTCACATGACGTGAGAGCGGGCGGCGAAATTTCGCTGACGTTCGCACGACTTCAACCGACCGCGCGGAGCGAGCGGGGTCGTGCTCAGATGGGCTGTAAGGAGCATTCTTGAATCAGTTGGGTTCTGATTTAGCCGGCGGGCTTTTGCCAAGGCCAGCAAGCATGGCGCGCCTATTCTCAAGATTTGTGGGATCGTGCGATCAATGCGGTCGAGGTTGAGGGCTTGAGTTGCCGGGCGGCGGCGCGGCGATTTGGGGTTGGCGAATCGACGGCGGTGAAGTGATTTCAACGCTTCCGCGCGGCGGGCGCGCGAACTGCGGTCGGCGCGCGCGGCCGTCGTCCCTCGCCGCTCAAGCCGCACAAAGCGTTTCTTTTAGGCGTGCGGACCGAAACGCCGGACATCACGCTTGAAGCGTTGAGCGCCCGGCTTCTCGCCGAGCGCGGGGTCAAGGCGGACACCTCGATGCTGACCGCTTCTTCCGCCGCGAAGGAATCACACTAAAAAGGACCCTTGTCGCGCGCGAGCGCGACCGCGCCGACATTCGCCGACACCGGACGCTCTGGCGCAAATATCAAACGCAGGTCGATCCTTCCCGCGCATGCTTCGCGTTCGATCGCAATGCTCCATCAAAGCCTGGGACGAAACATCGCGCGGAATGACGCCGTGGAAGAGGCATTGCTGCAGGGCGACCAGCGCGCCGAGCGGGAGTGTCAGGATGACGCTGCGCCAGAAAGACTGCGGATGTCGCATTGGCAATGGCTGAGGTTTTAGACGACGCCGGTCGTCTGCCTCTACCCCACAATTCAGCGACTTATTTGCCCACTCCCGGGCGGCAGCCCCGGGGCGGACACGCCCCAATCCGCATCGCTGACGCCCGCCAGACCGCGCATGCGCGCTTCGTCTGCCGCGAGGTCGCTCGCCTCGCCCGTGTGAACGATGGCACCGTCGTCGAGAACATAGACCCGATCGGCAATCTCGACGGCGGCAAGGACGTTCTGCTCGACCAGAAGAATGGAGAGGCCTTCGCGGCGGGCGGCCACGACGACGTCGAACACTTCGCGTACGATGAGCGGCGCAAGTCCCTGCGAGGGCTCGTCGAGCAGCAGGAGCCTCGGATTGAGGATGAGCGCGCGGGCGATCGCCAGCATCTCTTGCTCGCCGCCCGAGAGCTGGCGGCCCCTGGAGTTCTTCCGCTCTTCGAGTCGCGGAAAGAGGCGAAAGATGCGCTCCATCGTCCACGGGCCACGGCGCTCGAGCGGAACCTTCAGATTCTCCTCGACGGTGAGCGGCGAGAAAATGCGGCGGCCTTCCGGGACATAGCCTACGCCCAGAGCGGCCACCCGATAGGGCGGCCATCGGATCGTCGTCTCGCCGAAGACTCGCACCGCTCCTCTCCGCGGCGGCGTCAGTCCGATCAGACTGCGCAGCGTCGTCGTCTTGCCCGCGCCGTTGCGCCCGAGGAGAGCCACGATCTCGCCTTGACGCACTTCGAGACTGACGCCGTGGAGAATATGGCTCTTGCCGTAGAAGGCGTCGACGCCCTCCGCCTCGAGCGCAAGCCCCTTCATGCGGCCGCCTTTCCCAGGTAGGCGGCCTGTACCGTCTCGTCCGCAACGATCTCCGCTGGCGCGCCGTCGGCGAGCACGCCGCCGCGGTCCAGCACCATGACGCGGTCCGCCATGCGCAGGACGAGGCGCATGTCATGCTCGATCAGCACGATCGCCAGGGTCTTCTCGCGATGCAGCCGGCGGATCAGCTGCGCAACCTCGTAGGTCTCCCGCTCACCCATGCCCGCCGTTGGCTCATCGAGCAGGAGAAGGCGAGGGTTTAGCGCCAGGGCCATCATGATTTCAACGGTTCTCTGGTCGCCGTGGCTGAGTTCGCCCACCGCCCTGCCGGCGTTGCGGGCGAGGCGCGACCATTCGAGGAGTTCTTCAACGCGGGCCTGGACCTCAAGCCTCTCGCCGCGCGACAGCCCCATCCGCAACCGGAAGCCCGAAGCGACCTCGACGGAAATCTGAATATTCTCGCGGACCGTCAGCCTCGGGAAGACCTCGGTGATCTGAAAAGTGCGGGCAAGGCCGCGCCAGACCCGTTGCGTCGAGAGGAGGTCGGTCACGTCGTGGTTTTCAAGGATGATGCGACCTGAATCCGGCTTGTGGAAGCCACTGATGAGATTGAAAAAAGTCGTCTTGCCGGCGCCGTTCGGTCCGATCACCGCGCGCAGCTCTCCGGCCTCCACACGCAGCGAGACATTGTCGACCGCCAGAATGTTTCCGAAGCGCTTCGTTACGTTCTCGACCTGCAGAAGGCTCATCGGTCACGCCCTCCGCAGGATTCCAAGCACGCCGTCGGGGAAGAACAGAACGATCAGTACGAAGAACGCGCCGATGAACGACATCCAATTCTGCGTCATCGTCGAAACGTAGTCCTGCAACACGACAAAGATCGCAGCTCCGACCAACGGCCCCCAGAACGAGCGCATGCCACCAAGCACCGCCATTATGACGAACTCGCCGGACTGATCCCAGCGCAGGTCGTGAGGATCAGCAAAATTGTTGAGCAGCGCAAAGAGCGCGCCCGCCAGCCCGGCCAAGCCGCAGGAGATCAGCCACGACAGCCAGATGTGGTTGTCGACCGGAATGCCGATGAAGCGCGCCCGACGCTCGTTTTCCCGGATCGCCAGAAGCGTCCGGCCGAACGGCGACCGGAGCGCCCAGGCCATGGCCGCGAGCGAGAGGGCGAAAAAGAAGAGCACGAAATAATAGAACGTGGTCGGGCTTCCAGGGAGGTCGAGCCTCGCGAAACCAAGATCGATCGGCGCACGGCTCCAGTTCGACAGTCCGTCGTCGCCGCCTGTTACATTGTTCCAGCGGAAAGCAATGAAATAGAAGACCTGGCCGAAGGCGATCGTCACCATCGCGAAGTAAATTCCACGCAGGTGAACGATCAGGCGCCCTATGATCGCCGCCGCGGCGACGGCGGCCGCGACGCCGACCAGCATGCCCAGGAGGGTGCTGGGGACGAGGTATTTGATCGTTAGGCCAGCGCCGTAGGCGCCGAGGCCGAAGAAGGCGGCGTGCCCGAACGACAGCACGCCAGTGAAACCGAGCAGGAAGTTGAGCGCGGTTGCGGCAAGCGCCATGACGAGCACGAGCGAGCCGAGCTGGGTATAGCCGCCGACGGCGTTGAGCCAGAACGGCGCCGTGAGCAGCAGGAGCCAGATGAGCGCATCAGCCGCCAATCTCGGGTTCGGCCGCGCGGTCATTGCAGGCGTCCCTCCTCGCCGAAGAGACCACGCGGCCGAACGAGCAGCACGAGCGCCATCAGCACGTAAATGACCGCTTCGCTGGCGGACGGAAAAAATGCGCTCGTGAGGCCGGACGCAACTCCGATCAGGAGTCCCCCAACGAGCGTGCCCGGCAGGCTGCCAAGCCCCCCGATGATAATGGCGACGAAGCTCGGCATGATGAGTTCCGCGCCGATGGTCGGCTGCAGGCCGAGCATTCCCGCAGCAAGAACCCCTGCGAGACCAGCGAGGAAAATGCCGAGCGAGAAGTTGAAACTTCGCAAGCGCCCGATGTTCACGCCGAGCGCGGAGACTGTTTCGAGATCAAAGACGCCCGCGCGTATTCGCATGCCGATCCGTGTCCATCGCAACGTGGCGAACACCGCCATCACAGAGAGCGCCGCCAGCCCCACCATGAACAGCCGATAGCCTGTCAGGAAGAAATACTCGCTGCTCAGAGCGTTCGACAACCAAGCCGGGACGGAGAAGGGCAGGGTCTGTGGACCCCAGATGATGCGCGCGGCGTCCTGCAGTATGAACGCGAGACCGAACGTCAGCAACAGGCTGTAAAGCGGATCGCGACCATAGACCCGCCGAATCAGCAGGCGCTCGACGACGAGGCCCAAAATTGCGGTGAGGGTGGGAGCAATCACGAGGGCTCCCCAGAATCCAACAGAGGGCATGAGCGTATAGGCGAGATAGGCGCCGATCGCCAGGAAGCCTCCGTGCGCGAAGTTGATCACCCCCGACAGGTTGATGATGAGTGACAAGCCGAGCGCCATCAGCGCGTAGAACGCGCCGATGATCAGGCCGTTGAAAACGTCGAAAAGGAGGAGCTGAGACATCGGGCAGGAGCGGACGCCGCCGCGGCGTCAGCGGATTCCTCAGCTCAGGTCGGATAGGAAATATGGCAGCCGGTCTCGTCGACCGGCGGGGCCGCGATTTCGCCCTTCACGACCGAGTCGACGTGGAAAAGGTCCTCTGGCTCGGGGCCCTTCTCGACCGCGTGGCCGACGTAAAGGTCGGGCATCAGCTGGTGGTCGCCGCCGCGATAGAAGACCTTGTCCGGCATCAGCGCGACTTCAGGCGGCAGCGTGAAGTTCTCGAGACCCTTGGCGAGCTTCATCGGGTCGAGAGTCTTGAGCTCGTTGGCGATCAGCGCACACGTCCAAGTCGACGCGTAGCCGAACCAGTGGCGCGCAGTCGGGACCTTTCCGTTGTTGACCTTGCGGATGGCAGCCACAAAATCGGCGACATGGGGGACGTTCGGTTGGACCCAGTACCATTCGAACACCCAGGTGCCAATGCGCGCGTTGGGGGGCAGGCCCTCGAGCACTTCGAGCTCTTGCTGGGCGCCGGCGATATGGAACTTCTTGTCGAGACCGAACTGCACCGCCTGCTTGAGGCAATTGACCGAATCCTGGCCGGCGGTGAGGATGATGAGGACGTCAGGGTTCGCCGCTTGCGCCTGGATGAGGTAGGACGAAAAATCGGCGGTTCCCAGCGGCGTCAGCGAGGCGCCGACCTCTGTCCCGCCGAATTTCTTGAGGCTCGCCTCGAATCCCTGCTGGAGGGTGTGGCCAAAGGCGTAGTCGGGAGTGATGAAATACCACTTCTTTCCGTATTTGTCGAACAACAGCTTGGAGACGGAGTTCGTCTCCATGCGCGTCGTGTTGCAGACGCGGAAGACGTTCCAGTGACAGTCCGAGCCGGTGACCGCATCGGTATGGCCCCCGGTGACGATGTGTAGCAGGCCCGCTTTCGACGACAGGTCGCCTAGGGCGAGCGCCATCGCGGAGTTGACGTTGCCGAGCAGGAAATTG
The DNA here is from genome assembly GCA_035500275.1 of Roseiarcus sp. Taxonomy (GTDB): domain Bacteria; phylum Pseudomonadota; class Alphaproteobacteria; order Rhizobiales; family Beijerinckiaceae; genus Roseiarcus. Next base: position 9,637 of record DATJXI010000063.1, on the reverse strand, counting down.
ACCTGGTCGCGTTCGATCAGTTTGTGCCCCTTTTGCACTGCTGTGCCGGTGTCGGCGCTGGTCGAGTCCTCGGAGATCAGAGTGACCTGGCGGCCCAGAATTCCGCCGTTCTTGTTGATCTCGTCGATGGCGAGCTGGCATCCGATTTGCTCGTTCTTGCCGAGCTCGGCGTAGGTGCCGGTGAACGGGTCGTTGAGGCCGATCTTGATCGGCTCTTCGCCAAGCGCCTTGACGATAAAGGGGCTTGCGACCTGCATTGCTCCGGCGGCGAGCCCCGCCTTGAGGAGCGTTCTGCGGCCAACCCTCGGGCCGAAGTTCGTTGGCGAATCAGATTCGGACACTTGGCGTTCCTCCTTTTCGTTCTCGTCGGTCGCCTGCCACAACCGACAGTTCCAGGCTGGGGCGCGCAGTGTTTTCACCGCGTCTATCACAATGTCCTCAGGTGATCGAGGAAAAGCGTCCCGGCGGCGCGAACGGCTCCATACTACCGATGATCCCCGCGATGACAAGTCCACGGCGGGCCAAGCGCATGGAACTCAGGCGCAGAATTGTCGAACGCGGGCACATAACCATCGGTGGCGACAGCTAAGAGGTATCTATTCTTGCTGCGGTAGCGCCCGCAAAGTCAGAGTGTTGGGATCGAGCAGCGCACTTCTCGATTCGGTGGCGCCGATGTTGCGCCGGATCGGCGCCCCAACAAATCAGCCGCCCGGAGTTTTCCCGACGGTAATTTCGATCGCAGAGTAGTAAGCCGCAAGGTTGGCGATGTCTGCGTCCGATAGCCCTTCAATGACGATCGACATCATCTCGTTGCGCCGAACCCCTGCCTTGAAGGCGCCGAGCTGCTCTGTCAGGTAACGCTCGTTCTGCCCCGCGAGGTTCGGCGCCTCCGCGATCTTGGCGAGCCCGTCGAGGCCGTGGCAGACCATGCATTTTTGCTCCGCCATCACTCTCCCCGCTTTCGCGTCGCCCGCCATCGCTTCCGCAGCCACAAGAACGGCCGAGGCAAAGATGCCGAGCGCCCGGTGTCTGGCGTAGGAACGGGTCAAACGGCGCCGCGGATTGCGGCGCCATCCGAAAAGCTGTTCCCGCGCGTTACTTGCCATCATACCAAATTCGGTAAACGGCGCCGACGAGGTCGTCGGACACGAGCAGGGAACCGTCCCAATATTGCTGGACGTCGACGGGGCGGCCGAGATAGTGGCCGTTGTCGTTCCAGCCTTCGGCGAAGGGGATCGACGGTCCGGCGACATGGCCGTCATCCTTCAGGAAAGTGACCATCACGCGAGCGCCGACGGGCACGGTCCGGTTCCAGGATCCGTGCTGTGTCGAGAAGATCGCTCCCTTGTACTTCGCCGGGAACATGTCGCCGGTGTAGAAGGAGAGGCCGAGGTCGGCCGCATGTGCGACTTGCTCAACTTCGGGGAAGATTACGTCAGCCGGTGGCGTCTCCGCCTTGTATTCGTTGGTGCGGACATGGCCGCCGCCATACCACGGGAAGCCGAACTCTTCGCCCATCTTGTCGATGCGGTTCATCTCGCCGGGCGGAATGTCGTCGCCCATGCCGTCGACCTGGTTGTCGTTGCTCCAGAGCGACTTGTCCTTCGGATTGAAATCCATTCCGACCGGATTTCGCAGACCCGTCGCGTAGACCTCACGGTTCTTGCCGTCTTGGTCCATGCGGATGATGCCGCCCATGCCAATCTTTCTATAGAGCGCGGCTTTATCTTTTGGCGGCACGTTGTAGGGCTGGCCGAGCTGAATATAGAGCTTGTTGTCAGGGCCGACGCGGCACTCGCGCGCGGTATGATTGAAGCTTTCTTCCGACGGAGGTATCAGCTCTCCTTCTGGGACGACCACGCCGACCGCGACATCGGGGCTCTCGTAGAAGAATTCGGCCGCCGGATACTGCAGGACGCGGTTCTGTTCGACGACGTACAGAAAGCCGTCCTTGGAGAAGCAGGGTCCGTTCGGCAGTTTCTTCGGCAGGGTGGGGGCGAATTCCTTGACCTCGATTCCGCCCTCGACACCGGCGCGGGAGCGGTCGGTCACCGCCCAGATCTTGGTCTTGCGCGTGCCGACGAACGTCACGACGCCCTGCGGACCGACGGCCATATGACGGGCGTCGGGCACAAGCGCATAGAGGTCGATATGGAACCCGGGTGGCAGCTTGATCTTGTCCTTCAAAATTTCCCTGATGGCGTCCGCCTTCGGCCCAGTCTGTGGCACAGTCGGCCACTCAATCGGCGGCGTCATGTGCATGCCCTCAAGCGTCTGCAGGGCGTCCGCGGACGCGGCGCCGGTTCCGATCATCAGCGCCGCGAGCGCAACTGCGGAAAGGTAACGTCGATTCATGTCACTCTCCTTAGGTTCCTCTTGAGACCGACCTTTATCTTTTGAACGCGACAGCGGGCGGCCCCCGCCGCTGTCTATTCTGAACTTGGAGTCAGCGTCGTTACGCTGGCCGCGCTGCCGAGCGATTTCGCCGCCCAGACTTCATTGTCCTCCCGTCCAAAATCCGAGTTTCTTTCGAGAATATCCGATACGCTTTCGGCTCCAAGGCCCATCGCGATATTTTCCGCATTGTGGAAAACACTCTTTGTAGGTGAGCAATCCCTCCGAGCGGGCGCAACGCTCTGCTCAGCGGCCTCCAGTCCCGTATGGGCTCACGAACGCGTTCCTGTTGGGAATTCCAACCTGCTGAAGGGACGTCGCGTCGACGGCCGCTTCAGCGGGCAGAGTCCCGTTGAGGAACAGGAAGTAGGCGCAGACGGCGTAGGTTTCCGACGGCGACAGGGACTGAGGCGCGTCGAACCGCATCGCCCGGCGGACGAAATCGAACAGCGTCGTCGCATAGGGCCGACGGCCGCCGACCGTCTTGACCGGCTCCTTGATCGCAAGCGGGCACCCGCAGTCATTCTCGTCGCCCGCCCGCGGTCAACCGCGAGCCGCTCGTCGTGGGTTGGCGGCGAGCCCTCAGGCATCGCCGGTCAACGCTGCACGGCCGCTGGTCATCTCAATGTCTCCAAGAGCCGTGGGACCGGCACCGCCAAGCTTGGCGGTGATCTCGGCGGCCTTCTGACGCAACAGCTCTCCCAGGCGCGGGATGTTCGAATGCGAGATCCGCGTCGCCGGCCCGGATATCGAGATCGCCGCCATCGGCTCGCGGACCTCGTTGAACACCAAGGCCGCGACGCAGCGCAGACCGACCGCGTGCTCCTCGTCGTCGACGGCGAATCCGCGCTCCCGGATGAGCGCGATGTCCTCGCGCAGATATGAGCGGCCGACAATGGTCTTTGCGGTGAGCCGCCGCGCCCCGTCCTCGGGCAAGAGCCTGTCAAGCTCGCCGTCGGACATGGCCGCGAGCAAGGCCTTGCCGACCCCCGAGCAATAGAGGGGAACCCGCGCGCCCGGCCTCGCCCGGGAATGCGCGATCGCCGGATGCTCGATGTGATGCACATATATCGCTTCGCGTTCGTTCTGGACTGCGAGGTTCACCGTCTCGCGGCATTGCTCCATCAGCGCGCGCATATACGGGCGCGCGATGCCGACGAGGTCGCGCGTCCTGAGAAAGGCGCAACCGGCCACAAACGTCTGGACGCCGACAGACCATAGCCGTCGTTCTGTGTCGAATCGCACGTAACGCTCCTGTTCGAGCGTCGTCAGGAGCCTATGGACAGTCGACGGCGCGAGATGGACGGCCTCGGCAATTCTGGTGAGTTGAACGCCCTCCTCCGCCTCGGAGAGATGATTGATGATGGCGAGCGCGCGAATGAGAGACTGAACGGATTCCGACCGGGCTCCGCCTTCTGCGGCCGGCCTATCCTCTTGCGGCGGGTTTCGCCTGCGTTCAAACCGGCGAGAATTGTCGGGCGCTATCACCGCAAGGTTCGCATTTGGGCGACTCCAGAGCTCCGGATCTTCCGGCGAAGGATCGAAGCAATCCGTGTGCAGATGAGAGGCTATCCGATCCGGTGCGGACGTCAATGAGATATGGGTGCTACGCATGACCTTCATGCGTTTACTTTCTCTTTGTACGCGCGCCGGCGGCGTGGGCGTATAGGTGCAAGCAAACCTCGGCGTCACGTTCAATGGCATCGTCAGCTAGAGCGGGAACTCGAAGGGCCATGCTCGTTTCATCCTCATCTGCATCGTCCGGCGCTCCGCTTCAGCCGCGCCTATTTTTCCCCTCGCCCTCCGGGCCTGCCGCGCCAGACGAGCCATATCCTCGGCCGCCAGTCCCGTTGCGGCCCGCAGGAAATCAGCCATTTCCCTGGGCCGCTCGCGGATGATGTCCGTCAGGTCGGATGCGACGCGGCTCGCCAACGCCAGCAGCTCGTCGGCATCGTGACCAATGATCGCCGCGATCGTCGGCGTGGACGGCCGGAGCGCGCAAGTCGCGGTCGTTCGCCGACGGCTTGGCGACCGGGTCAAATCGACGCTCCTGGCCGATCCCGGTATGGAAGGAAGGCGCTAGGAGCAGCCGTTCGCCGGGGCTGCTCGCGGCCGAGCCAAGCGTTGTGCGGGAGGTCTGGCCGCACGACGCGCCTCAATCGGCAGGCGGTTCCTACATCGGGGCGAGCAGTCGCGTGACCGCGCTCCGCCACGAAGCCAGCCTTCGAGTCCGCTCGACCTCCAGCATCGACGGCAAGAAGCGACGTTCGAGCGCCCATGTTCTCGCGAATTCCGCGGGCGCAGGACAAAGGCCGGCCTCAAGTCCCGCGAGATAGGCTGCGCCGAGCGCCGTCGTCTCAAGCACCGACGGGCGATCGACCGGCGCCCCGATCAGATCGGCGAGGCGTTGCATCATCCAGTCGGAGGCGACCATGCCGCCGTCGACGCGCAGCACCGTGTCGCCGACGCCGCCCCAGTCCCGGCGCATCGCGTCGATGAGGTCGGCCGTCTGGAAGCAAACGCTCTCAAGCGCCGCTTTGGCGAGTTCCTTCGCGCCCGTCGCGCGCGTGAGCCCGAAAATGGCGCCGCGGGCGTCGGCGTCCCAGTGCGGCGCGCCAAGGCCGACGAACGCTGGCACCAGGATCACGTCCTGTTCGGGGTCGGCTTCGGCCGCCATCGGGCCGCTCTCCGCCGCCGATCGCAGCGCGCCGAGCCCGTCGCGCAGCCATTGGACCGCCGCTCCCGCCACGAAGATCGCGCCTTCAAGCGCATAGGTTCGCTTGCCCCCAAGCTGATAAGCGATCGTGGTCAGCAGCCGATGTCGCGAGGCGACAACGTCGGCGCCCGTGTTGAGCAGGGCGAAACATCCCGTCCCGTAAGTCGACTTCAGCATGCCGGGCTCGAAGCAGGCCTGCCCGATCGTCGCGGCCTGTTGATCGCCGGCGACGCCTCGCACTGGAATGGCTGCTCCAAGAATGGACGGCTCTGTGAGGCCGAACTCCGCCGCGCAATCCTTCACTTCCGGCAACACAGCCGCCGGCACGCGGAGAAGCGACAGGAGGTCCTCGTCCCAGCGGCCGGACTGGATGTCGTACAGCAGAGTTCGGGACGCGTTGGTCGCGTCGGTCACGTGCGCCTTGCCCCCTGTGAGCCGCCACAGAAGAAAGCTGTCGACGGTGCCGAAGGCGAGTTCTCCGCGCTCGGCCCGCGGGCGCGCGCCTGGGACCTCATCGAGCAGCCATGCGACCTTGGTGGCCGAGAAATAGGGATCGAGAAGCAATCCGGTCTTGGCGGCCACCTCGGACTCGCATCCGTCCGCGCGGAGCCGCGCGCAGAGTTCGGCCGTCCGTCGGTCCTGCCAGACGATTGCCTTGTGGATCGGCTTGCCGGTCGCCCGCTCCCAGACGACAACCGTCTCGCGCTGGCTGGCGATGCCGATTCCTGCGAGATCGTCCGCCGCAACCCCAGCCTTCGCCAGCGCCCGGCGCGACGTCTCGACGGCCGTGCGCCACAGGTCCTCCGGGTCGTGCTCGACCCAGCCCGACCGCGGGTAGTGTTGCGGAAACTCCTGCTGGCTGACGCCGATGATCTTCAAGGAGGCGTCAAAGACGATCGCTCGGGTCGACGTCGTGCCCTGGTCAATGGCGAGGATATGGTCGGCCATCAATTGCTTCGCTCATATTGCGCCAATGGCCTGCGATTGGGCTGCGCTTGATCGCGGCGCCTTCAACATTATGCGCCATCCGCTGGAGCGTCGCGGCCACTTGCCGGACGCCAATCGGCAATAGCGCCTTCGAATCGAAAGAGCGCGCTGCCGCGTCTTGCCGAAGCGGCAGCGCGCGTTCGTTCTGGTTAGAGCGGCAGTTTGCCGTCGGCCATCATCTTCATGATCTCGTCATACGGTATGGTCTCGCCCTTGGGGTTTTCATTATCGAGCTTCGGCTTCGGCGCGCCCGGCTGCGAGTACCAGTACTCGGCCGATTTCTCGGGATTGAGCTTCGGACCGCAATCGCCCTGCAGGCCCGAGCGGCCGATACGCTCCATCACCTGGTCCTGCGCCTTCGCCAGATTGTCGAGCGCCTGCTCCGGAGTGACTTCGCCGGCGACGGCCTCCCCGATGTTCTGCCACCAGAGTTGCGCCAATTTCGCGTAGTCGGGCACATTGAGGCCGGTCGGCGTCCAGTACTTGATCCCGGGGCCACGGAAGAACTGGATCAGGCCGCCATATTTGTCGCCGGTCGGGTCGTCGAACGACTTGTCGTCCACCGTGCTCTTACGGATGAACGTCAGCCCGACATGGGACTTCTTCAGGTCCACTGTCTTCGACGTGATGAACTGGGCATAGAGCCAAGCCGCCTTGGTCCGCTCCAGCGGGACCTTCTTCAGGAGCGTCCACGAGCCCTCGTCCCGATAGCCCGCCTTCATTCCGGGCTCCCAATACGCGCCGTGCGGCGTCGGCGCCATGCGCCACAAGGGCTTGCCGTTGTCATCGACCGTATTGTTGCCCTTGCTCTTCGGCTCCAGCATGTTGGCCGTGAAAGCCGAATACCAGAAGATCTGCTGGGCGACGTTGCCTTTGGTCAAGCTAGGCAGCTCCTGATAGAAGTCCATGCCCAGAGCTCCCGGAGGCGCATATTCGCGCAGCCAATCCATATACTTACGCAACGCGTAGTTAGCCGCCGGGCTATTGGCTGCGCCGCCGCGCGTGACGCTGGCCCCGACCGGGACGCAACCTTCCATGCGGATGCCCCATTCATCCACCGGATAGCCGTTCGGTATGCCTTTATCGCCTTCGCCGGCCATGCCGAGCCAGTCGTCGGTAAATCGCCAGCCGAGGTCGGGCGACTTCTTGCCGTAGTCCATATGGCCGAACACCGCCTTGCCGTCGATCTCCTTGACGTCATCGGCAAAGAATTTGGCGATGTCCTCGTAGGCCGACCAGTTTACCGGCACGCCAAGTTCATACCCGTATTTCTCCTTGAATTTCTTCTGCAGATCGGGGTTGTCGAACCAGTCCTTGCGGAACCAGTAGACGTTGATGAACGACTGGTCGGGCAACTGCCAGAGCTTCCCGTCGAACCCACGGTCCTTCAGTCCGGTCGCATCCTGCAGGCCAAGGAAATCCTGGAGATCGAAATGCGGGTCCGTCACGTCCTTGCCGTCGCCCGCCATCCAGTCGGTCAGATTGATCGTATACGGATAGCGTGCGTGGAAGCCGATGAAGTCGTCGTCGTTGATGTATGCGTCGTAGATGGGTTGCCCCGTCTGCACCTGGGTCTGCAATCTCTCGACGACGTCGCCCTCCTGAATCACGTCATGGACGACATGGATGCCCGTGATTTCCTCGAAAGCCTTGGTAAGCGTCCCAGACTCGTAGGCGTGGGTCGGAATGCTTTCTGACACGACTTTGATGCTCATCCCCTTGAAGGGTTCGGCAGCCTTGATGAACCATTCCAATTCCTGAAGCTGCTGATCCTTCGTCAGCGTGGACGGCTGGAACTCGTTGTCGATCCACTTCTTGGCCGCCGCCACCCGATCCGGCGGAAGGCTCGCGTCCTCCGCCCTGACCGGCGCGGCAAACGATATGGCCGCCATCGCGGCGCAGCCTAGGAGGACGCTTTTGAGCCTCCATTTCCTCCCTGTATCGAACATTTCGGTTTCCTCTCTTTTCATCGACCTTCCAAAAAGCCGGCTTTCCGGCGAGCGTCGCCAGTGCGAAGGCCCGAAACACTGAGCGATACGTCCTCAATTTCCTCCCGTGTCATCAGCCCCAGCGCATGACGACGATCATCCAGACCACCGTGATCGCGAGCGCGAACCAGAGGCTCGCATTCGTCAGACCGATCCAGGCCAAGTTTATGTAAGCGCCGACCAGAAGACCGATGAACAAACGATCCCCTGGCGTCGTGGCGATCGGCAGAAAACCCCTTCGCTCGGGGCTCGGCGCTACGGCCTGCCAGACCGTCATCGAGACCAGGATAGCAGCGATGAAGGCGAAGAAAATCGCCGTCGGCAGCGTCCAGACCATCCACGCCAAGCTCATGATTTCCCGCCTTTCAGACGCGGCCGAGGGCGAAGCCCTTGGCGATGTAGTTGCGCACGAAATAAATCACCAACGCTCCTGGTACGATGGTGAGAACGCCGGCAGCCGACAGCAGACCCCAATCGAGCCCGGATGCGCTGACCGTGCGCGTCATCACCGCCGCAATGGGCTTTGCCGCCGTGATCGTGAGGGTGCGCGCGAACAAAAGCTCCACCCAGGAGAACATGAAGCAGAAGAACGCCGTCACGCCGACGCCGGCGCGGATCAAAGGCAGGAACACGACGATGAAAAAGCGCGGGAGCGAATAGCCGTCTATGAAGGCGGTCTCGTCGATTTCCCTGGGCACGCCCGACATGAAGCCTTCGAGGATCCACACGGCCAGCGGCACGTTGAACAACGTGTGAGCGAGCGCCACCGCGATATAAGTGTCGATCAGCCCCAACGCTGAATAGAACTGGAAGACCGGCAGCAGGAATACAGCCGACGGGGCCATGAGATTCGTCAGAAGCCAGAAGAACAGGTGCTTGTCGCCGAGGAATCGGTAACGCGAAAACGCATAGGCGGCCGGCAGCGCCACCGCGAGCGAGATAATTGTATTGAGGCTGACGTAGGCGAATGAATTGACGTAGCCCATGTACCACGCCGGGTCCGTCAGTATCTTCGCGTAGTTCTGAAACGTCGGATGTTGCGGATAGAACGCGAGGCGCGTCATGATGTCGTTGTTGTCGCGCAACGACATGTTGAGCATCCAGTAGATCGGCAGCAGCAGGAGCGCGAGGTAGGCGACGAGGCCCACGGTCCGCAGCGGCATCCTCATGGCCAGGCTTCGCCCGGCGACCGTCCGCTTTGCGGCGCCGGCCTGTTCGCCGTCCCAGTGGCCGGCGACTGCGGCGGCCTGGGACTTCATCGCTTCTCTCCCGTGCCGACGCGCTGCAGCACCTGATAAAAGAGGTAGCTAAACGCCAGCACGATCAGGAAGTAGATGATTGAGAAGGCCCCGGCGCGTCCGACATCGAATTCGCCGACAGCGATCTTCACGAGATAGATGGACAGGAACGTCGTCGAGTCGCCGGGTCCGCCGCCCGTCAGAACGAACGGCTCCGTGTAGATTAGGAAGCTGAACACGAACCGCAGCAGGATTGCGATCGTCAGCACCCCCCGCATCTTGGGCAACTGGATATAGCGGAAGACCGCCCAGGC